>NZ_CP049801.1:1298560-1623200 GCF_011578045.1 Acinetobacter shaoyimingii
TTCACCCGGTTTTAGGTACATTTGAGACTCATCCCATTGCACCATATTCACCACTGGAGTCGCTGTTAAAATTTCATTTTTGTTTAAATGCCCAGCTTGAATTTCTTTCAATGTGATATACGCCACCATCATTTTTGTTAACGATGCAGGAGCACGTTGAACGTGGCTATTGCTTTCAGCAATGACTTGACCAGACTGTGGATCTAAAATGGTAAAAGCTTCAGCTTCTACAGTCATCGGATCGATATTGAGCAGAGCAGCATTCACAAGTGTGGAACAAAAAATGCTGAGACAGAGTATAACTAACGTGAAGATTTTCAACGAGGGTTCCTTAACAAGCCGATCCGATGGCACAACCTACAAAATATACCGCATGCTATGCTTTTTTTTTTCATCTCGCTAGTGAGATTTGCTGAGAATTGATACTAACAGCGCATCAATTTATAAAAAAGTGCTAATCTAAGTACAAATCATCTCGTTAGTATTTTTACCACATATTATGTTGCATTATCAGATTGAATTTGACGATTACCGTCAGCACCTTATACACGTCACAGTCCGCTTTGTCGCACAACCGACCCAAGTTCTTTCATTACCGACGTGGATACCGGGTAGCTATCTTATTCGTGAATTTTCCAAACATATTGAAAATGTCCGTGCATATGATGAAGATGGCCGTTTGTTACAAATTCGCAAAAATGAAAAAAATAAATGGCAGCTATTCAATACTGACTTTGAACTGATGACCGTCGAATATGATGTATATGCTTATGATTTATCAGTTCGAGGTGCTTACGTCGATCAAACCCGTTTATATGTCAATCCAGCCTGTGCTTGTTTAGGTCTAGAAGGTCATGAAGAAAGCCCGATTGAAGTTGAATTGTTCCTTCCAGATGAGTTGAAACATTTTCAATTGGCGACTGGAATGACTGCAAAAAGCTTGGTGAAAGGGCGTTATACCTTAAAAGCAAAAAACTATGCTGAATTGATTGATGCGCCATTTGAGCTTGCCGAACAAACACGTTTTAGCTTTGAAGCGAATGGCATTCCGCATGAATTTGTGGTGTCAGGCAAACATGCGATGAACGAACAGCGCATGAAGCAAGATATTGAAAAAATCTGTGCGACCGAAATTTCAATGTTTGGCACAGCGCCATTTGAAAACTATACCTTTATGACCATGGCGACAGGGAATAGCTATGGTGGTTTGGAACATCCAAACAGCACAAGTTTAATTACGCCACGTGATGACTTGCCTAAAGCCAATGAACCTGAAGAGCCTTCAGCGGATTATCAACGTTTCTTAGGTTTATGTAGCCACGAATATTTCCATTCATGGCTGGTGAAATTCATTCGTCCAGAAAACTTCGTCAATTATGATTTGAATAAAGAAGGCTATACCTCTTTATTGTGGATTTTTGAAGGATTTACATCGTACTACGATGATTTGATTTTGCTCCGTAGTGGTGTGATCAATCAATACAGCTATTTAAAATTACTCAAAGCACAGATTGACCGTTATTTGCAAAACCCTGGACGTGCGATTCAAACGGTTGCAGAGTCTAGTTTTGATGCTTGGGTGAAATTCTACCGCCAAGATGAAAACTCAAATAATGCAGGTACAAGTTACTATAACAAGGGTTGTTTAGTGGCATTGTGCTTGGACTTAGGTCTTCGTCTACGTGGGTCTAGTCTGGATGCCTTGATGCGTAAATTGTATGAAAATGCGCAAAATGGTATTCAGGTCAATGAACGCACGATTTTTGAATTATGTGAGGAATTGACGGGTGATAGTTGGCTTGAACAGATTAATCATTTGATCAATACCACAGATGAGTTGCCACTCGATCAATTATTGCCAGAGTTTGGTCTTGGTTATGTTTTGAAAAATGACAAATCTTTGCCATTTGGTTTAAAGGTTACAGATAAACCTGAAGGTGTATTGGTACAAAGCGCTCGTCGTGATGGCGCAGGTGCTCAAGCGGGGCTTTCTGCGCATGATGTCATTATTGCAATCGATGGTTTAAAAGCGACTTCAAAACTTGTTGAAAAGTATGCCAAGTTGCAGGATAGTTTCACAGTACTTGCTTTCCGCCGTGATGAATTGATGCAGTTTGAAGTGAATGCTTCTGGTGCTGATTTGGCTGAAGTTGATTTGAAAGTTGAAGATCAAGTTAAAGTTGAAAAATGGCTTAAAGTTTAATTTGCTGAGCATTAAAAAATCATGTAAAACCCATACTTAGGTATGGGTTTTTACTATTAATTAATTTTTTTATGTAGTTTGTTGAAGCTTTTTTGAAAGGCTTTTTTGTCAATGTTAAATTGCTCTACCGCTGCTTTGATTTGTACTATAGATTTCTTTCTTCGATTAATATCTGATTCGTCTGCGTATTGTTTACCATAATTAGGTTCACTCAAATGAGCATTATTTATGTTACTCTCAACGTTAGAAAGCATGGTTGAGAATTGATCTAATAAGTTTTGAAATTCATTATAGTATTGAATATTTTTATCTCTTTCTAACCAATGTCTAAGTTCAACTTGATGATTGGAAATTTCAAGTTCGTTGATATTTTTCTCAAACTCTTGTTCTTCAAAATAAAATGACCCTTGTAGCTCATTTTCTTTATATCTTTGCAGTTGATTAGATAGTTGATTTACGAAAACATAATATTTATCGGCCAATAAGTTAAGCTCATTAATTTTTTGAATCCCAATAATTGCTCTTTCAAACATATAGGATTCTTTCCAAGATGTTAAAGATTTAAGTACAAAATACAGGCTAATCCATGCTGTCAGAAGCGCTAAAAATTCAGATAAAGATAAAATTTCAAAACTAACATATTTTTGACAATAAGTAGAGAGTTTATTCTCATTCCATGCATAAAAGTAATAGTAAAAAAAAGTTGATATTGAGACAAGTACTGTAGCTATGAAAAACTGTTTAGCAATCTGCATGAATTATCCTTATATTTAGAAAATAGAATATCTAAGTTATTATAATTAATAAATATATTGGATTGTTTGCTTAAATTTTATAAAAAAGCTCACTATTGTGAGCTTTGAAAGTAATTAGAATATTGTGAATCTAAAACAAAAATTTTAGCTCCCTCGATAAGTTGAATAACCATATGAACTTAAAAGTAGGGGAATATGGTAGTGTTCAAGACTTCCATCAATCACAAAAACAACAGGGACTTCTGGAAAAAACGAGCGCTTATTTTGAGCTTTAAACCAATCGCCTGTTTTAAAGGTGACTCGATACACGCCTTTTCTTAACTCAGTCTCTTTCGGATAAAGCTCACTAATACGACCGTCTGCATTGGTTTTGTCTTCGTTCAATTTGACCCATTTATCGCCTTGTTGCGCTTCTAAAACCACGTCTACATTTGCAGAAGGTAAACCTGTTTCAGTATTTAAAACATGCACGCTCAAAGGATTTTGAGCAAAAGCAAAACTAGACATCGTCAGTGCTAAAACAGAAACAAACTGTAGTTTCATGGTGGTAAATATCCGATCAATCATTACAGCTTCAATTTTAAAGCTTTAAAAACGCAAAACTAGAGTAAAAATGTAATAAAAAAGGATGCTTAAGCATCCTTCCTTATTTTTCAAAATTTTTCAAAACGATTAACGTGCACGACGACCACGAGGAGTCTTGGTATTCGGACGAGTTGTACCATTGGTCTTACGACGCGGTTTTTCACTTTCATCCATTTGCCAAATACGCTTTGTACCAGATGGTTTTTTCTTTGGAGTACCATCTTTATTGACTTTTTTATGGATTGGTTTACCCCCAGTACCGCCTGGCTTTTTCACATAAGAACGAGAACGATACGGTTCTTCAGCAGGAACATTTTGGAAATCAGGATACAATAGTGGCTCAATCTCTTTGGTTTCACCCGGTTGTAAACCCAATTGCACCAAATCGATTGCACCAATTTTAGTGCGAATCAAACGTAATGTCGGAAAACCAACAGCCGCGGTCATACGACGAACTTGGCGGTTACGACCTTCACAAATCGAAATTTCAATCCAAGAGGTCGGTACAGAAGCACGGAAACGAACAGGAGGATCACGATCCCATAACCATTCAGGTTGTTCAACTTTAATGGCTTTGGCAGGCAAAGTAAGACCGTCTTTAAGTTCTACACCTTTACGAAGTTGCTCAAGTGCTTCTTCGGTCACATCACCTTCAACTTGCACAACATAAGTTTTAAACTTTTTATTTGCAGGGTTAGTGATATATTGATTTAAACCACCGTGGTCAGTCAAAAAGATTAGACCTTCCGAGTCCATATCTAAACGACCTGCCAAACGTAGCGTTGGGTCATCAACAAAATCTGACATAGTCAGATGCGCTTCGTCTTTACGAAACTGGGAGAGCACGTCATAGGGCTTGTTTAAAATGACGATTTTCATAAAAAATGCTTCTTTAATCTAGATAAATATAGAATTGGTTGAGTTTTATTCAATGGTGAAATGCAGTTATTTCCCATATAAATCTCAAAATATGGATGAATTCAATTAGACTATTATGCGATAAGAACAGTCGAAAGTATTGCTAATTGGCAAATATTTTTAAGAAAGAATCATAAAAAGGAGCGCCAATCGAATGGGTTATCAGAAGATTATAGCACCAATGGATGGTAGCAAAATTACCGTTAAATCAGATTTAACTTTGAATGTTCCCAATAACCCAATTATTCCTTTTATTGAAGGAGATGGTATTGGTGTCGATATTACACCAACCATGAAAAAAGTTGTCGATGCAGCTGTTCTTAAGGCTTATGGTGGCAAACGTTCCATAGAATGGATGGAGGTTTACTGCGGTGAAAAAGCCAATAAAATTTATGGCTCCTATATGCCAGAAGAAACTTTCGAAGCGCTACGTGAATATGTGGTTTCAATTAAAGGACCACTCACCACGCCTGTAGGCGGTGGTATTCGCTCACTTAACGTTGCTCTTCGCCAAGAATTAGATTTGTATGTATGCGTCCGTCCCGTGCGTTGGTTTGAAGGTGTACCATCGCCAGTACAGCATCCAGAACTCACTGATATGGTGATTTTCCGTGAAAACTCCGAAGATATTTACGCAGGGATTGAGTGGAAGGCCGATTCGCCTGAAGCAAAAAAAGTCATCAAATTCTTAATTGAAGAAATGGGTGTGACCAAAATCCGCTTTGAAGATCACTGTGGCATAGGTATAAAACCCGTATCAAAAGAAGGTACACAACGTCTCGTTCGAAAAGCCATTCAATTTGCCATAGACAATGATAAGCCTTCGGTCACGCTTGTGCATAAAGGCAATATCATGAAATACACAGAAGGCGCTTTTAAAGAATGGGGCTATGAGCTTGCCATGGAGCGTTTTGGTGGTGAGCTGATTGATGGTGGACCTTGGGTCAAAATCAAAAATCCCAAAACAGGCAAAGATATCGTAATCAAAGACGTGATTGCAGATGCCTTTTTACAGCAAATTCTTATGCGACCATCGGATTACTCGGTCATTGCGACATTGAACCTCAATGGCGATTATATTTCCGATGCCTTAGCCGCAGAAGTAGGCGGAATCGGAATCGCGCCAGGGGCGAATATTGGTGGTGCTGTTGCAGTATATGAAGCAACGCATGGCACTGCGCCGAAATACGCAGGTCAGGATAAAGTCAATCCAGGTTCAATCATTTTATCTGCTGAAATGATGCTCCGTGATATGGGATGGACTGAAGCTGCCGATCTGATCATCAAAGGAATTTCAGGAGCGATTAAAGCCAAAACAGTCACCTATGACTTTGAACGTCTGATGCCAGATGCAACCTTGTTGCGTTGTTCTGAATTTGGCGATGCCATTATTCAAAATATGGATCATTAGTCTTGATTTGGTAGCTATAGATAAAAAGCCTGCATTTTTGCAGGCTTTTTATATGAATTTAAAGATGAATTATGCGGATTTATTCAGGTTTATTTTTTTAGATCATAACTGTGAATTAGGCTAATATATTGTTCTGGGCTAATGACACGTGCCAGTTTATTATCTAAATCAAGAACTAAACATTTACTATTTCCGCATAAGATTTTTTTCACACGAATATTTTGATCATTGTGTACGATGAATGCTTCATCGTATTGGCAATCTTGTTGATGGAGTACTTGTTCACGTATAGCTCTGGATTCTGAGTCACCTTGTTGGTATTTGGCAATAATCGGGATGGTAGACAACATGAAGAAGAAATATAAAAAATAAATTGCTGCTGGAACACTATTCATACTTTTAAGCAAATTCGGTTTATTTTTTTTAATATATTTGTTCAATTTAAAATGAGTGAAATCGACCTTATTCCAAAATTTTTTTCGCGCACTAGGATGAATACCAATCAGTAAAGCAAAAAATAATGCAAAAAAATACATAACCGTAAATGTGGAAACTTTAAGTAATATAATTAATTTATCTAAAAAGACTGAAATAAATTCTAAGAATCCTAAAAACACAATCTCAGGATAATTCACGCCTAATTCCATCGGCCAATGATCAAAAACTTCTGTCATGCCATACGCATAAGCCAAATAATAAGCAAAAAGAAAAGCAGGGAAAAAGAAGAATAATCCAGATAAAGTGGTGGCAAAAAATTTCATATCTATGTACTTATAAAAATTGTGTTTAAGTCAATTGGAAGTGTTCATCCAATATGTTTTTTGATTATTTAAAAGCATGATTTGTGAATAATCTTATGCGCAAAAGAGTTTAGTACGTTTTAGATAAAGTTGAGTAATTTTAAGTGATCATGAACTCGAATTAAGTGATTTAGGTAATATTGGAAAATATTTTTTATTGATTTATAAGCATTTATTTTTAAAAAAGTTACATTGCAGTAATTTGATACAGGTGTATGCTTGGTAAATATTTTAGTTCACGTATGCTGAAAGAGTCGTCGGTCGATAGTACGGCATATCAGAAACAATTTTCAAAATTCAGTGGAGATATGAAATGTCTAATCAACAACAACACAACCAGCAAAATGAAAATCAGCAAAACCAACAAAATCAACAAAACGATCAGCAACGTCAACAGCAACAACAGTCTGATCAACAAAAGCAACAGAATGATCAACAAGGTCAGAAACAACAATCTAAACAAAACCAACAACGTTAACCCAGTGCATATTTAACGCATGATCTATAAAGCCATTGATTAAAAATCAGTTGGGTGATGATGCGGTAAATATAACAAATGAGACATTTAAGGGAAGATTGACGACTATCTTGATAGCGTTAAAATCATAAGATAATGTCTTTGATAAGGTTTAAGATTTATTTATACCATTGAATTTTAAGATATGGATTGTTGAAAATATTGTGGTAAATAAGTGAGTGATCAAGGAGTAAAAATGGCTACTGCTGCGAAATCTTTAAAGCAAAAGATCAAAGCACGCTTAAAGAAAATCTCTAAGCATAAAAGTAAACTGAAACAGCTTGAGAAAAAACTCAAGAAGAGTAAAAAATAGGTTTCATCTCTGGTTCTCAAAACCATAAAGCCCTCATTTGAGGGCTTTTCTATGCCAAGAGTGTGTAAAATAATGATGTGGTGATTTATAGTGAACATGATCGCTGCAAATATTTAATGATTTATGGCAAAGAAAAGATCCTAGCTAGATTTGCGGGATATCACCATTAAACTGAACGTATCAACGCTAAACAAAAAAGTGGTTTATGCATATGATTTTGACCATATGTCATGAACGGCAAAAGGGAGAAAGCAATGAAAATGTATCAAGTCGATGCCTTTACCTTGGAATTATTTAAAGGAAATCCAGCGGCGGTGATTGTTCGTGATGAATGGTTAGACGATACATTGATGCAAAATATTGCGGCTGAAAATAATTTGGCAGAAACGGCATTTGTTAAAATCATTGATGAAAGTCATTATGAAATTCGTTGGTTTACGCCAAAAGTAGAAGTGGATTTCTGTGGTCATGCAACTTTGGCCAGCAGTTTTGTCATTTTTCAAGATTATACTCAGGCCAAGCAAATTCAGTTTCATGTTAAAAATTTAGGCTTTTTTACCATTGTTCAAGCAACAGATGGCAAAATTCAGATGGATTTTCCTATTCGCCGTGCGCATTTACAAGAGCATTATCCTGAATTACTCAATGAAGTGATTGATCGTCCGATTAAAGAAGTATATTTGAATGAGCAAGCTTATATTTTAGTCTGTGAGCATGAGCAAGATGTCATTGAAGCCAAGCCAAATTTTGCTTTAATTAATGCCATTGCTGAGGCTTATGAAGTCAGCACCTCAATAACGGCATCCGATGCTTTTGATATTGCGGTAACAGCGAAATCTAATCAATATGATTATGTTGCCCGTTATTTTGCACCACATAAAGGTATTGATGAAGACCCTGTTACAGGTTCCATGCATACAGGACTTGCACCACTATGGGCTGAAAAATTGAATAAAAATAGCTTATTGGCATATCAAAGCTCTGAACGTGGTGGTGAGTTATATTGCGAAATTAAGGGCAATGATAGAGTGAGTATTTCAGGTTATGCAAAGCTCTATATGACGGCCGAAATTTATATCGACTGATAGACTAAATGATTGAAATTTAAAAATTATGTTTATTTTTGATAATACTTTAAGTGTTTTGAGATTAAATGGGATAAATTTAAGTTTAATCGATAAAATAAACGGCTTATATATCAAATTACAACAGTGCATTTTGTAAAATTTTTCTAAACTCTTGCAAATAAAATCTTAGACATACTACCTTTGGAATATCTATGTTAACCCGATTTAAAACGCTTACACTTTCATTATTCATCATCAGTGTAAGTGCCGATGCTTTGGCTGGTTCTGGTTTGGTTAAAGCTGAACAAAATATTGAAGAATATAAACTCGACAATGGGTTACGTGTCGTTTTAGCACCAAATGACAAAGAAAATAAAGTCATTATAAATACAGTGTATTTAACTGGTTCTTTAAATGATCCCAAAGGTAAGGGTGGTCTAGCACATTTGCTCGAACATTTAGCATTTAAAGGCACGCAAAATGTCAAAGGTGAAGAATTTCAGCGTCGATTAGATCAATTTACTTTAATGACCAATGCCAGCACAGATTATTATTCAACAAAATATATCAATGTCGTACGTCCTGAAAAAACAGTCATAGATGAAGTGCTTTATCTTGAATCAGAACGCATGGACAAGTTGGTATTACAGGAAAAATTTGTACCGTCTGAAATCAACATCGTGATGCGTGAACGTGAAGTACGTATGGATCAGCCTTCAGCTGTACTCATGGATCAAATGTGGAAAGCAGCATATGGTAATGAGTCATTAGGACGCTTGGCGATTGGCGATTTAAACGAATTACAATCCATTAAAATGGATGAATTGAATAAATTCTATCGGACATGGTATGCACCAAACAATGCAGTGATTGTCATTGCAGGTAAATTTAATAAAGCAGATGTACTCAAAACCATCGATAAAAATTTCAGTCCAATCCCTCAGCGTACAGTTCCTGAATCGGCTAAAGTTCCGCCCTTTAATATCAATAATATGAAGATTAAAGAATTTGCCGTGAAAAAGGGCAGCGACTTAGCCAAGTATAATGTTTATTTAAACAGTAAAAACGAAAATATTCAGGCAGCACTGTCATTTACGCCATATTTGTACACCATGCAACCAAGCGGACATTTATACAAAGATATGGTCGAGTCAGGTATCAGTACCAATGTTTTTGCGACCACATGGTTAGATCAACACTTTAATTTGGTGTTGTTAGGCGCTATTTATGCACCCAATCATCATGCTGAAAATGTCAAAAAACAGCTGATTCAAAGTGTGGAAAAACCGCAAAAATTTAATGCAACCGAAGTCAATCGTATAAAAAACATGGTTAAAAATGCGCAAGAAACCATGATCACTAACTCATCTGCAGTTGCTGATATGATTAGTGAATATATGGTTTCACAACAGGGCGATTGGTCAAAATTCTTTAAAGAGCAAAAGCAATTACAAGATTTAAGCGTCGATGAAATTAATCAAATTTTGACTTCATTTTTAACGTCAACGCATCGAATTTCAGCAGATATACAACCTACACCTGAAGATCAGAAAAAAGCACAAACGCTTAAAGAGGAAGCAGCAGTTCCATCACAAACTCTTGATCAAAAAGCTGAACAAGCAGAACCACTTAAAGATGCTCAAGTCTATAGAGCTGAAGTCAGTCAATATTTGAAAACCTCAAAAGCACGTTTAGATGCAACAGAGAAAAAAATTCAACGTGGCAAACTTAAAAATGGGATGAAGTATGCGCTATTTCCAACCAAAACACGTGATGGGAAAACTTATGTATCGATCGATGTCGACTTTGGTACAGAGCAAAGTATGTTTAATAAAGCTGACATCATCGGTTTAACTTCATACTTATTATTACGTGCATCTGAGCAATATAGTCTGCAAGATATTGCTGATAAATCGATTGAAGCGAGCGGCGGAGCATCGGCGTCATCAAGCGATAACGGCATGAGCATTGAGATTGTTGCCAAAACTGAAAAATTCGATGAGTTTTTTAATTTTATTTTGTCTGTGATGAAAAATCCAAAATTTGAACAATCACAGTTTGACCTCATAAAATCGCAATCACTTTCAAGTTTAGATCGACCATATACTGAACCTGGAACAGTTTCAGCGATGGCCTTGTCGCGATTGACGGAAATCTATAAACCAGGCGATTTGCGTTACCATTTTGAGCCTGATTTTGCCAAGCAACAATTAAAATTGGCGACCAATGATCAAGTCAAAGCCTTATATCAACAATTCTTTGCGATGGATCATGCCAGCATTGCTGTAACAGGTGATTTTGATGCCAAGAAAATGAAGAAAACTTTAAAAGCAGAATTTGAAAATTGGAATAAAAAGCAACCTTATCAGCGTTTAACAACGCCTTATGTTGAATATAAAGCTCAAAAATTGCATGTGCTTTCAGAGCCACGTGAGTTTGGTAGTTATTTAAGTGTCATGGGCTTTCCTTTAGGTGCTTTCCATGCAGATGCACCAGCAATGATTGTTTTTGAGCGTATTTTGGGTAATTCGCAATTGTCTTCGCGTTTGGCTCAAGAACTGCGTGAGAAAAATGCATTGGTTTATGGCTTTAACAGCTCACTCAGTCTAGATGAAGATGAAGAATCTGGAGCACTTGGCATTAGTGCAAACTACACGGCTGGTAAGTCTGCTCAAGTCTCTAACTCAGTTCATAAAGTTTTAAAAGCGCTGATTGAAAAAGGTGTAACAGAGCAAGAAGTTGAAGCAGCCAAAGCGGATATCATGAAAAATCGAGTGACTGTTTTAGAAGATGAACGCAGTATTCATCGTATGCTCAATCCACAGCTTTACCGTAATAAAGACATGAATGCACGTAAAAAACGGGATCAAGAATTTGCCAAATTGACAAAATCAGATGTTGATGCCGCGATTAAGAAGTACATTCATTTGGATCGTTTGATTGAAGTCATGGCAGATCAATATGGTCAACCAACCAAAGAAGTGCCAAAGCCTATTCCTGCAAGTCAATTGGCGCCGATTCCGAATCAAGCTCAACCAGCTCAAACTCAAAAGCGTCAAGTGAAACCAAGTCAAACTCAACCGCTTCAAATTCAACAACCGAAAACGCAACCCTAGTTTTCATAAAAAAAGTCCTGATTGATATCAGGTCTTTTTTTGATTTATCCTTTTAGACGATAAAACTGCTTGGCGTTATGATGGAAAACTTGTTTTAAAGCATCTGGGTCATAAGCCGCGACAACATCGCTAAAAGCATCAATAATAGTGACCAAATTTGCGTTGACACTGTCCATTGGAAAGTTTGAAGCAAACATCACTCTATATGTCCCAAAGCTTTCCAGCGCGTGGGTGATCATTGGATGAACCAAATCAAAAATCTCAGCTTTACTGGCAAGTCGTTTTTGCTTGTGGAATTGATGACCCAGTACTGGCATGAGTAAACCTGACATTTTGGTATAGACATTGGGGAGGAGAGCCAGTTCAGCAATATCCTCCTTCCAACGATAAAAAATATTGTCACGCGCCACTTGGGTTAGCCCCGTTTGCTTACCAACAGGGCCAAATAAGCCAGCAGGAGTACCTAAATGATCCAACACGATGGAGGTTTCAGGAAACTGTTTCGCAAGTGTAATCACATCTGACAACTGTGTTGAATAAACCCACGCATCAAAACTCAAATTGTACTGTGCTAAAACTTCAAAGCCTTTCAGGAATTTTTTATCTCGATACAATTCAGCTTGGTCGGTCCAACGATGTATCCCTTTATCTTCATGATATGCCGCCATACGACGGATGCCTTTAAAATGGGGTGATGCTTGATGGTGTAGTTTGAGTATTTTCTTAAAGTTTCGATCACGTGGGTCGGCTGTAGCGACTATACCTCCTAGTTTTACTGTACCGTCATTGAATGGTAGTGATTCAATAAATTCAGTTTCACCCACCACGCCTTTACCTTTATGGTCGTGCCAACTGGCTTCAACGTGCACAACTTGACTGATTGCGTAGTGGCCTACATCTTTTCTGTAATTTTGTGGAAGATAAGCCGAACTAATATGAGAGGTTAAACCTATGCTTTCAAGCAGATCTTTAGGTTGCGCCAAACGAATAACTTTATCGAGTAAGTATGGACTTTTGCCGAATAGTTTGACGGCAAGTGCTGCTGGATGAGGCGTATGATAAGGATCCCATTGGTGAATATGTGCATCAATAATGGCAAAATCGAGTTGTTGCATGATCATCCCTAAACTTATTTTAATCTATAGATTTAAAATAACTGAAATGTCTTTTGTTGAACATTGTATTTTGTCTAAGTTTTTTGTTTAAAAATAATGCGTGATTGTGTTGTATAAAAAAGCCCATTGCGGGCTTTTTTAGAATTGCTCAAGGCTTATATGGGTATTAAAACCATTTGGGATTAATGGTTGTGATCATGCTTATTGGCATGAAATTCTTCGTTATGACGGAAACGAAGATAGTTTTCAAACTGTTCACAATATTCGTCGTAGTTGTCTTCAAGCATCATTTGAAATTGTTGCATGATATAAGACATCACTTGATCTTTGGCATCACGCATTTCTTTGCCGTCTTTAAAGCCATTTGCCGCTACCCAAGTATTAAAACGAGCAGTACCGAATAGCATTGCAGCACTCACTTGTCCACGCATTTCAGCAGGTTTGACATCTGAACCTTTTTCCACACGGCAAAATTCATTGGCTTGTTTAATAAATTCATCGGCACGTTCAAAGAATGCAGCATTCAACGCTTCTTCTTCGGTTACATCTGTCGCTTCAATCTTTTGAACCATGAACTTGTTCCTAACTTAAAAAACTAATGGCGTATTATAGGCAAAGGCTTGCATAAACTAAACCTTTGACTTAATCTAAAAATAGCCTAAGCAAATTGGAAATGATGATGCAGGATGCGATTGCGGTTCAAAGTTTAAAAAGTGATATTGCACTTTTACGCCAAAATATTTGGCCACCTGCAGACTTGGCCAATGTTGAAGGCTTACCGATTTACTATGGTACAAAAGCACAGGTTGATGCTTATTATGCACAGTGGACTGGGCTGATTGAGCGCGCGCAAGATTTATTTCAGCCTTTTATGGAAGATGAAGTTTTAGATGCGATTCATCTGCCTAGTCATTTGAATCTGCCATTGTTCTATTTTCATGTCGATCGTATTCGTGTGAATAAAACACGTGCTAAAGAGTCGAAAACGTTTCGGGGGATTGCAAGTTTAATTGATAAATGCGGTCAGTTTGAACCTGATCAAGTCCGTGCCATGTCGCACTGGTTAGATAGTGATGACACGGCAGCTTTGGTAGCACATCGTGAATTTGTCGACTTACGCACTTATGTGTTTCAGCATGGTCAAAGTGAATATACGCGTACACGGTTTTATGTAAATGGCATTGTGTTAAGTGTAGAACCACATTTTGAGTTGGTCGATGCACGAGATAAGCCACGTAAACAGCGCAATGACAGTTATAGTGATCCACTTGCAGATAACAATACTTGGCGTGTGTATGGGAAGTATCGATAAGATTTTTATATTCACTTTAGCATTTAAAAAACCCCAAGTTTTTGACTTGGGGTTTTTTGATTCCAAACACATTAAATCATCAGTTTTTCACATATTGTGTCGGTACTTTAGGCAAGACCACACTCGATGGATAACTGGCATTTGAGTAAATTGAAATTGAACCCAATAAAGTTGATTTTAAAGTCGGTAAAGGTGCGACACCTTTCCAAATATCACTGGCAACAACTGAAACCTGAATTTTATGACCCTTAGGAATCAGAACTGCTGTTGGTGGAATTTCAATTTGCATTAATACAGGTTGGTTTTTTTCCAATGGCTGAACGTCTTCCTTCTTAAAAGTTTGCCATGGTTGAATCATTTGACCTTGAATATAACGTGAACGGGATTCGTCAACTTTGCGTAAAGATGCTGTTAAAATACCAGTACTGAGTGTTTTTGCATTGCCCGTTTTCGGGTCTACATCAGATATCCGAACGACTATCCCTGTATCTTTCGAACTGGTTGAAACCCACAAATCGGCTTGCATCGGACCATTTAGATAATAATCTTCAGTCAAGGGTTCAGTATTAAATACCGCAGCAGGAATATTAGACAAGTTACTATTTTCTAAGCAAGGAAAGGGGACTAAGCTTGAGATTCCCATTGTCACTTGTTCGACAGTACTTGAACAAAGACCAAAAGTAGGCGCTTGAATTAAAAAGCTTTCACCAGATTTATCAGTGGTTTTATCTCGTACTAAAGTGTGTTTATTATTTAGAAAGAAACGATCAGGCGTCAGTTCCACATGAGGCCAATCTGTCGTGGTGACATAATTTTCATAACCATGAACCCACTGCGTGACATTCGGCAGTCGGTCAGCACCCACATCCATACCTTTTAAATATTGGTCAAACCACTGCAATGCTATTTTCTCTAATTTCGGAATATTGTCTTTTGGCAAGGACGGAAAAAGTTGTGCTGCTTGGATATGATTCCAAGGCCCAATGAAGATTTTGGCAGTCGTTTGATCTTTCAATGCCTCTAACCATAAGGGTTCACTACGCTGGAACAGATCACGTGTACCACCGACGATAAAGGTCGGTACTTTAATTTTGTCGGCATATTCTAAAGGAGATCGTTCGCCCCAAAAATCATAATCAAAGGCGAAATCAGTTCCACCAAGTGCATCGAAAACCAATGGGATTTGGAACTCAGTGGTGTTTTTTAATTTTTCATAAGCCAAAGCTTGCCCCTTGACTGGGTCTGCAAGATAAGCATCAATGGGCAATGTCCCTAAAACGGTGATAATCCCTAACCAAGCAGGAATAAAGTTGGTATTCAGTTGACCACCATTAAATAAAATATCACGATAACTGTCACCAATCGGCACAATGGGAAATGCAGCTTTTACAGCAGGATGTTGAGTCGCAGCACCAAGAAGTGTCGTGATGCCTAAATACGAGACACCATATAAGCCAATCTTGCCATTCGACCAAGATTGCTTACTCGTCCAATCAATAATCTCAAAAGCGTCTTGTTGCTCAGTGTTGCCAAATGCTTCCCATTTGCCAGCAGAGTTACCAGTACCACGTACATCGACGACGACCGTAGCATAACCGCGTTTGACCATATCAGGGTCTGCACCACCGACAATCGAGGAAATACGACCAATTGTCCCTCCGTTATATGCGGTTTGAATGAGAATAACAGGGAATTGTGTATTGACTGCATTGCCTTGTTCATCTGCAGGTAAGGTGACATACACCGCAATGCGAGTGCCATCCTTCATATTAATCCATTGGGTAGGAAGCGCTTTAATTTTAGGATAATCTTCAGCTCGATCATAAAGCTGCCATTTTGCATCTGCATTTGTGGTCACAGGATATTGTGCTTTACTCACATTCGCACGTGTGCCAAGGCGGGTGTTTTTTAATGTGATATTCGGATGTCCGATTTGGTTCGGATCTAAAGTAGTTGCATTGGGTGTGTTGGATTGAGGGCTAAGGTAGTTTAAATCCGAGGTGATATTTTGAGTTGGTGTGATTGATTTATTGACAATACCTACTGTCGTTCCAATCACTGCAACACCAATACCAATTGCAGCATAAAGCGTGTTTAATAATTTCATGGTAAAAATCCATTTTATTGTTCTTGGCTAATCAAGTTTTTTGTTATTACAAATAGCGATTTTAAAAGCATAACCTTTGCTTTTATTGAATAAGACTGTTGAGATGAACCTCCCTTTTTTGTTGAAGTATTTCTAAAAAAATGCATGAGTAGTTTTTCTATCATTGATTAGAAAAACTAACAAGTATTAAGTGATAAGTGGGGTTTATGGCATTTATAATTTATTTTTTATTATATTTATTCAATCGTTGAGTGCATACGTAATTTAGAGCTTCGATCTGTATAAATTGAAATGAGCACGGCTAGGAATAGAAATACGATTATTCCTCATACTTATTTATAAGCAAAATAAATTGCTAAATAGAGACAAAATAAAGAGAAAAATAAAGTTTAGATCAGGGATAAAGCTAAGATAAAACATAGATAAAAAACATGATGAAGGTTGAAACATCCATCATGCTTATGCGTTGATGTGGCAATGGAAAAAATTATCTTCAATTCTGGCAGGTTGAAGCCTGTTCGATTATTTTAGGATTATTTAAACCTCGACTATGGGTAAACACCGCTAAAAGTGCAAAAGCAATGAGGGTAACGACGCTATACAGTAAAATGCTGGTACTAAAATGATCCACCATAAAACCACCAATCAGTGCGCCAAGTGCGATCATCACTTGAAAAATACCGACGAATAAAGGCATACCTTTTTCAACGGCTTGAGGCGCGTGTAAAAACATCCAAATATTCGCTGTTGTTGGAAATGCACCGAATGCAAAACCCCAGATTGCTGTTAGAAAATAAGCACCAGTAAGATGGGTCGCATAAATAGGAAATCCTATAAATACCACCGCTAAACACACTCCAACTGCAGCCAAGGTATATCTGACATTCAAATTGCTGCTATAACCTGCAAAAGCATTTCCAAAGAAACCTGCTGCACCATAGACCAATAACAGTGTACTAATGGTTGCACCATTAAAACCAGAGACATTCTTAAAAAATGGAGCTAAATAACTATAGGTCGAGAAATGTGCCAAACCAATCAGCAGAATAATTACTAAGCCTTTCCTCGCTTTCGGGTCAGCAAAAAGAGCAGGTAAGTCACGATACTGAATGGCTGAAGTGGGATATAATTTAGGAAGAAATAAGTATTCGAACACCAATATCACAGCACCAATCACAGCAGTCATTAAAAATGCAGTTCTCCATCCATAAAGTTCACTCAGCCATGTGCCAATGGGTACACCTAAAACTGTGGCTAAGGTCACACCTGCCATGACAATTGCCGTTGCTTTAGCAATAGGTAAGTGTGCAGGTGCAACACGACCACTTAGCGCAATGGCCGTTGCCCAAAAGCCACCAATGGCAATCCCTAAAATAAATCGACTAAATAAAATCAAAGCAAAACTAGCAGCATATGCAGTAATGAAATTGGCGATTACCATGACAGCCGTGAGTCCAATCAACAGATATCTTCGATCAAGACCCTTGACCCAAACGGATATAAGTGGCGCTGCAAAAGCCCCCATAACACCTGGCAGTGTAATTACTAAACCTGCTGTACCGACTGTAACCTGCAGATCTTGAGCAATGGCATTTAACACACCAATGGGGAGAAACTCACTGGTGACCAAAACAAATGCTGTAATGGATAGGGTGATGACGGCATACCAATTGCCTTGATGTTGATCTGGAGCGGTTTGCTGAAGATGAGATTCGTTCAAATTGGCTTGAGTATTCATGGACTGAAACTCCTGGTTTTTAATTTCATAGTGATTGTTATAAAAATAAAATATTTGATTTATTGAGCAGGGTCAATTAATTTATTAGTGATCGTTATAAAAATTAATGGGATTGTTATGCAGGATAATACAAAGCCCGAAAATCAAGCAGTTAGTTCGAATATACATTTACGTCGTCGCGGCAGACCAAAATGTTTTGATGAAAATCAAGCACTTGAAAAGGCGATGTTGTTATTTTGGCAGTATGGTTATGAGGCAACATCAATCAGTGATTTGACTCAAAGTTTGGGAATCACAGCGCCAAGTTTGTATGGAACTTTTGGCGATAAAGTTGAATTGTTTAAAAAAAGCTTGGACTATTATTTAGCAAATGAAGCATGCCCGATAGATGAAATTTTTAAACAAGCCAAAACTGCAAAAATTGCCATGGAGCTTTATCTATTTGAAAACTTAAAACGATTAATTCAAGACTATAAACCCACAGGGTGCATGCTGGTGGTTTCAACTATGAATTGTTCAATTACAAATCAGCAGATTCAAACGGAATTGCTCAATAAACGCTTAGCGACAAAACAGAAAATTTTTGCTCGTATCCAACAAGGTGTTAAACAGGGGGAAATTCCATCAATGACAGATATTCAAGCAATGACAGATTTTTATACCACCATGCTACAAGGTATGACTATACAAGCACGTGATGGTGCAACAATGGAACAATTAGAACATGTAGTAATAATGGCAATGAAAAACTGGGACAATTTTCTAAAATAATCATGCCCTGATCTTCGTAGTTATTGTGCAACATGATAAATTTTATACACTTTTACCACAACTTTTTACCTATAAATATTTAAATTTCGACTCTAATAAAGCGCCAACATGAGATAGCGATTTATTTTATGCATGCATCGAAATTAAATACCTATTTATCTATATGGCGTATCTCTAAACAATATGATCAAAATCCCTTAAAAATGATCGCAATTGTCAGCTCATTTTTACTGGTTTCAACTGTAATAGGTGTTCTGCTTCCTTATCTTTTAAAATTATTAATTGACGAATCTCAATCGAGTTCAACTTCTCAATCTGTCAGTCTATTTTCTTTTTCAAACCTGTATTTTTTAGCCTTTGCTTATGCGATGGGGTGGTTAATATCGCAGGCAATAGATCAATTTAAAAATATGTTTAGCGCACTTTTTTTTCGAAATTTCGAAAGTGCGCTGGTATATAAAGGCTTAGAAAATTATTTTAATTTAAAATATGAGGAACAAAAAAAGATTGAAGCTGGTGTGTTTAATGCAGATTTATGGCGTGGAGCAAGTGGGTTTTCACAAATCACCTATACTATCTTATTTGTCATCATTCCGATTGTGATTCAAATTATTGGTATGGTTTGGGTGTTGGCACATAATATTGGTGTTATTTATTCTTTATATTTTCTCATATTTTCAATTATTACTTTAGCATTGTCTTTATTAATTACCTTTAAGACTCATGATATTTTTACTGCAATGTATGAGTCGCGCAATAGTTTGAATCAATTCATTATCGAAAAAATTAGCGGCGCTTATGATATAAAAGTTAATGCATCTTTAAATTACGAGTTAAAGGAATTTGATAACCGTATTCATACATTTAAACGGAAAGCGGGTCATAACTATAAAAAAGCGGTTGTTTTTATGCTCTATCAACTTATATTTATTGGCTTTTTTTTGCTCTTTTTTATGTTGCTTTCAGTTTATCTTTTTCAGCAAAAACAACAAATAACGGCCGGTGATTTTGTCCTTATTAGTACTTATATTGTGAGTTTGACACTACCATTAATGATGATGTCGCAAAGCATTATTCGTTTGCGTGGAGATTTTATTGCTGCGCAAAAATACTATGATTATTTTAATTTGCAAAAGGATGAATTGAGTCAAAAACAGCTTAATCAAAGTACATCTTTATATGAATTTCGACATTCAAATTTTATGTTAGGGCAATATTTAGTTCATGATTTCAACTTTAAAATAGAGCATGGTAAATGCTATGTTGCGATTGGTCGTACAGGTATTGGAAAGACCAGTTTTATCCATTATCTGATTGGATTACAACAGATCCAAAAAGGTCAGTTAAAGTACAAAGATGTGGATATCAGTGAGCAGTTTTCAGCGCAAATTTTCAAAGAAATTGCCTTTGTTAGTCAAAATCCAATCGTTTATTCAGGAACGCTCAGACAAAATTTAGTCCATAACAGCCAGTATAATTATAGTGACCAAGATTTATATGAATGGTTAGATCGTTTTCATCTAACGAAAATTTTACATAAGAATAATATACAGTTAGATGATGATTTGCAGGATATTTATAAAAGTTTTTCAGGTGGAGAAAAGCAAAGAATCAGTATTATTCGTGCAATGTTGAAACGACCAGAACTTTTAATTATGGATGAACCGACAGCCGCTTTAGACGAGCGAACAAGTCTTGAGCTGATGCCATTTATTCGAAAACGTGTTCCAACCATTTTTATGATTTCACATGCAAATTATGCGCTAGAATTCGCTGATGAAATTATCGATTTTAATCAGCTTATTGTAGCCAGCACTGAAGTAGAATTGGATCATAAATAAGTAATAAGTTTAAAAAGAACTCATCGATATGATGAGTTCTTTTTAAAGATATATATTATTTTAAGAACTTACGACTTACTAGAAATTGTTCAGTCGCCTCTAACAGTTTTTCTGCATAAACCTCTTGCTTTGCCGTTAACCAACCGAGTGCAAACCAATCACTGGCCTCAAGTTCCGTTTGTTGTAAATAAGAAGAAGATGATGCCAAAATTTGATATTGCTCAGCTGCTTGTTGTGCATCATTCAAAGCCTTGCCATATTTTTGTAAATTTTTCACATCAAAAATATGAGTCAAAATCGGAAAACTAAATTTCAGTTCATTTAGGCGAAGTGCCAACTCATCTAAGCTTTCAAAATTAGAAATATCAGCGGCATTCAACGTGTCTTGCAAAATTTTATATTGGTTTTGCAAGGTTGTTTGCGCATACCATTTTAAATCGTTGCTTTGAGTTCTCTTTGATGTACCTAAACTAAACATCAAAAGTTCTAAATAATGCTGAACATTCTGTGTCGATTTGACCAAATTATTCAGTTTCTCTTGTGCATAGAGTACGTCCTTGCTCAAGCTTTCAGCTGTTTTTGGATTTTGCAATAATGCACCCAAAGTTTGTTGCATGTGATCATAATGCTTTAAATTTTCAAAATGGCTCTTAAATGCAGACAACTGATTTGACCATTTGTCGACACCTTTAGAAGTCCAATCTTTAAATAAGGACAATGTTAGATACAAATGGTTAAGCGCTAAATGCGCTTGATCAATATGTTCTTTTTCTGCAAGGTTTGATGAGATTGCAGCAATATTCGGCAATAGATGTTGCATATAATGAGCAATTAAATGACGAATGCTTTTTTCAGCGGTTTCTTTTTTACTTAAATTCAGTTCTTTTTCTAAAGTTGCAGGACTAACTTTGAGATCTTGGTGAAGTAAGTTACCAAATTCAGCTTTGCTGCGCACATCTAACCATAACTGGTATTTTTTTACCCACTCAAAACTAAACGCAAGCAGATCCTCAACGGAACCATTTTTGAGTTCAAATTCAACTTCATAGATATCTTGTTGATTTGTTTCTGTTCGTACCACGCCAACATCAACAGCCACTTCAATTTCTGCATCTTCAAAGCTTATGACGCGTAAGGTACGTTCAATGCAGGTTTCAAACTGCAATTGCAATCCCTCAGTTTGAGTAGTGAGCGCTTGATTTAATATGCTTTTTGCTTCAGGAATAGTATCGTAAACCGATAAATCCAAATCAGGTGCATGTTCTAATTCACCCAAATCAAGATTATGTTCAAAACGTTGAATATGACTTTTACTGGCTGCTTTTAAAGTCTGAATCCAACGTGTACCTTCAAGACGTTGGCGAAGGGCAATACCATGTTGTGAAAGCAAACGGTCTGGTGTATCAAAATACTTCGCTTGTAATTGAATAATTTCAGATTTTTTAGGATCGACAGCTTTAAGTATGGCATTACGTCTTGCTTCGGGTATCTGAAACTTTAATTCAACTTCAATCATCGTGAAATCCTAAAAAACATATTTTTCTATATAAAATCTACTGTTATGCAGATAAAAATGAACATTTATACGTCTGTTCAAAACGAATCTGCACGATTGTAACTGATTCAATTTAAAATCGCTTAAGACAAATGATCTATTTTGGAAACAAATAGAGAAAACAAATTTTTTCAACATTAGAGATGCTTTTAAATTAATCAGGATTGCTTTATTGTGATTAAAAAACTATCAGGATGATCAATATGAATGCCCATGTTGAACCAAAGTCAGAGCAATTCGTGGAAGCAGCGTTCCAGCTACCCATCAAAAATTATCAAGAATTTTATCGTTTTTATTTGACTGAACATCGCAATATCACCAGCCGCCGTTTACATGCTTTAGGCAGTAGCGTGGGGATCTATTTCTTTGCCAAAGCGATTCGACAAAGAAAAGCCAAATATTTTGCTTATGGACTGGTATCAGGCTATGCCTGTGCATGGGTTGGTCACTTTATTTTTGAAAAAAATAAACCTGCAAGTTTTAAACAGCCACTATATAGTTTTATTTCTGATTGGCGCATGTTGTCTGATATTATTCGTGGGAATCTTAGTATTGTAGATCGAAGTTTAGATAAAATAGAAAGTTAAAAATAACATTAAAGTGGTCATATGAAGGTTGATTCATCCTTCATATGACCACAATATTTTAAAGTTAAACAGTTTTTTTTGCACTCATATCCTTATATTTTTTATAATAAAGTCAATGCTGGAATATACGATTACTAAAAATTTATAACAATGGTTTTTAGAAATTAATTTATTGATCATATTGATTAAAAACTTGTGATTTTCCAAACTTAAACAATAATTATTAATATAACCCGAATCGCGGATAAGAAATTGACTTGAAAAATAGAAGGACTAGAGCCATCAGTTGAGTTACCACACCAAACTCACAACCCTAGTCCTAATGTTCAATATTACCGAATTATTCTGCTTAATTGATGACTTTTTTCTACAATTTGAAGCAACTTATTGGAAATTTCTCAAGCAAGATGGCCAACTTTCAAGAATCCGAGTTGCTCAACTCAGTCTTTCAGAAATTATCTTTATTGCTATTTGGTATAAATCCTCTCATTTCACTAATTTCAAAGCCTTTTTCACTTGGTTAAAAGAAGATAAAAGCTATTTATTTAAGTACTTGCCTTGCTATCAAAGGATGATTCATCTGATCAATATGCACCAATTGGCTCTACACGCTTTGCATGTGGCGCTGATGAAAGTCAAGAAACACAATATTTATGGATTGATTCAACAACTCTGCCAGTTTGTAAAAATCAACGTATTCAACGTCATAAATCATTAGTCCAAATTGCATCACGTGGTAGAAGCTCAATGGGCTGGTTCTATGGCTGTAAATTACATATTGCGATGAATCAATTTGGTGAAATTACCTGTTCTGCTTTATCGAATGGACATGTTGCTGACATAAAAATGGTTGAGCAATTAGTTGATGGCCTAAAAGGAAAACTTTACGGGGATCGAGGTTACATCAGCCAAGAATTAAAGCGCAGGCTGCAAGTTCAAGGTATTGATTTAATTAATTATCATCGGAGGAACATGGAATCTGTTCAACTCAGTGCATCAGATGAATATCACCTAAGGCAACGCAATAAGATAGAAACATTATTCAGCTTATTGAAAGGGCAATATCATTTAGTGACGAGTAAAGCACGTAGTACTTATGGATTTCTCAGCGGAATTTATGCTTCGTTATGTGCATATCAATTAACCCATCGAAATAAGCCAACGATTCAAATTATGGAGTCATCGGCTTAAGCAGGATTCGGGTTAATATACATCTCTCCCATAAATCTCTTCCTTAAATCCTTGCTGAACCAAATTGAATGCTTGATAAACTTTCTTCTTTTGAGAAATGTTTAAAGCACTGATTTAAAATGAAGTGCAAGTGATGCTTAGCAAAATTTCGCAATGGAAGTGGTTGTTGCAAGCTTAATTTCCATCATCCTAACCATCTTCCTGAGCTATATGCACTAGAGAAGTGACTTTCTTTGTTCACTCAAATACGACTCAATGATCATTGTTTTTAAATCACTAATGTTAAAATAGTTGATTAAAGAAAAAGATGATTTTTTTATATGTAAACAGTATTTTTAATCAATTAATTTTATTGATTATTTGATTTAAAAAAATATTAATTATTTAATTAAATTTTAAATGTTATTTGAATTTAAAATTAATGGATAAATATGAATATATTTTAATTGAATTTTATTTTTGACTTCTTATTTTTATAAACATTTTTATTGATTATTTTATTTTTGTGTCTAATATTTAATTAAAGCATTTGTAGTAAAATGTTTTAAATAAATAATTAAATA
Source organism: Acinetobacter shaoyimingii (assembly GCF_011578045.1). Lineage (NCBI taxonomy): Bacteria > Pseudomonadati > Pseudomonadota > Gammaproteobacteria > Moraxellales > Moraxellaceae > Acinetobacter > Acinetobacter shaoyimingii. The sequence continues at coordinate 1,323,026 of NZ_CP049801.1, forward strand.
AAAGAAAGATTGAATAAAAATAATAATAGGAGTCAAAATGAATCAATATATACGAATAATCATACCTATAACCTTTATTTTGAACACTCATGTGAGTCATGCGAGTTCAACTGATTTTAAACGATGGGCTGTTTCTGCAGGCTGGTTACATGTCATGCCACAAGGAAAAGCTAATCCGATGCACATCAATACGGCTGTAGTTGAGGGAGAGACATATGGCGTCGATCGTATAAAAAATGCAGATATTGTGGATCATGCGACTAATCTGGACGATTACCGCAGTGGCTTTGCAGGTATTGGTGTTGCTGTCATTGAAAGCGATTACAATACTAGTCCTGATTCATATGTGAATAGTTTATTTACGGGTGGAATGGCCGCGGATGTCTCTGGCATTAGTCAATGGACGGACAAAGCAGGCTTAGAAGCACAAGATGTGGATACTCTAGGCTTAACGTTGAGTTATTTCCCGCATGATAAAGTTTCACTTGAAATTGTTGGGGGAATTCCACCAACAGTCGATATTAAAGGTAAAGGTCAAATTATCGCATCTTCATATTCTGAAGCGAATAGTTCAGGTCTTTTGTCATCGCTGATGAATGGGCTCATTATTGAGAAAGATATCACTGTGGCTAACTTGAGCAACTACAAAAAGATTGCAGAAGTTAGAGCTTGGACACCAGCGCTAACAGCGAAATATCATTTTGGCAAATCGGGTAAAAATAAGTTTCGTCCTTATGTGGGTGCAGGTGTTGTTTATGGGTATTTTGACAAACTCGAACTAAATAATGGTCTAGAACAAAAATTAGTAGATGCCGGACATATGATTAGAAATGTGTTAGACGATAAAGCTGGGGATGCTTTGGACAATAGTGGAACTTCAGATGGAGATCCAAAAGTCAAAGTTAAAGTATCTGATGCTTTTGCTCCAGTGGTCACATTAGGTTTTACGTACGATATTTCTAAACGTTTTTTTACAACAGCTTCATTGACCTATATGCCGAATTTCAACAACACAGCAACTATTACTGTGACAGATCACAATACTGGAGAAAGATTGATTAAATCTAAAACCAAAGTTGATCTTGATCCACTGATTACCTATCTTGGGGTGGGTTTTCGTTTCTAAACGATCATAGATCTAAATCAATAGCCTAAAATGTCATGTTTTAGGCTTTTTTATTTATTTTATATAAATGTTTTATTTTTAATGATTGCCCTTGAGCTTGCTATAATCGATGCAGATTATTTTGGGCAGTCATGTATGCGCGGTTTATATTTAATTACCAATGATGATCCATTGGCATTACTTCTTTCAAAGTTAGAAGCTGCTTTAGCAACTGAGCAAGTTGCTATTTTGCAATATCGTCGTAAAAAGATCGCAAAGTCTGATCAGGCTAACGAAGTGGCATTGATTAAAGCACTATGTGATCAATACAAAACCTCATTTGTCATTAATGATGATATTGGTTTGGCTGAGCAATTTGGCTTAGGCGTGCATCTGGGACAAAGCGATGGTGAAATTACCGATGCTCTAGCACGTTTACCTAAAGGGGTTATCATAGGGCGAACCTGTGCTGGTTCAATTCAAAATGCTGAAAACGCCATTGCGGATGGTGCAAGCTACGTCGCTTTTGGTGCTGTACATGCAACACAAACTAAACCAGAAGCGACTGCTATAGGTTTAGATATTGTTAAACAAGCAAGACAATTATTTGAAACCCCAATTTGTGCTATTGGTGGCCTGACAGTAGAAAATGGTGCTGAAGTGATAGCTGCAGGTGCTGATTTATGTGCTGTTGTGAGTGATATATTGGGATTATCGGTTGAAGAAATTCCTGCACGTGTCCAAGCTTGGGCTAAACTCTTCGCTTAAATTTATCCTTCATTATTTAAGCGATTATATTTAGTGTTGACGTGATTTTTCACATGCATTTTACGTCTTATACTGTTTTTTTAGATCTAACTAATTTGAGTCGAGTGAATTCATGAGCTTATCTCCAAAGCAAGAACAACTTTTTAAACAAGCCAGTAAACATATTCCTGGTGGCGTGAATTCACCAGTACGTGCGTTTAATGGTGTGGGTGGTACACCTGTTTTTATTGAAAAAGCACAAGGTGCGTATTTGTATGATGTCGATGGTAAACGCTATGTCGACTATGTTGGCTCATGGGGGCCAATGATTTTAGGACATGCTCATCCTGACATTATTAAAGCAGTGCAAGAAGCTGCTGTAGATGGTTTAAGCTTTGGTGCACCAACAGTTCATGAAACGACTTTGGCAGACATCATTTGCGAAATCATGCCATCGATTGAATTGGTTCGTATGACCAACTCAGGTACTGAAGCAACCATGACGGCTATTCGTTTAGCTCGTGGTTATACAGGACGTGACAAGATCGTTAAATTTGAAGGCTGTTACCACGGTCATTCTGACTCGTTGCTGGTGAAAGCGGGTTCAGGTTTATTGACCAAAGGTGAGGGTGAAGCAACTTCAGCGGGTGTGCCAGCAGATTTTGCTAAACATACCTTAACGCTTCCATATAACGATATTGCAATGCTGAAAGAATGCTTCGCAAAATTTGGCTCTGAAATTGCAGGTGTTATCGTTGAACCCGTAGCAGGTAATATGAACTTAGTGAAACCTGTTGATGGTTTCTTACAAGCGATTCGTGATGTCTGCGACGAATACGGTTCAGTTTTTATTATTGATGAAGTGATGACTGGTTTCCGTGTTGGTTTAGGCGGTGCACAAGCGCATTATGGCGTAACCCCTGATTTGACCACATTGGGCAAAATCATTGGTGCTGGCTTACCTGTTGGCGCATTTGGTGGTAAACGTGAAGTGATGGAATGCATTGCACCACTTGGTAAAGTCTATCAAGCTGGGACATTGTCAGGTAATCCACTGGCGATGCGTGCAGGTATTGAGATGTTTAAGCATTTACGTGCGACAGGTTTCTATGAAAACTTAACTGCAAAACTGGCAACTTTATTGTCTGGTTTACAAGCGGCTGCCGATGAAGAAGGTGTAGCATTCCGTACCCAACAAGTGGGTGGTATGTTTGGACTTTATTTTACAGATCAAGATCAAATTGAAAGTTTCGATGCGATTTTGAAATGTGATGTAGACAAATTCCGTGCTTTCTTCCACGGCATGTTAGAGCGTGGTGTAAATCTTGCACCTTCGGCTTTTGAAGCAGGATTTTTCTCAAGTGCACACTCGGATGAGGACATTGCGTACACAATTCGAGCAGCTAAAGAGGTTTTTGCAACTTTGAAATAAATTTTAGTTGAAATTACATTAACATAAGCCTACAACTTCGGTTGTGGGCTTTTTTTAGTGAAGTCTAAAATATCAGGGACAACAAGATGAAAACCAAACACTATTTAACTTTGGAAGATGCTGAATTTTTATTGACCCGTGCACACCAGTTTGCCATAGATCAAAAATTTAATGTCAGTATAGCCGTAGTTGATGAGTCTGGAGCACTTCTTGCGATGAAGCGAATGGATGGTGCTTCGCCAATGACATCGAGTTTGTGTATTGAAAAAGCACGATGCTCAGCGATCAGTCGTCGACCTTCACAATTATTTGAAGAATTGATTAAAGATGGTCAACTTGGTTTTTTAACCGTGAATTCATTTTCTGGCATGTTAGAAGGTGCTGAACCCATTATTTATCAAGGTCAATTGGTGGGTGCAGTCGGTGTATCTGGTGCAAAATCTTATGAAGATGCGGATATTGCAAAACATGCAATTGATGTCTTTTTGGCGCTTGCAGACTAAGGCGCGATAATTTGAATTAAAATTGATTATTGGCAAGTTTTTTTAATATTGATCATATGCAGTTATAAATAGATAGATGTGTGATGTTATATAACGCTCCCAAGAAAATTCAATTGACACCTTCTCTGGCTAAATGGCGTATAGAATCCGAAAAAAGCGTATTGGTTTTTGTAGGCTTAGACGCATTAAAAGCGAGATATTCGAATCAAAAAGCTGCCAATGAGCAGATTTTATTTGAATCATTCAATCGTTTATTCAAAAAAGCCAAAGCTTTGGATGTTCCGATTATCGATTTAAATAATGAGTCAATCACAGATGGCATGATGCGTTTGGGAGAGTATCTTTCGCAAGATGACCAATTGATCTTAGCAGGGGAGATGAATGCCACATTTAGACAAGTGATTAAGCATATAGCATCCGTATCAGACCAGATCGCGATGGTGAATGATGCGATTTGTTTGGACAATCAAGAGCAGCATATTCAATGGATTAACACTTGTGTTGAAATGGGATTAAATCACTTAAATACGGCCAGTTTGATTCGTTTATGGTCGTTAAGTGCGCCGACTGAATTTATACTGTCAGCGAAAGGAATATTATTGGCCATTGCTGAACAGCTCGATATTGAACCCTTGGAACTTAATCCAACCGAAAATTTAAAAGCATATGGCTTAGACTCAGTGGCAATAGTCGACTTAATTGGACTGTGGCGTGCCAATGGTGCCAATATTCGTTATGAAGACTTTGTTGGTCATGTGAGTTTAGAAAAATTAATGACCATCTTACGCCCCTCATTTTAAAAATTGATCTTGGTCTAAAGAGTAAATGCCTAAAAGTGTTTGAATACTTCAATTGATTTTTTTTTAACTCAAAATCGGAAAAATTATCGACCAATTCTCAAATCAACATTGTATTTTTTTGCTAAGCTTTCTATCATTGCCGCCTTATTTTCACGATCTGATAGGAATTGAACTTTGAGTAATTTTCTAAAGGAACATTTAATCCATCGTGATGATGATTTTATGGTCATTCAGAAACCTGCAGGATTACTGTCTGTTCCTGGTAAAACTCCAGATTTGCAAGATTGTGCCATTAACCGATTATTGCAAGAAGAACCCCGCACATTACTCATCCATCGTTTAGATCGTGACACTTCTGGTATCTTAGTCTTTGCTTTATCCAAAATAGGGCAAAAGTCGATTTCAAGACAGTTTCAAGAACGTCAAACGTCAAAAACATATCAAGCGATTGTAGCAGGTGATCTCCAAGGTGAAGGCACCGTAGATATCCCTGTGATCTATGACCCATCTCGTCCACCATTACATATGGTAGATGCTACACATGACAAACCCGCAATCACACACTGGGAAGCAGTTGAGCATTTTGAAATAGATGGCCATGTGGTTACACGTGTGAAACTGACACCCATTACAGGTCGTGCGCACCAGTTACGTGTACATATGCAATATTTGGGTCATCCTATTGTGGGTGATACGCTCTATGCAACGCCTGATCAACAACAATGGATGCCAAGACTATGCTTACATGCGGAACGTTTAGGATTTAGTCATCCTACGACTGGGAAAGCTATGGAATTTCATAGTCCAGTTCCTTTTTAAAAAACATTTAAAATTCGGATCAATTTGTTGTTAAAAGAAGATGAACTTTCAATTGATATTGAAATCAATAATTACTTTTTAACAATGAATTGTTCTTAAAATATGCTCACTTTTAAGTGGGTTTATGTCAAAATATATTGCTTAAAGACGTTAAAATCTGCTCAAATTATCTCCTGGTTGAGCATTGTTTTTTTCAGTCCTAACTTGAGATAAGGTGGAATAAATTGCAGCAATTTGCTATTGGTCAACGTTGGTTATCAGATACAGAAACGGAACTCGGGTTAGGTGTATTGATTGATGTCGATGAACGCTCAATCAGTATTTTATTCCCTAAAAGTGATGAAACACGTGTCTATGCACGCAATAATGCACCTCTCTCTCGTATTATTTTCAATGTTAAAGATGAACTTCAAGATCAAGAAGGCAAACATTGGATCGTTGAGTCTTTTGAAGAACGCAATGGTGTCATCCGCTATAACGTGGTTCGTACATTGGAAGATGGGACTGAAGAACGTAAATCTTTAAATGAAACACGCATTGGTGCGACCATCCAATTGTCAAAACCACTCGATCGTTTATTGGCAAGCCAAGTCGATTATAAAGAATGGTATGACTTGCGTATTGAAGCTTTGCAAATGCAAGCCAATATGCAAAATAGCCCGCTACGTGGCATGGTGGGTGCGCGCGTCGGTCTTATTCCGCATCAGCTTTATATTGCACATGAAGTGGGTAAACGTTTTGCGCCACGTGTTTTACTTGCCGATGAAGTGGGGCTAGGTAAAACCATTGAAGCGGGTTTGATTATTCATCAACAACTAAAAACAGGTCGTTCTGAACGTATTCTGATTTTGGTACCAGATTCATTGCAATATCAATGGATGATTGAAATGCGTCGTCGTTTCAATCTGCAATTCTCATTGTTTGATTTAACACGTACTGCGTCGATTAAAGAACATGATCCAGAACTGAATCCATTTTTGACTGAGCAATGCATTATTGCTTCAGTAGATTTGATGATTGACCACGAAGACTTACGTGAGCAAGCCATTGAAGCGGGCTTTGATCTTCTGGTTGTCGATGAAGCACATCACTTGATGTGGTCTGAAGAAGACGGTGGTAATGATCGTTATGACCTCGTTGAAGAATTCGCAGAAAAAACACCTGGTGTTTTACTTTTAACTGCGACCCCTGAACAATTGGGTGTGGAAAGTCATTTCGCACGATTACGTTTGCTTGATCCACAACGTTTTAGCTCACTTGATCGTTTCTTGGATGAAGAAGAGAAATATCAACACACTGCAAAAATTGCTGAAGTGTTAATGTCTGATTTGCCTTTAGAAGCAGAACATTTTGAAGCGATTGAACAGCTTTTGGGTCATAAAATTGAAGATGATCCTGAGCAACGTTTCCGCGCGATTCATGAGCTTTTAGACCGTCATGGTACAGGTCGTGTGTTATTCCGTAATACACGTGAAGCGATTCAAGGTTTCCCTGGGCGTGATTGTCAGCCAGCGCCATTACCAGCGCCAGAAGGGTGGTCGAAAACAGGTAAATTGCGTGAGCAAATGTGGCCAGAAGAAGCACAACTTGACGGTGCTTGGATGGAAACTGATCCACGTGTGTCGTGGGTCATGGAAATGTTACGTACCCAGTTAAAGCACAAAAAAGTGTTATTGATTGCACGTAGTGGTCCCGTTGTTGAAGCGATGGAAAATGCGCTTCGTATTCATGCAGGTATTCGCACAGCGATGTTCCATGAAGGCATGAGCTTGCTTGAGCGTGACCAAGCAGCGGCTTATTTTGCTGAAGAATCTTATGGTGCGCAAATTTTACTGTGCTCAGAGATTGGTTCTGAAGGTCGTAATTTCCAGTTTGCATCTGACTTGATCTTATTTGATTTGCCAGCAAATCCAGACGTGCTTGAACAACGTATCGGTCGTCTAGACCGTATTGGTCAAGAAAATCGTATTCAAATCCATGTACCGTATTTATTAGGTACTGCGCAAGAGCGTATGTTCCGTTGGTACAACGAAGCCCTGAATATTTTCAGTAATATTTCGCCGACTGCACAAACTCTGCAAGAAAACTTTATTGTGGACTTGAAAGATTGCTTGCTGGAAGACAAAGGTCAAGAATTTGAAGATTTACTTGAAGCGGTGAATGTACAGCGTCAAGCGCTTGAAGATGAATTACAAGCTGGTCGTGACCGATTGCTTGAATATAACTCTTGCCGTCCAATGGTAGCGCAAGAGATTGTTGCTGCGCTTGAAGATTATGATGACAATACTTTGCTTCCAATGTTTATGAAGCGCTTTATGGCGTCGACCAACATTGATTTTGATGAGCAAAGCAATGGTACAGTGATCATCAAACCAACAGATCAAATGCAAGTGCAAGGTTTGATGTTGGATGAAGAAGGGATGACGGTCACCTTCTACCGTGATCAAGCACAAATTCGTGAAGATGCCCAATACATTACCCTTGAGCATCCATTCACTGAAAGTGTAATGGAGATGATCAATACCCAATCTTTCGGTAGTACCAACGTCGCAGTACTAAAATCTGCTGCTTTGCCACAGGGTTCAGTGCTTATTGAAGTGTGGTTTAAGGTGGGTGTAGTTGCACCCAAAGCATTGAACTTACCTTCAAGCTTGCCAACGCAATTGATTCGTGTATTGCTCAGTGAAAAAGGACAAGATTTGTCGCAAAAAATTGCGCCTGAAATTTTAAAACCTTATTTGCATCATTTAGATGGCAACAGTTGCCGTCAAGTGGTGAAAGCACGTCGTGATGTTGTTGAAGCACGCTATGCACAAGCTTTGGATATTGCCAAAGGTACGTTGCCACAGTTGATGCAACAAGCCAAAGAAATCTATGGCAGCAAATGGCAATATGAAATTGACCGTTTGACTTACTTAAAGCAATTTAATCCAAGTATTCGTGAAGATGAAATTGCACGTTTACAAAAATTGCAGAAAGAAGGTTTAGGTTTACTGGATGGGCTATCAGTGACACCTGAAGCGATTCAAGTTTTGGTGGTGGTTAAGCCATAATTGGTTTTCTGTAATCTATAAAAAGCACCTTCGGGTGCTTTTTTTACAACAAATAAAAATATAGTCGGTGTAATGTCAGTCTAATATTATCGTCATGAAAAATTATGAGAGATAAGAAATGTTGATTGTCTTTTCTGGATTACCAGCAACTGGAAAAACGAGTATCGCAAAAGCCTTAGTTAAAAAAAGACATTTTTGCTATTTACGAATTGATGAAATAGAACATCAAATTTTAAAAGCGTATCCTTTGGAGGGTGATATAGGCTCGATTGGTTATGATATTGCCTGTGCATTGGCATTATCTAATTTAAGATTGGGTAATACTGTTATTGCTGATTGTGTGAACCCAATTGCTGAAAGTCGTGAAAATTGGAAAGCTGTAGCTTCACAATTAAATGTACCCATTGTTGAAATAGAAATGATGTGTAGTGATCAAGTTGAACATCGAAAAAGAGTTGAAACACGAATAGCAGATATTGAACATTTTATATTGCCAGATTGGAATGCTGTAGTGGGACGTGAGTATCTCAAGCGCAATGAGCCAAGGTTGGTGATAGATACAGCCAAATTAAGTATTGAATCCTTAGTGACTCAAATTGAGGCATATATAGCAACTTTTCAATGTTGAAGATTTTGTAATTTTTATCAAAAATAACCAAATTAGTTAAACTGACTAAAATCAGGTTTTCTCTTTTGCAAAAAAGCAGACACGGCTTCAAACATTTCAGGTGATTGCGCACGTTGCATGACCACTTCGGCTTCATCATCAATACATTTTAAAATTTGCTCAAGATTATGCTTCATTAAAGATTTTACTGCTTTTAAAGAAGCTAAAGGTAAAGCCGCCAATTGCTGAGCTTGTTCATCTGCATAAGTATAAGGATTTTCCACAATGGCATTAATAATGCCTGCTCGAAAAGCGGTTTCAGCATCATATTTTTTTGCAGTGAATAAGAGTTCAGCCGCTAGATGATAACCCGCACGTTGTACCAAGAGTTGGCTTGCTGCACCTTCAAGGGATAATCCTAAACTGACAAATGGCATTTGGAAAATAGCTGAATCATCGGCATAGACCAAATCAAAATGTAGAAGCAAAGTATTGGCCACACCAATACACACACCACGTACCGCAGCAATACATGGTTTGGTAAATTGGGCGACCGTTTTCAGTAATATAAATGGTGGTGTATTGCCAGCTTGCCCAGCTTCAGGTAGTTGCGGCAATTGTAAGAAAGACTTCATATCATTGCCAGCACAAAAATCATGCTCATTCCCTTTTAAAAGCAAGATACGCACATCTGGTGATTGATCAGCTTCTATAAAAATTGAACTCAAATTTTGATACAACTCAATATTCAGCGCATTTTTGGCTTCAGGACGGTTGATAGTTACGGTCAGTATGCCATTGCTGAGTTTTATGTCTAAATATGGATAGGGGGTATTTATGCAAGTTAACATCTCAATGTCCTTATTTTAGGTCTTGGCGTTGTATCGTGATGCAAGTTTGTGCTTAGTCCATTAAGCCTGAGTCAATGTCTGTTTATAGTCTGGTAAAACGATTAAAATTTCTTCTTAATAAAATGTATATTTTTGAATATATTCAATTTATATAAAATCATCTTAGCAATTACATTGGCGATAAATGTCATCACGATCTAAACAAAATGCTAATTCAGATTGTGAAAACTAGTATAAATTATCACCTGAACTTGATAACAAAGATGCTTTATTGGAAGTAAAAGGTAAATCAATAAAATACTCAAAAAGTGTCATGTGTTCGGGGTATAAGATGATCAAAAGTTTTGATTAAGAAAAGTTTTTTGCCTTAAAAGATTGCATTCATCGGTTAACACTTATAGATTGTGTAATTAATATACAAAAAACTCATTCTTAATTTGTCGTGAAGATAGGGAAAAGGGATGTCATGGAAGCGATAAAAAATTCACAGCAATTTGAATATTTACCAACACATATTCATTATTTATTGCATTGGGAAAAAACCTCACCAACGAAAACGTACTTAGTTCAACCCTTGCCAAATGGCGAAGTGAAATCTTATACATGGCAAGAAGTTGCGGATCAAGTACGCCGTATGGCAGCCTATATTCAAACTTTAGAACTTGAGAAACCAAGTCAAATTGCCATATTTGGGAAAAATAGTGCGCATTGGATTATGGCGGATTTAGCCATCTGGATGGCAGGTCATATTTCAGTTCCTCTGTATACAACATTGAATGCTGAAGGCACAGAATACGTGCTTGAACATAGTGAATGCAAAATGTTGTTTATTGGGAAATTAGACGGAATTGGTGACAGTTGGAATGCGGTTAAAACTATTATTCCAGCAGGCATGACCTGCGTAAAATTACCATTATCACCTGATTATGATGCGCCGACTTGGGAAAAGATTACAGCGACAACTGAACCGCTTGAAAACCCTGAGCTACCAGATCCGAATCGATTAGCCACAATTATTTATACATCGGGTAGTACAGGACGTCCAAAAGGCGTGATGCAAAGTTTTTCTACATTGCTTGCGCCATCAGGTGAGTTAAGAACCACCTTTGGGGTGACTGAAAAAGAGCGTGCATTGTCTTATTTACCACTTGCACATGTGGCAGAGCGTATTTTTATTGAATCTTCATCTTTAATTGGTGGATTTACCGTTTATTTTGCCAACTCTCTAGAGACTTTTATTGAAGACTTAAATCGTGCTAAACCGACTATTTTCTTCTCGGTTCCACGTTTATGGACCAAGTTTTATTTGGGTATTAACGAAAAAATTTCGCCAAAAGTACAGAAGGTTTTATTCAATCTGCCTGTACTTGGCAAAGTTGTGAAAAAGAAACTCTTGACCAAATTGGGCTTGGATCATGTTCGCTTTGCTTTAACTGGAGCTGCCCCTTTACCTGTAAATATCATCAAATGGTATCGAGACCTAGGCTTAGAACTACTTGAAGTTTATGGTATGACTGAAAATTCTGGATATTCGCACATTACGCAAGAAGGGCAATATAAGAGCGGTTATGTTGGGCATGTACAGAAAAAAGTTGATTGTAAAATTGATGAAAATGGTGAAATTTTAGTGAAAAGTCCGGGCAATATGCTGGGCTATTTTAAAAATCCTGAAAAAACCGCAGAAGATTTAACACCAGATGGTTACCTCAGAACTGGGGATATGGGTGAAATTGATGAAACGGGACGTTTGCGAATTACTGGGCGTGTGAAAGATATTTTCAAAACCGCAAAAGGTAAATACGTCATGCCTGTGCCAATTGAACAGAAAATTGGTAATAATGCCATGATTGAATCTGTGTGCGTGGGTGGAGCAAGTCAGGTTCAACCTGTTGCATTTATCATGCTTGCAGAAGATGTACGTAATAAATTGGCTGAACACCAAAAAACAGATGAAATTGAAGCTGAATTAATCGCATTAAAAAATGAGATTAATGACACACTAGAGTCGCATGAAAAGCTCGGTTATTTTGTGGTGATTCGTGAACTTTGGACCATGGATAATGACCTGCTCACACCAACTATGAAAATCAAACGCAATAAGATTGAAGAACGTTACCAGCCAAAACTTGATGATTGGTATAAACAAAACAAACAAGTGGTTTGGGAATAATAGAGACATCGCTTCAAATCAAAAAAAGCCTCTACATTATGTAGGGGCTTTTTTTTGAGATTATTTACAATTAACTGCTTTTAAATCAATTTTAATTAAAGTGCGTGAAGAGAAGACTACAACCTAGAATACATAGAATAATACCAATCACTTTGTTAACGAACACTTGACTGTCTAACATTTTTTTCCTTAACGCCTTTGAAGAAAAAACTATCGAGACTAGTGCAAACCATACAAAATGAGCAAACCCCATAAATAATCCATAACCAATCAGAATAATGGTGGGTGTTGAAATACTTACAATTTGGGTATATGTACTTATCACAAATAAAGTTGTTTTAGGGTTAAGCGCATTGGTTAGGAAACCATATCGAATGGCTTGATAAACTGAGATTAAATTGAAACTCTTACTTTGTTGTATCGGTTCTTGCGTAAAGGTTTTATAACCAATATAAATCAAATAGATTGCACCAATGAATTTAATTAGGTTTAAGAAATGTGAGGTATATTGAAGAAAAAAGAAGATTGCAATTAACGTATAAATAACATGCAAAAGTACGCCACATGCAATTCCAGCTGCAGTGAAAATACCAATTTTACGACCATATAAATAACTATTTTGAGTCACAATCGCAAAATCAGCACCAGGACTCATAACGGCTAAAATTGTGATGAGGATAACTGCTATGAACTCGCTCATTGGTTCAAAACCTATATTAGCCTTTGTGGGTCTATCATGATGAATCGATTTATGATCAGAATTGATGTTCTAAAATTGGCTTGATTTGAAATCCAATGAATGAAAACACATGGATGCTTTCTAACACTCATCCAACGTTCAAATAAATTATTGCTTTGTAAATACCAAATATATACAAATATCCTTGCGAAATTAATGTGGTATGAGCGTGTATTTTGATGTCTTTTTTGGAATATATTTGAAATGTTTTGATCATTTGTTTCCAGCGTTAAGTTTAGACAAGAATATCTTTTTTTAAATAAATTATATGTGAGTCTATAATGATCAATGATGTCTTTCATGGTATATTTTGCATTAAAGAATTGAGTTCATTTATTTTCAATAGAAATGCAAAAAATGAATATCAATAAATATGACTGTATATCGATGAGTTTTTGGAATGATTGAAAGGATATCGCTAAATTCACTCAAATTTTTTTATTTTGTTGCAAAATGCGGTAGTGTCACTAAAGCTGCTGAATATTTGTTTGTTACTCAAAGTGCAGTAAGTAAGCAGATTTATAACTTAGAAGATGCGCTTAACCTAAAATTGTTTGAAAGAAAAAATAAAAGTTTAATATTAACTGCTCAAGGTCAGATACTATTTGAGTGTACGCAGCGAGTCTTTAATCAATTAGATGACTGCTTGATGGAATTGCAAGTGAATCAGAATAAACCATTTGTCATTTCTTGTGAGCCAACTTTTTCAATGAAATGGCTTATTCCCCGCTTATCCCAATTCAAAGCACAAGGACACAATTTTGACATTGTTTTGCTTACAAGTGGTGGTCAAGTGGATTTTGAAAATCATCAAATTGATCTTGCAATACGACGAAATGATTTTGATTGGGGAGAACATCTATTTAGTGAGAAAATTGCGGATGAATTTATTGTTGCAGTTCAAAATAAACATCAACATAAAATTGAACATTTACTCATTTCAAAATCTAGACCAAATTTATTTCAAAACCTTTATAAGCATTCGGAGTTAAAAAAAATCTTAGTTGAAAGCACCAAAGTGGATTTGGAACATTTTTATTTGTGTTTGGAAGGGTGTATTGCAGGTCTTGGTGCAACAATAATGTCAATTTATATGATTGAAAAAGAACTGCAAAACCATGTACTCAAAAAAATATCACCACTAATACAAGATGGTTCAGCATATTATTTATTGTCCAATACAGCTTTTGAACACGATCAAAGAAAGATCATGTTTTTAGATTGGCTACAACAGCAAATGAAAGAATGTCAGTCAAGATTGTTGATAGAGTCATAACATTCAATTATTAATTGACACCGCTACACAATCAATAATTGAAAAATATCTCTATGCTGTATGATATTAACGCAGTTGCGCTTCATCCAAATTACGCGCACCTTCTAAAATCATTCGAATCATAATCATGGTTTGTTCAGCCACTTCCTTACGTTCTTCATGCGGTAAATTCAACACTTTTGCGCCCATATTGAATACCAATTGTGTAATGGCTTTAGCGACAATATCTGGACGGATCATTTTGCTACGATTTAAACGCTCTAAACGAATCAGATCTTCTTGTAATTCTTGCTGAAAATAGTTCAGTTGCTTTTCAACCGCTTCTTTATACGATGCTGAACCTGTATAGCCTTCACGTAGCAATAAACTCAAATTGCCTTCATCTGCATCCAACTGTTCAATAAAGACTTCAACTGAACTACGAACAATACTGCTTTGGCGAGACGCTTTTAAACGTGCCTGATGCAGAATTTTCCGTAGTGCAATAGCCGAGCGATCGATCAGTTCAATCGCCAGTTCATCTATATCTTTAAAATGGCGATAAAAACTGTTTGGTGCAATACCTGCCTCACGCGCCACTTCACGTAAACTGAGGGAGGCGATACTTTTTTGAGGTCCAATTAAATTCAATGCAGCTTGGAACAGTTCTTCTTTGGTAATGGTTGCTTTACGACCCACTGTACGCACAGTGATAGGTTCCAAAACAGGTACAGCGTCTTGGACGGAAATAGTGGTCGATTCAACAACTTGAGAAGAAGACATAGTTATAAAGCAATTAAAATTATAAATTTATTATACCGATTGTAGCACAATAAGTGAAATGTTAAGAACATCTTCATTATTTTTATATACAAATATATATACATGTGTATAATAATTATATTCCACCTCGTAGTGAGCTAAATATGCAAGCTGTAAAAAATCGAAATTCATCTATAAATTCAATAGTTGAGAGCGTTTTTGATAAAGATGCTGCTAATTTTTGGCTTCAAAAATTCAATCCGCTTTGGTCATTCAATCAAGCCTTGGGCAAGATTATCAATAAAGATCAAACCGCAGTTGATACCGTTAGTCTGACCATTCAAACCAATAAAAAATTTAAATTGGGAGAAGCGGGTCAACATCATCCTGTCATCGTGACCGTTAATGGTCGCTGTTTTGAACGTACATATAGTTTGACCCAGTTAGACGTTGATCATGTGCTTTTGACGGTAAAACGCGTAGATCAAGGCATTGTGAGCAATTGGTTGATTGAAAAAGCACAATTGGGTGATGTCATTGAGTTTGGGCAACCTTATGGTGATATGTTGCTTCCTCAGCCTTCATCGCCATTATTGCTTTTGGCTGCGGGAAGTGGAATTACGCCAATGTACAGCTTAATCAAGGCGGCACTGAAGTCTAATGTTTCTACACCTATTCAGTTGATGTACTGGATGAAACATGAAGCAGATGCTGCGTTTAAAGCTGAATTAGAGATGTTGGCAGAAAAGCATGCCAATCTTAAGGTTCAACTTTTTCATACTCAATCTGAACATCCAGATTCTAGATTAAATGAAAGTTATTTAAATCAAGTTTCAAATCTTGAAAACACGACAGTCTATGCATGTGGACCATCAGGCTTTGTATCTACAGCAGAGCAAGTCTTTAAGTCTGCACAATCATTTAAAAGTGAAGCGTTTAGCTTAAGTCACTTAGCTTCGGATGATGTTGGATTTATTAATGTAACGCTGACTAAATCCCATAAGACCGTTGCGATTCCAAAAGGCCAATCTATTTTGGTGGGTCTGGAACAACAAAATATTCAACCTACCCATGGGTGTCGAATGGGCATTTGCAACAAGTGTGCATGTAATAAAGCTCAAGGTTCAACTAAAAATTTAGTGAATGGTGCAACCAATACTGAACCGGGTCACTTGTTAAAAATTTGTGTGAATTCAGCTCAATCTGATCTAACGATTGACCTATAAGCGAGTACAAAATATGAATATGCCAGTGCAATTACAATATTTTAAAAACCCTAAAAATAAAGAGTTAACACCTGCTCAGTTAGATGAACTTGCACGTGAATTAGATGCCATCAAGCAAGAAGTACTTGATGATTTGGGCGAAAAAGATGAAAAATACATTAAACGTGTATATGCAGCCATTCGCTACAGCTCATTTCTAGGTCGTGCTTGTTTATTTGCAGGTTGGTTCCCACCAGCTTGGATTTTGGGCACAGGACTTTTAGGTTTTGCCAAAATCATGGAAAACATGGAGCTGGGTCATAATGTCATGCATGGTCAGTATGACTGGATGAATGATCCTAAGTTCAAAGGCACAACTTACGAGTGGGATATTGTGGGTACAGCGGACGACTGGCGTCAAACCCATAACTATAAGCATCACACCTATACCAATATTAAAGGTATGGATGATGATATTGGATATGGCGTATTGCGTTTGTTCCCAGAGCAACGCTGGAAAAAAGGGTATTTATTGCAACCTTTATACAGCATTCCATTCTGCTTACTGTTCCAGTGGGGCGTTGCCATTCAAAACCTTGAAATTGGTAAATATTTAAAAGGCAGAATGAGCAAAGATGAGTTTAATGAACGCCTGACACCTATGAAAAAGAAAATGGGTAAACAGTTGTTTAAAGACTATGTCTTTTTCCCACTGATCGCAGGGCCAGCGGCTTTACCTGTGTTTACGGGTAACTTAGTTGCGAATGGTCTACGCAATATTTGGACATTCAGTATTATTTTCTGTGGTCACTTCACCAAAGATGTCGAAGTGTTTCCAAAGTCAGTTTTGGAAAATGAAACACGTGGTCATTGGTATATGCGTCAGATTCGTGGTTCTTCAAACTTAACAGGTTCTGAAGCATTTCATATTTTGACCGGACATTTAAGCCATCAAATTGAACACCATTTGTACCCAGATATTCCTGCACGTCGTTACCGCAAAATGGCGCCAAAAGTAAAAGCGGTATGTGAAAAATATGGCTTGAACTACAACAATGCCAGCTTGTTTAAACAGTATGGTCAAGTCTTGGGTCGTATTGTCAAATTTGCATTCCCATTTAAGAAATAATGCATGTCTAAAATAAAAAACCACTCAATCGAGTGGTTTTTTATTGAATTCGTTATTTACAATAAATGTTTTTTTAATGATTTCTTTAATAAATCAACATAAATCAAAAAGTAATCATTTAATCGTCATTGAATTAACAACGAAAGTCCCTTCTCTTGTGCCATATATGGCTCAGGGAGAAGGTTAGGATGATGGGGTTAAGTTTAAAAAACCTCTCCCAAGCCCTCACTAGCGCTTCATTTTAAAGCAGTGCTTTAAAAATTGCTCAGGAGAGGGAGCTTTGTGATACATTTTAATTGGATAAAAAATGATTGATGAAGAAGTTTAAAGTTAAAGTACTAATTTCAAAACTATTTAAACTGAATAGAACCTGAAGCATTGACTGTAATCTTAGATTCACCAGCAGCCACATTTTGAGAGTCAGCAGCTTCAGCACTGGCAAATTTAGCCACACTCGCTCGCATCATCACAGGTTGAGGGTAAGCATTACTGGTGTTTAAATTTAAGTTCACCAGGTTATAGCCAGACTTATTCCACGCTTGAGTGAGCAGTTGAGCACGTTGCTGAAAATTCTTAGATGCCTCGATGATGAGTTCATTTTCAACTTTTTTACGTTGCTCATCTGAAACGGTAAAGTTAATTGATTGAGTTTGAAAGCTTTGCTGTAGTTCTGCAATGAGCTGGCTCGCTGCTTTAAAGTTTGTACTTTCAAGATTAATTTCAGCGCGACCACGCCATTCTTTTAATTTTTGAGTGTCATCAAGATAAACAGGATAAGTGGTTTGTGAACCAGTTTCGACTTTAACTTGAGGATACTTCTTTGCAATAGCAGTAGCTTGATTCATCAGTTGTGTGATTTGAGCAGCAAGTTCAGCGGGTTGTTTATGATTCTTTTCGATATACAAAACAGCATGCATTTCATCATTTGAGACTTGACGGGTCGCATCGGCTTGAATATTTGCGACGTTATAGTTTAAGTCATTCGGATTTTGCGCAAAGAGCGCAGTACTTAAAGACGTAGACATTAAAAGTGTTGCTATACCTAAATATCGCATGGCTGTTCCTATAACGTTAAAGTTATGATGTTTCGATATGTTCTATCTTAGAGTGTAATTATGGTATTTTTGGGAAGACTCTGTGGTCACATTGTAAATAAATTTAACCAATTCGCCATGTTTTTTTTGATGATTTTTTATTGTAAATCATAAATTTATTGTAAAAATTGTTTATCGGTAATGCTGAACGTCTATTTTTTCGATGAAAGACCTGAAAATAATGTTTTCTTTATTTCGTCACGATGTAAGATGATAATTAAAAAGAATTACATCTCGTTTACGTTTTTTTGATGTAATTAAGCGTTTTTGATACTTAAACTTGTTTATTTTCTACAAAAATTAGGTATCATCCGCCTCTTAGTTTGATGATTAAAAAATTGTCGAGCTAAAACTCTATAAAGCACCGAGTCAAAGGACCGCAAGTCACCCGACTTATTTCTATTAACCCATATCAGAGATGGTAATTCGATATGAGCGTTTCTTCTGTAAACCCTGCCACTAATGCTACTAACGAATACTATTTGACTCGCCAAAGTCAGATGGAATCCAATGTTCGTAGCTATCCACGGAAACTTCCACTTGCGATAGCAAAAGCTTTAGGTTGTTGGGTTACTGATGTTGAAGGTACAGAGTACCTCGATTGTTTAGCTGGGGCAGGAACATTGGCATTAGGCCATAATCATCCTGCGGTCATTCAAAGTATCCAAGACACACTTGCAAGCGGTTTACCGTTGCATACTTTGGATTTAACGACGCCTTTAAAAGATGCATTTACTGAAGCATTACTTGAGCAATTACCAGGTGGTAAGGCTGAGTATTGTTTACAGTTCTGTGGTCCATCTGGTGCAGATGGTACAGAAGCAGCAATTAAATTAGCGAAAACGTACACTGGTCGTAGCTCAGTGATTAGCTTCTCAGGTGGCTATCACGGTATGACTCACGGTTCACTCGCAATGACAGGTAACTTGTCAGCGAAGAATTCTGTGAATGGCTTGATGCCAGGGGTACAATTTATGCCTTATCCGCATGAATACCGTTGCCCATTGGGCATTGGTGGCGAAGCAGGCGTAGATGCTTTGACTTATTACTTCGAAAACTTCATTGAAGATGTCGAAAGTGGTGTAACGAAGCCAGCTGCTGTAATCTTGGAAGCGATCCAAGGTGAAGGCGGTGTGGTAACAGCACCTGCAAAATGGTTAAAGAAAATTCGTGAAGTGACTGAAAAGCACAACATTGTTCTGATTCTTGATGAAGTTCAAGCAGGTTTTGCGCGTTCAGGCAAAATGTTTGCCTTTGAACATGCAGGGATTGAGCCAGATGTTGTGGTAATGTCTAAAGCGGTTGGTGGTAGCTTACCACTTGCAGTCCTTGGGATTAAACGTAAGTTTGATGCTTGGCAGCCAGCAGGTCACACGGGTACTTTCCGTGGTAACCAATTGGCTATGGGTACAGGTCTTGCGACAATCAAAACGATTAAAGAGCAAAACTTGGCTCAAAACGCGCAAGAGCGTGGTGATTTCTTACAAGCTGAATTGAAAAAATTGGCGTCTGAATTCCCATGTATTGGTAACGTGCGTGGCCGTGGTTTGATGATTGGTGTTGAAATCGTTGATGAACGCCAAAAAGCAGATCATATGGGTTCATTGCCAGGTGATTCTCAACTTGCAGCAGCAATTCAGGCAGCATGTTTCAACAACAAATTGTTGTTGGAAAAAGGTGGTCGTAACGGGACTGTGATTCGTTTACTGTGCCCATTGATCATCAATCAAGCTGAATGTGAAGAAGTAATTGTTCGTTTCAAAAAAGCAATTGCTGAAGCTCTTGTTGCGACTCGAGGCGCGTAATCATGGTGGATTTTGCAGAACATCGTAAAGCGTTATTCTGTAATGATGCACAATCCATTGCTGACTATCAGTCAGCGATGGATTCAGCTGTAAAAGCTGTATCTGCATGGTTGCAAAATGACAAAATGTACACAGGCGGTAGCATTAAAGAGCTTCGCTCTGCGATTTCGTTTAATCCTTCAAAAGAAGGTTTAGGTGTACAAAAATCTTTGGATCGTATGGTTGAGCTTTTCCTCAATAAAAGCTTAAAGGTACATCATCCTCATTCTTTAGCGCATTTACACTGCCCAACAATGGTGACCAGCCAAATCGCGGAAGTGTTGATTAACGCAACAAATCAATCAATGGACTCATGGGATCAAAGCCCTGCAGGTTCGTTGATGGAAGTGCAACTCATCGACTGGCTTCGCCAAAAAGTCGGCTATGGTGCAGGTCAAGCAGGTGTATTCACCTCTGGCGGTACACAGTCGAACTTAATGGGTGTTTTGCTTGCGCGTGATGCGTGCATTGCGAAAAATTGGAAAGACGAAAACGGTAATCCGTGGTCTGTTCAGCGTGATGGCGTGCCTAATGAGGCTATGCGTAACGTGAAAGTCATTTGTTCTGAAAATGCACATTTCTCTGTGCAAAAGAACATGGCGATGATGGGTATGGGCTTCCAATCTGTGGTGACTGTTCCTGTGAACAACAATGCACAGATGGATGTAGACGCACTTGAAAAAACCATGGCTCACCTTCAAGCAGAAGGTAAGATTGTGGCTTGTGTGGTGGCAACTGCGGGTACAACAGATGCAGGTGCGATTGATCCACTGAAAGAAATTCGTGAAATCACCAATAAATATGGCGCGTGGATGCATATCGACGCAGCATGGGGTGGTGCACTGATTCTTTCTAACGATTATCGTTCTATGTTAGACGGTATCGAGCTTTCTGACTCAGTCACGCTTGATTTCCATAAGCATTATTTCCAAACGATTTCATGTGGCGCATTCTTGCTGAAAGATGAAGCGAACTATCGCTTTATGCATTATGAAGCTGAGTACTTGAACTCTGCTTATGATGAAGAGCATGGTGTTCCTAACCTTGTATCGAAATCTCTACAAACCACACGTCGTTTTGATGCGCTCAAATTGTGGATGACAGTTGAAGCATTGGGCGAAGAACTTTACGGTTCAATGATCGATCACGGTGTAGGTCTTACTCGTGATGTTGCAGCGTATATCGATGCAACTGACGGTCTAGAAATGTTGGTTGATCCGCAATTTGCTTCTGTATTGTTCCGTGTGATTCCTGAAGGTTATCCTACAGAATTACTCGATACACTGAACCAAAACGTTGCGGACGAATTGTTTGCACGTGGTGAAGCGAATATTGGTGTAACGAAAGTAGGTCAAGTTCAATCATTGAAAATGACGACTTTAAGCCCAGTTGCGACTTTAGACAACGTGAAGAACTTGCTTGCACTTGTGCTTGCAGAGGCTGATCGTATCAAAGGTTCAATTGCTGATGGTACATATACACCTGCGATTGATTAATCATTTGCTTGTGTAAAAAAAAGGCGCTCATTTGAGCGCCTTTTTTATGTCTGGCGAATTTCTATTTCTTATCCTTCAGCAACATAGTGATATAGTTATCGCTATTCACTGTAGCAATATTAGGGTTAAGTTCGTTTCTTTAGATACTTACTTTCGTAATTTAATATGACAATAGGTGGCATGAAGGCTACCGTTAGGCTGTGCTATAGGGATGTAGCATTAGCCTAACAGAAGAATTTTACATACTTTTGTTCTTTCAAAAGTATAAATTTACCTGCGCAATGACAGTTTGATTCTATTGTGATTTGAGGATGTATTTGATCAATGTAACCATTACCTCAATTTGATCTTTAAATTTTAATTCCTATTCGTAGGTGTTATTTACTTTTCAGGGATGTAAAGTAACAAAAATCCTTTATCAGCCTGATGGGATGTTCATGTCCCACAGTCAAACGTGCGGCATTCATGCCGCCCATCATGTGATTTGATCGTAATTAAAAATCTGATGGTTAAAATTGATTTTGCAATTAATTTAATAAAATCAAATGATATCAAGTATTAATTAAAATTAATCTCGGTAGTCCCTTCTCCCTTTGGGAGAAGGCTAGGATGAGGGTAAGTTTACAAAATCGGTGATATTACTCAAGCCGCAAACAACGGACTAAATCCCATCTTCCTTAAAAGTTTTCGATACATACTTGAACTTCGATCTGCTGGAAAATGCGCTTCTAAAGACAAATCCAACGGTAAATATTCAGGTTTTTGATTTTCGACAATCAAACGATCTTCTTCAAAAATTTTAAGGTTAAAATCATAAGCATCTTCAACGGGTAAATCCTTATCATAGTTTCGGCAAATGGGTGCAAATAAACGAGTTTGACGTGCAGTCAAGGGAGACGCTGAATTCATGATGACCTGACGACCACCATTTGGAAAATGAATAGTCAAAGTTGCGGTAAAGGGCAGGCTGATTTCAAAATGACGTAACCATTTAAAATCGTCTTGACCTCGTTGATCTAAGCCAATCGGATAACGCCCAACGCTACTGATGTAGTCTGCTTCAAAACCATAGCTTGTTTCCTTGGTTTTATAGTCGGGTACTTCAACATCATCAGGGTCGCCAAAGGTATCAGGATGAACCCATGCAAAATGTGCAACATCAATAAAACCTTCAAGTTGGCGTCCTGCAAAACAGGCGATATCGACTTGAGGACAAACCAATTGTTGAAAGTCAGCATCTTCCCAATGTGGCATAGTTGGGATATTTGGGGTACTTCCTATTTCAGCTTTTAAAGAACACCAAATCAGGCCATAGAGCTCAACGGCAGCATAAGTTTTTAAATGAAAACGATCAGAGATTTTTTGCTCGGGATGTGCAGGGATACGGTTACATTTTCCGCCCTCGCCAAATCGTAAGCCGTGATAACGACAAACCACACCTTGTCCATCATTTTTACCTAAGCTTAAGGGCACACCACGATGTGGACAGACGTCTTTTGCAACAATTAGTTCATCACCCATTTTGTAGATCACCAAAGGCATGTCGAGCAGCATCGTACCGATGGGTTGTTCTGACACATCACGTCCCAAAGCAATTGGATACCAATGTTGCGCCAAAATATGCCAATCATGGGTGGCAAAAGTCATATGGACTGGGAGTTCTGGATCATAGTGAGTTAAATTTGTCATTGTGAAATAAACCAAATCTCTAACGTCTACTTACTATAGATTGCTTAGTGTGTTAAATAAATTTCAATAAATACAAGAAACTGTTCTTAAAAATCGAACACAACATTAAAAATGACTTTATTTTAGAGTCATATAATTATTTATTTCTAGAAGAGTAGTAGGCTGATCAATAAATTGTTTTTAGCATTTGATTGAGGCTAATGAAATATGAGGCAAGAATGATTAAAGCCAAAGAAAAATTACTACAGAACATGATGATTTTTTGATAGGTCTGAGGGCAATTTAAGATTAAAGGCACATGATAAATTTTGTACATCGAGCGCAGAGTCTGTGCAATCAAAATAAAAAATGAGATGAAACTAAAACTGATAATCATCAATTGAATAAGATCATGACCATGAATTTGCCTCAGTAATAGGTAGATCAGTACGCTACTCATGCTAATGAGCAATGTAATGGTACTGGTTGTACCAATCATTTTTAAATAGGTTTCATGCCAAGCTTGGTTATTGAGTTTAAGATTTTCTTTCATTGGGTTTCTTATATTGAGTTTCATGTGATTTGACCGATCACAGCCATAATAAATCAATTGAACCTCTAGATCTAAATGACGCCGACAGCATTTGTCGTACTGAGTGCCACAGTTAAAAACTCACAACGATTACATATTTTGTCACAAACAATTTAAAGGTTTTATTTATATTCGAATCATGAAAATAAATATGAATGATTGAAAATCATAATGAAATTTAAAAGTATTAAACTGAAAAACACATATCATCAAACCGTCATATCTCTGTAACTTGGCTGTCATATTATCAAATCAAAATGCAAATAACGGAAAAAGTACAACACTGAACAATAAAGTTAAGTACTCCATTTTGCATTACTTGAGAGAGATCAAACATGCGTATTAATCATTTAACTCTTGCATTGTTATTGTCTGGGGCAGCCATTACCACAACAGCTCAAGCTGCTCGTGATACGATTCAAATTGCGGGTTCTTCTACGGTTTTACCTTATGCCAGTATTGTGGCTGAGGAATTTGGAAATACCTTTACTCAGTTTAAAACGCCAGTGGTTGGGTCAGGTGGAACTTCAGGTGGTTTAAAACAGTTTTGTGCAGGATTGGGTGATAACACCATTGATATTGCTAATGCTTCTCGAAAAATAAAAGATACAGAGTTAGCTGCGTGTAAAAAAGCAGGTGTGAATCAAATCGTAGAAGTGAAAATTGGTTATGACGGTATTGTATTTGCATCCAATTTAAAAAAGGCTGCATTTAAATTACGCCCACAGCATGTCTATGCGGCTCTTGCGGCACAGTTACCTTCAAATGGCAAAATGGTGGCAAATCCATATACGCATTGGAATCAAATTGACAAATCATTGCCCAATGAGCCAATTACTTTAGTGATCCCAGCATCGAATCATGGTACTCGTGAAGTGTTCCAAGAAAAAATGGTTGATGCAGGTTGTGAGTCTTATGAAGCGATTAAAAAGCTCGACAAAGATGCACAAAAGAAAGCCTGTACCACTTTCCGTAAAGATGGTCGTGTGGTTGAAATTTCAGGTGACTATACAGAAACACTGGCACGTTTAAAAACTTCGCCAAATGCTGTTGGCGTGTTCGGATTAGGTTTTTATGACCAAAACCGAGATAAATTACGTGTTGCAACAGTGAATAATGTAATCCCATCAGAACAAACCATTTTAAATGGATCTTATCCTGTTTCACGTCCATTGTATTTCTATGTCAAAGGTGAGCATCTGAAAGCTATTAAAGGGTTGCCACAATTCGCGGAATACTTTTTAAATAAGAAAGTGTCAGGAAAAGGCTCTAAGTTAGAAAAAGCAGGACTTATTTCACTATCGGATAAAGAGCGTGCACAAGTAGTAGCAAATATTAAAGCTGGTAAAGCCGTTAAGCTTTAATTGAACATGCAACACATGATTACGACTGGGTTGATGATGAATCGAATACGTACATCATCAACCTTCAAAATAAAACATGGAATATCACTTAACAGGATCGTGGAGAATACATGAATTTGCTCCTCATCGGTGTGTTACTGGCCATTGTTGCTATTGCATATCAAATTGGCTTACGCAAAAGTCGGGCATTAGCTGGACAAGGTAACAATTCGGCAATGCTGCATTCACGCCCAGGTTACTACGGTGCTTTAGTGGCTTTATGGTGTGGTATTCCTGCGTTCTTGGTTTTATTGGTTTGGAATATTGTTGAGCCTAATCTGATGAAGCAAATTGTGATCAATCAGGTTCCGACACAGATCGCATCAACACTAGATCCTGCAAGTTTAAGTGTTCTAATTGATCGGGTTCAAGCCATCGCTTCTGGATTTGGCGTCAGTGATCAAGCATTGCCTTATGAAATTAAAGCTGCAGAACAGTTAGCAAAATTTCAAAGCATTGCTAATTATGCAAAATTATTGGTGGTGCTTTGTATAGCCTTAATTGGTCTGGTGATTGCCAAAAAACGTGTTTTGGTGCAATACCGTGCGCGTAATCAAGTTGAAAAAATTCTCAATATTGGATTGGCACTGTGTTCTGGTGTGGCGATTCTCACCACCATTGGCATTGTAATGTCGATGTTTAGCGAAGCCATGCGCTTTTTTCAATTTGTAAGTCCCATGAGTTTCTTCTTTGGAACCGAGTGGAACCCTGGATTTAGTACATCGGGTAGTGCCGAAGGCAGTTATGGTCTGTTGCCCCTGCTTTGGGGAACACTTATGGTCAGTGGCATCGCATTATTTGTTGCTGTACCAGTAGGGCTGATGATCGCCATTTATTTAGCCGAGTATGCATCTCCAAATTTTCGCTCATGGGCAAAACCAGCAATTGAAGTTTTAGCAGGTATTCCGACCATTGTTTATGGTGTATTTGCATTAATGGTGATTGGCCCATTTTTAAAAAGCTTAGGTGCCATGATCGGCATTGATATTAATGCCACCAGTGCACTTACAGCAGGTCTGGTCATGGGCATTATGATAATTCCTTTTGTTTCTTCATTGTCAGATGACATTATTACTCAAGTACCACGTGCTATGCGTGATGGATCATTGGGACTGGGTGCGACCAAATCGGAAACCATACGCCAAGTTGTACTTCCAGCAGCATTGCCGGGGATCATTGGTGCGTTCCTATTGGCAGCTTCTCGTGCCATAGGCGAGACGATGATTGTAGTTTTAGCAGCTGGCAATAGTCCTTTACTACATGCCAATCCTTTAGAGGCAATTTCGACTGTCACCATCACCATTGTCAATCAATTGACAGGTGATACTGACTTTGCAAGCCCACAAGCTTTAGTCGCATTTGCCTTAGGTCTAACGCTGTTTGTGATTACCTTGGGTTTAAACATAGTTGCACTGTATATCGTGCGTAAATATCGCGAGCAATACGACTAATGACAACATCTCATCCATCTTCCATCGATCAGCCATTTGATGCAGCGACAGCAGCAGAATTACGTGAAAAGCGTAATCGTAAAATTGCCAGTTCATTGGCTAAGCGCCATCGTAAAGAAAAAGCATTTAAGTTCTTTGGTTTAGCTGCAGTTATTACGGGCTTATTCTTTGTGGTTCTGCTTTTTGGCAGTATTTTGATCAAAGGTATTCCTGCTTTTTGGCAAAATAGCCTAAGTCTTCCAATTTATTTTGATCCGAATATTATTGAAGTATCTAAACAACCCATACGTAGCAATAATGAGTCACCCGCACAATTTGAAGAGCGAAAAATTGCATGGCAGACTGAAATGGGTATGGTTGACTGGGATGCCATTTTGGTCAATGGCATTGTAGCCAAAGATCCATCACTGGCAGCAAAGCGTGACGAGCTATCGAGTTTATATACCAGTTCAGAAGCCTATCGGATTCGAGATATGGTGATGCAAGATCCATCACTCATTGGTAAAAAACAAGAGATTAAAATTCTTGCAGATGCCAATGTTGATGTGTGGTTGGCAGGGAATATTGATCGATCACTGCCAGATGAGCAGCAGCAACTCAGTCCTGAAATTCGTCAAATTGCGGATGATTTAAAAGCTAAAGGTATTATTGAAAATACATTTAATACTGATATTTTTTCACGACCAGATTCGCGAAGTTCTCCAGCAACGTCAGGATTGGCAGGGGCATTTGTCGGTTCATTGTTTATGATGTTGATCGTGATTTTTATCTCGATTCCAATCGGGGTTGCATCCGCAATCTATTTAGAAGAATTTGCACCGAAAAATGTCATTACAGATATTATAGAAGTCAATATCAATAACCTTGCCGCTGTACCTTCAATTGTATTCGGTTTACTCGGTGCAGCTATTTTTATTGGTTGGATGCATCTGCCACTTTCAGCGCCATTAGTGGGTGGTCTGGTTCTAAGTCTCATGACATTACCCACTGTAATCATCACCACTCGTGCTGCGCTTAAAGCTGTTCCACCATCAATTCGCCAAGCTGCATTGGGCTTAGGGGCGTCTCGTTTGCAAACTGTCTTTCACCATGTATTACCGCTTGCCTTACCAGGTATTTTAACGGGGGCAATTATTGGAGTGGCACAGGCTTTGGGTGAAACAGCGCCGTTATTGCTGATAGGGATGAGTGCATTCGTTGCCAGTGTTCCAGCAACGCCACTTGATCAATCGAGTGCATTACCTGTACAGATTTTCTTATGGCAGGGCAATGAGCTTCGTAATTTCTTCGAAGGTCGTACCGCTGCAGCCATTATCGTATTACTGGCACTGATGGTGGGTTTAAACAGCATTGCAATTTGGTTACGTAAGAAATTTGAAGTTCGATGGTAATCAAGGACAAAATTATGAATACTGTGACTGTAATAAAAACAAATGCCTTAGATCAGGATAAACACGTGAATCCAGAACAAACTCACTTGAATGTGCCAGAAGCTGAACATAAACGCACAGCGCAATCTTTCACTTCACAATTTGATCAAAATCAACATACTGAGAAAAAGGCATCTCATACTAATACCGTAAAAATGAGTGCTTCGGATGTACATGTATTTTATGGTGAATCTGAAGCCATCAAAGGTATTGACCTCAACATTTATGAAAATGAAGTGATTGCTTTTATTGGGCCGTCTGGTTGTGGTAAGTCGACTTTCTTACGGACTTTAAACCGTATGAATGACACCATTGATTCGTGTCGAGTCAAGGGCAAAGTGTTGTTAGATAACCAAGATATTTATGATCCAAATCTTGATGTGGTCTTGCTACGTGCGCAAGTCGGTATGGTCTTTCAAAAACCCAATCCTTTCCCAAAATCAATTTTTGACAATGTTGCCTATGGTCCAAAACTGCATGGTTTAGCACGGGATAAATACGATTTAGAAGAAATTGTTGAAAATAGTTTGCGTAAAGCTGGTCTATGGGATGAAGTGAAAGATCGACTCAGTCAAGCAGGAACGGGTCTGTCTGGTGGTCAACAACAACGTTTATGTATCGCCAGAACCATTGCAGTGAGTCCTGAAGTTATTTTAATGGATGAACCATGTTCAGCATTAGATCCGATTGCGACGGCTAAAGTAGAAGAGCTGATTTCTGAGCTTTCAACTCAATATACCATTGCTATAGTCACGCATTCCATGCAACAAGCTGCACGTGTTTCAGATCGAACTGCATATTTCCATTTGGGTGATTTGATTGAAGTGAATTCAACTGAGAAAGTGTTTACTCAGCCTGATCATCAATTGACTGAAGCTTATATTACAGGGCGTTTTGGTTAATACAAGTTTAGATTTTAGAAAGAGCCTTCGGGCTCTTTTTTTATGGCTTCAATATATACATTTCAAATAAGCATTTCCTACAGTTTATTTGCTCTACAAGCATTATTTTAGAAAAGCTTATCTATAAAAAATGGTTTTAGATTTTGTTTATGAAAATAAACTATAAGGCCAGATAAGAATTAAATCATTCATCGAACATCTCATATTTCAATATTTGGAAGGTCACATTGGATTGGCTCTATATACACGGTGTCTGGCCACAGTTTGTTGCAGCAACTTTGACCACTTTAAAAATTTCTCTCATCAGTATCGTGCTTTCGATTGGCGTGGGGCTGATTGCCAGTATTATTTTGACTTATAAATATCCTGTATTGGATAAACTCACTGCTATTTACATCGAACTTTCACGTAATACGCCTTTACTGATTCAATTGTTTTTTCTGTATTACGGTTTACCGAAATTGGGCATTCGTCTTGATGGCATGACTTGCGGCATCATTGGTCTTACTTTCCTTGGTGGCGGTTATATGGCTGAGGTTTTTCGAGGCGGCTTGCAATCTGTATCTAAAGGTCAAATCGATTCAGCCAAAAGTGTTGGATTAAATGCTTTTCAAGTATTTCGTTTTGTGACTTTGCCGCAAGCGTTGGCCGTGTCTATTCCTGCCATTGGTGCAAATTGCTTATTTTTAATTAAAGAAAGCTCCGTATTAAGTGCCATAGCCATTGTCGAATTACTCTTTGTGACTAAAGATTTAATTGGTATGGATTACAAAACCACTGAAGCCTTATTTCTATTGATTTGTGCTTATTTAATTATTTTATTGCCAGTTTCTGCTTTGACCAGTTACTTCGAGTATCGCAGTCGGAGGGTCAGTCATGGGCATTGAGTTTTTATTTCAACCGAGTCACTTAGAACGACTCATGTTCGGACTTTGGCAAACCATTAAAATTGCCATGATTTCTGTGGTATTTGCAGCAATTTTAGGTGCAATTTTTGGTGTGATCATGACCTCCAAAAATCCGATCATCAAGGTGCTATGCCGAATCTATCTTGAAGCGATTCGGGTTATTCCAATTTTGGTTTTACTGTTTATCTTCTATTTTGGTTTTGCCACATGGTTTAACTGGCAGTTTTCGTCATTTTGGGTCTGTGTTTTCGTCTTTGTCCTATGGGGCACTGCGGAAATGGGAGATTTAGTCCGGGCGGGCATTACTTCAATAGAGCAACATCAGCGAGATTCTGCTTTGGCACTCGGGTTATCCAATACTCAAGTTTTGACCTATGTGGTCTTTCCACAAAGCTTAAAACGTATTACTCCTGGGGTGATCAACTTGTTTACCCGTATGGTGAAAACCAGTTCACTCGCCGTACTGATTGGTGTGGTTGAAGTGCTCAAAGTTGGACAACAGATTATTGAAAATTCACTTTTAATCGTACCGAATGCATCTTTGTGGATCTACGGTTTTATTTTTATTTTGTATTTCATCATTTGTTATCCGCTGTCCTTGGCGTCACGTTATTTAGAAAAAATTTGGGAATAAGCCATGTCATTACTCGAAATTAAAAATTTAAAAAAATCCTTTGGTGATACTCAAATTTTAAAAGGCATTAACCTGAATGTGTCGCAAGGTGAAGTGGTGGTGATTCTTGGACCTTCAGGTTGCGGGAAAAGTACTTTGCTACGTTGTATCAATGGACTGGAACAGATTCAAGCAGGAGAAATCCGACTTGAAGGCGTGGGTGTACTGGGTCGAGATGTTGAGTGGACCAAAGTCCGTCAAGATGTTGGGATGGTGTTTCAAAACTATGAATTATTTGGGCATATGAATGTCATTGACAATATTTTACTGGGTCCTGTGCAGGCGCAAAAACGGCAACGAGCTGAAGCAGAGCAAGTCGCAGATGCGCTATTAAAGCGCGTCGGGTTGTATGACCGAAAATTGGATTACCCACGTAATTTATCGGGTGGGCAAAAACAGCGAATTGCCATAGTCCGTTCGCTGGTGATGCAACCGAAGGTCATTTTGTTAGATGAAATTACCGCTGCGCTAGATCCTGAAATGGTACGTGAAGTTTTGGATGTGGTTTTAGGCTTGGCGCAAGAGGGAATGACCATGCTCATTGTGACGCATGAAATGGGCTTTGCACAAAAAGTGGCAGATCGTATTATTTTCATGGATAAAGGCAACATTATTGAAGAAGCCACACCAGATGTGTTTTTCAAACAACCGAGTACAGAACGTGCCAGAACATTTTTAAATATTTTAACGTATTAAGCGAATAACACCTTAGAAGGATAATAAAATGAATGCTTTAAAATCTCTCATTATTGCAAGTGGTTTAACAGTGTCAGCTTTGGCACTCACTGCTTGTGAAAAATCACAACCGACATCTTCAGATTCAACCTCAAGTATTGAACAGATAAAGAAAAAAGGCGTGATTCGTGTTGCTGTATTTGCGGACAATCCACCGTTTGGATATGTCGACAGCCAAGGCAAACATCAGGGTTTTGATATTGCATTGGCGAAGCATGTGGCGAAAGATTTGTTGGGCGATGAAAATAAAATTGAATATGTTGTCACTGAAGCTGCCAACCGTGTGGAATTTTTAAAGTCCAATAAAGTGGATGTGGTTTTTGCCAGTTTTTCAGTCACACCTGAACGTCAGCAAGTGGTCGACTTTGCTGAACCGTATTTAAAAGCATCCTTAGGAATCACATCGCCAAAAACAGCACCCATTACCAACATTGAGCAACTAGAAAATAAAATTTTAATTGTCAATAAAGGTTCGAGTTCTGACAGTTTCTTTACTAAAAATTATCCAAAAATCAAATTACTCAAATTTGAACAAAATACCGATGCTTTTAATGCGCTCAAAGATGGTCGAGGTAATGCCATTTCTCAAGACAGTACTTATGCGTTGGCATGGGCAGCAGAAAATCCAGATTTTGTAGTCGGTATCCCGCAAATTGGTAATGAAGACTTCATTGCGCCTGCTGTACGTAAAGGCAATATCGAGCTGTTAAATTGGCTGAATACTGAAATTAAACAGCTTAGAGATCAGGGTGAAATTGAGAAAATTTATAACCAAACTTTGAAACCGCTTTATGGTGATAAAGTCGATGCCAAAATTTTCTTAGATGTAAAAGTGAAATAAAAAATCATCAACGAAAAGGAAATAACATGAACGTATTAAACAGTATGAAGGGTGCATTAGTGGTCAGTCTATTCAGTATAGGCTTGATGGCTTGCGGACAAAATGCAGAACATAAAGATGAAGCTAAAGTTAAACAAGAACCAGCAGTTTCAAGCATTGAACAAATCAAGAAAAATGGCGTGGTACGTATAGGCGTATTTAGTGATAAACCGCCGTTTGGTTATGTAGATGCGCAAGGTAAAAATCAGGGCTTCGATGTCGAGATTGCCAAGCATGTCGCGAAAGATTTGTTGGGTGATGAAAACAAAGTTGAATTTGTTTTAACGGAAGCAGCTAACCGCGTGGAATATTTAAAAGCCAATAAAGTGGATATTATTTTTGCCAATTTTACCGTTACACCTGAACGCAAAGAAGTCGTCGATTTTGCTTCGCCGTATTTGAAAGTAGCTTTGGGTGTGGTGTCACCTAAAGATCAACCCATTACAGATGTTGCTCAACTCAAAGACAAAGTGTTATTGGTCAACAAAGGCACCACAGCAGATGCCTATTTTACGAAAAAATATCCTGACATCAAACTGCAAAAATATGAACAAAACACTGAAACTTTTGATGCATTAAAAGATAAGCGTGGTGTGGCATTGGCACATGATAATTTACTGGTCTTGGCATGGGCAAAAGAAAATCCGAATTTTACCGTGGCAATCAAATCATTGGGTGAGCAAGAGTTGATTGCACCTGCAGTGAAAAAAGGCGACACCGCATTGTTAGATTGGTTAAATCAGGATTTGCAAAAGCTCAAGAAAGAAGGTGTGATTCAACAAGCATATGAAAAAACCTTAAAACCTGTTTATGGGGACACGATTGAGCCTAAAGATTTATTGGTCGAATAAAGTATTAAAACCGCATTTTTAAATCAAAGTAAAAAGAACAACGATATGTTGTTCTTTTTTTATTCAGAATCGCCACAAAACTTCAATATGAATATTTTTGAGGCATGAAATACTAGATAAGCATTAAAAAAATCTAGGTATATACGCGTAATGAAACACAAATTTAAAGTTTTAATGTTCTCTTCTGTTTTGGCACTTTACGCTTGTGATCGTAAAAATGATACAAGTGAGCACTCTTCAGCTTCAAAAAATCCCACAATTCAATTTAATGCTGATCATATGATGAAGCATTTAGAACAATTTCAAGATATAGCGCAACAGCATGGGGGTAACCGCGCAGTAGGGACTGAGGGGGGAAAAGCCAGTGCCAATTATATTCTTGAACAAGCACAAAAATCGGGGTTTACCGTTAAAACCTATGCATTTCAAAATCGTGAAAAAACGGTGGGGCAAAACATTATTGTCGAAATTCCAGGTCAGTCTGAAGACAAGATTGTATTGATGGGTGCGCACTATGATTCTGTTAAAAGTGGTCCAGGGATAAACGATAATGCATCTGGTGTTGCAGTGTTAATTGAGCTGATGAATCAGATTCATCAAAATAAAATTCAGCCTAAGCATACCTTACACCTTGCATTTTGGGATTCAGAAGAAGTTGGAATTGCAGGTTCTCAAGACTATGTTAAAAACTTAAAGTCTGAACAATTGAAAAAAATTAAAGCTTATATCAACCTCGATATGGTCGGAACAAAAAATCCAGACATCCTGATTGCTGATGGTGATCATTCTTCAGTCGATGAGATGGAGAAAATGCTGAAAGAGCGTGGAATGAAAGAAGCGGATTATAAAACTTTAACAGATGGATTACGTGGGTTGCCAACACATGCGGGAGATTTGGCTTTAGAAAATCACTTAAAAGATTTTTTTAAACAGAAAAATCTCAAGATTAAAGAAGATCTCTCAATCTTAACGGCCAGTGATACAGCCCCTTTCTTGGGTAAAGTTCCTGTAAGTTCAATCATTTTATTTAAAGAAGAAATGAAAGGAAATGAACTCTATTTTGCACCGTGTTATCACCAAGCATGTGACACGATTGATTTAGTTGATCCGAAATCTCTAAAGCTTGCAGGTGAAGCATTAAATGATTTACTTGGACATATAGAATAATCATGCAGAATTAACAATGAGAATGTTGGCTTTCATGTGTTGTAAAGACTGCTGAAAGTCCAACAAACACTCATGCGACTATGATTTAGCCAATTAAACAATTTTTAATAAAATAATCTAGAACAAGATAAAGAGTGAAAAGTGATGTATTGAATGAGATAGGAATTATTTAGATACAAGCTCAGTAAGGCATACATAGACACCACATTCAATTTTTTTATCTGAAAATAAAAGCTTTCTTCAGTTTTCAGTGATTATTTCCTTACATTATCCTGCATTGGTATCTAGCTGATTTGGTCAATAAGAAGTAGAATATGCGCTCTCTTCAAGTCACATTGTGGCATGGTTCGAAAGACCAGCCCGTGGAGCCAAAATCAGCATGTTTATCGTGGCCGGTGCACCAGCACACTCTTCTTTTAAGCAAACTCAACTACTCTCACGTCTATCGTCAATTAGTTCTGTTCAGTCAATAGAAAGTCAATGGGTCTATTTGTTTGACCAAGCCCTCAACGAACAACAACAGCAATCTGCTTTACAGCTACTCAATGATGGTGAATCTTTTGAAATTCGCCAAGCTACAAGTGATGAAGTTCAGATTTTAGTCACACCACGTTTAGGTACGATTTCTCCGTGGTCATCTAAAGCGACTGACATTTTTGCGAACTGTAATACTCCGATACACCGCCTTGAACGCGGTGTTTTGTTTACTTTAAAAGGTATCTCAGAAGTATCAAATGAAGTAAAACAAGTCTTACATGACCGTATGACTGAAAGTGTGTTCAATCGAATTGAAGATGCTTCAGCACTGTTCTTGGAAACTGAACCAAAACCTTTAAATAGCATCGATATTTTAGGTGAAGGTAAAGAAGCGCTGGTTCAAGCAAACTCAGAATTTGGTTTTGCATTGTCAGATGAAGAAATTGATTATTTAACTGATGCATTTACCAAGATGGGTCGTAACCCGCATGACATTGAACTCATGATGTTTGCACAAGCAAACTCTGAGCATTGCCGTCATAAAATCTTTGGTTCTGAATGGACAATCGATGGGGAAGTTCAACCATTGTCATTGTTCCAAATGATTAAGAATACTTATAAAGAATCTCCAACAGATGTTTTGTCGGCATATAAAGACAATGCGTCAGTGATTGTGGGTTTTGACACGCACCGTTTCTATCCAACTCAAGAAGAAAATGGTCAGCACGTTTATAAATATAAGAGCCAAGCTGCCCATATCTTAATGAAAGTTGAAACGCATAACCATCCAACTGCGATTGCGCCATTTGCGGGTGCTGCGACAGGTTCGGGCGGTGAAATCCGTGATGAAGGTGCAACAGGTCGTGGTGGTAAACCAAAAGCAGGTTTAACGGGTTTTACAGTTTCAAACTTGAATATTCCAGGTTTTGAACAACCTTGGGAAGAACACTACGGTAAACCATCTCGTATGGCATCTCCACTTCAGATTATGATTGAAGGGCCTTTGGGTGGTGCAGCGTTTAACAACGAATTTGGTCGTCCTGCGCTCAATGGTTATTTCCGTACTTTTGAACAAAACGTCAATGGTGAAGTGAAAGGCTTCCATAAGCCAATCATGATTGCGGGTGGTTACGGTAATATCCGTCCTGACCATGTTGAAAAAGATGCCATTCAACCAGGCGATTTACTCATCGTGTTGGGTGGACCTGCAATGCTCATCGGTTTAGGTGGTGGTGCAGCATCTTCAGTCGACAGCGGTAAATTGGGTGAAAATCTTGACTTTGCTTCTGTACAACGTGAAAACCCAGAAATGGAACGTCGTTGCCAAGAAGTGATCGATACTTGTTGGCGCTTTGAAGACAATAACCCAATCGTGTCTGTGCATGATGTGGGTGCGGGCGGCGTATCGAATGCAATGCCTGAATTGGTGAATGACCATGAACTTGGTGCAGTGTTGAATCTTCGTAAGATTCCATCGCTTGAGCCAGGGATGTCGCCAATGGAAATCTGGTCAAACGAAGCGCAAGAACGTTATGTGTTAGCGATTCGTCCAGAGTCATTGCCATTATTCGAATCGATCTGTGCGCGTGAACGTTGTCCGTTTGCTGTATTGGGTGAAGCAACTGAAGCTCGTCATTTAACAGTTGAAGATCCGTTATTTGAAAACAAAGCTGTCGATATGCCAATGCAAGTCATGTTGGGTGGTACGCCACGCATGAGTCGTTCTTATGAAACGATTGAACGTAAAGGCGATGATTTCGAAGCTTCAAAAGTCACTGACCTAAAAGATGCAATTTATCGTGTACTTAAAAATCCAACTGTTGCATCTAAATCATTCCTGATCACTATTGGTGACCGTTCAATTACAGGTATGGTTGCACGTGATCAGTTTGTAGGCCCTTGGCAAGTTCCAGTTGCTGATGCTGCGGTAACAACAACAAGCTTAGTCGGTTACACAGGTGAAGCAATGGCAATGGGTGAACGTCCACCTGTGGCTTTGCTTAATCCTGCAGCTTCCGCGCGCTTGGCAGTAGCGGAATCGATTTCGAATATTATGTCTGCAAAAATCGAGCAAATTAGCGACATTAAATTGTCTGCAAACTGGATGGCAGCAGCAGGTCAAAAAGGTGAAGACCAAGCCTTATTCGAAGGTGTAAAAGCCATTGGTATGGAAATGTGTCCTGCTTTGGGTATCGCAATTCCGGTAGGTAAAGATTCTTTATCTATGCGTACCACTTGGAATGAAGACGGTGTTGATAAATCTGTCACTTCGCCAATGACAGGGGTGATTACCGCATTTGCACCAGTCACAGATGTTCGCAAAACTTTAACCCCCGAACTTAAAAATATTGAATCTGTACTTGTACGTATCGATTTGTCTAAAGGTCAATTCCGTCTTGGCGGTTCGATTTTAGCGCAAGTCTATAAAGCAATTGGTTCGGTAACACCAGATGTCGACAGTTTTGATGATT
The DNA here is from genome assembly GCF_011578045.1 of Acinetobacter shaoyimingii. Lineage (NCBI taxonomy): Bacteria > Pseudomonadati > Pseudomonadota > Gammaproteobacteria > Moraxellales > Moraxellaceae > Acinetobacter > Acinetobacter shaoyimingii. The sequence continues at coordinate 1,360,245 of NZ_CP049801.1, forward strand.
TCAAAGCATTCTTTGCATTGGTTCAAGATTGGAATAGTCGTGGCTTAATCAAAGCCTACCATGATATTGGTGATGGTGGTTTAATCGCAACTGTTGCAGAAATGATGTTTGCTTCACGCTTAGGTGTAGCTTTAGAAGATCAATCGGTTGAATCGTTATTTGCAGAAGAAATTGGTGCAGTTCTTCAAATTTCTAAAGCGGATTGGGCAACTCTTGAATCTGAAGTTGCAACATCTAGCTTAAAAGATGCGATTACAGTTGTAGGTACTGTAAATACGACAGATACTTTAACGATAAACGGTTTAAGTCTTGATCGTAGCGATTTACAAGTTGCGTGGACTGAGGTGTCTCATCAAATTCAGCGTTTACGTGACAATGTTGAAACTGCAGACCAAGAATTTGCTTTAATCACAGATAAATCTCATAAAGGTTTAATTGCCAAACCGACCTTTGACCTTAATGAAGAAATTGAAGCGCCGTACATCAATGAACGCCGTCCAAGCATGGTGATTCTGCGTGAACAAGGTGTGAACGGTCATGTAGAAATGGCTGCGGCATTTGATAAAGTTGGCTTTAATACCGTTGACGTTCACATGAGTGATTTGCTTGCAGGTCGTATTAGTCTTGATGACTTCGAAGGCTTGGTGGCATGTGGTGGTTTCTCTTACGGTGACGTGCTTGGCGCTGGCGGTGGCTGGGCAAAATCAGTTCTGTTCAATCCAAAGCTTCGTGACCAATTTGAGAAATTCTTCAACCGTCAAGATACCTTCTCTTTAGGTATTTGTAATGGTTGTCAAATGTTGTCACAACTTGCGCCTTTAATTCCAGGTGCTGAACATTGGCCACGTTTCCATCGTAATACCTCTGAAATGTTTGAAGCGCGTGCGGTCAATGTTCGTGTTGAAAAATCAAATTCAGTTTTGCTTGAAGGTATGGATGGTTCGATTCTACCGATTGCAGTAGCACATGGTGAAGGTCGTGTGGTTGCACCTGAATCAAGTATTGCAGCATTGAATGCGGGCAATCAAGTGATTCTACGTTATGTGGATAGTCAAGGTAATGCAACTCAGCATTATCCATTGAACCCGAATGGTTCTCCTGAAGCCATTTCAGGTGTGACATCTGTTGACGGTCGTGCAACGATTATGATGCCGCATCCTGAACGTAACTTCCGTGCGATTCAGCATTCTTGGAAACCTGAAGATTGGGATCAAGATGGTGCATGGTTACGTATGTTCCGTAATGCACGTAAGTTTATTGGTTAAACTTTAACGTTAAATATACAAAACCGAGTGAGACATCACTCGGTTTTTTTATCTTTACACAAAATAAATTATTATCAGAATTTATTTCATGACTTTTTTAATTTTTTTAGCTGGTTCATCATAGGTGACAGGGCCACAAACTGAGATAAAAGGTAAATTAATACACACGGACCATCCTGTATCAGTACCTCCTCCTGATACGAGTGCTAATTCATCCATAGTGAGTTCAATGAGTTCTTTTGTAGCAGCATCCTTGCTCAACTTAATTTTTCCTTTGCTCATTTTTATACTATCAGTGTTTAACATACTAAACTTCCTTATTGCTTGATTTCAGTTTTTAATATGATGTCTAAAACATCACTATTCATGCTAATAAGAAAATAAAATGACTGTGTGTTTGTTTGGTTTAATTTTAAATAATGAATAATTATCATATGTATATGACGAAAAATAATAGAAAAATTAACTTAAGTTATTGAAAGTTGATTTTAAAATTTATATGAAAAGTAAAGATTAATTAAGACTGTATGACATATGAATTATTTGTATTTCAAAAATAGGATAATGTTGGATTTGTAAACAATACGTCTCTAAAGTGTTCACGATGTTAAGACATGTATGATGGATTCAATTAAGGCTTTGAAAATAATAATTAAATAAAAATGACCCTGAATAAATGATTCTTCTATGGTTAATCTACCCAAAATATAAATCCTTACATTTTCAAACTTGGTTTATTTTTTGCTTGATATAAATTATCTATATAAAAATAGATTTTGCTCCATCAATGTTCATAGATGAATGAGGTGACAAAATGATTAATGTGAATAAATATAATGAATTGGATAAATTGAGCCTAAGACAAAAGGGCTGGAAAATATTTGCTGCTGTCATTGCCTTGCAAATGCTTTTTCTTTTATTGAGTTATATGTTACATCCTTAAGATATAAACCTACATTTCTCCAACCTCAGTTCATTTATTTTTTAGTTTGCCTAAAATGAATAAATGGAATTAAGGATGCAAAAAACAATAAAAACATCACTCGCCATGATGATTGGACTCTCATTCGGCTTAAGCTCGATGAGTATTTATGCTAAAACCATCGAAACACAAACTATTCCTGTAAAAGAAACTAAAAATTCTAGATCGAATTCTTTGCAGTTATCGAATGCTCAATTAAAGCAATCAGCACTTGAGAAAGGCAATTGGGATGCATTTAACTATGCGCAGTTAAATCGTTTAATTTTAGAAAAGGGTCATCAAAGTCCAAATTATGATCCGAAGAGAAAACCTTATGTGGTTTTTGACTTTGACAACACTTCAGTATTTTTAGACATTGAAGAAGCAAGTTTGATTTATCAACTGGAAAATTTAAACTTCAAAGTGACACCTGCTGAGCTGAATAAAATTATTCGAATAGGTATTTCCGAGCAAAACTTTGTTGAGGACTATAATAATAAAGCTGGTCAGCCAGTCAGCATTAATACTATAGCACCCGATATTATTGAAAGTTATACATGGTTGTATCAGAACTATGTAGGTCTTAAAGGTAAAAAGACATTAACACAAGTCAAAGAAAATCCACATTATCAAAATTTTATCACTAAAATGCGCTATCTCTATGCAGCAATCGGTGACACCTTTGATCATGATGTGTCTTATCCATGGGTGACGTATTTATTTGCTGGATTTAAACCTGAAGAAGTCAGTCACTTGGCTTTGACGGCTTATCAGCAACAACAAAAGCAAGCCATTGGTCCTGTGACTTGGACATCTCCTGAATCCTTGAAAGGTAAAGCAGGTGCGGTTTCGGTGACATGGGAAAATGGTTTGAGACCCTATAAAGATGTGCGCAATTTATATCAAGCTTTTATGAACAATGGTTTCGATGTCTATGTTTGCTCAGCCTCATTTATTGATGTGATTAAAGGTGTAGCCACAGATAAGAGCATTGGTTTTAATGTCCCGAAGCAGAATATCTATGCAATGGAATTGAAGCATGATCAGAATGGTCGTATTAAACCTGTGTTTAATCAGGATTATTACCAAACTCAAGGTAAGGGCAAGACCCTGACCATTCAAAAGTTTTTGGTTTCCAAATATGGTTATGGTCCTGTATTTATTTCTGGGGATAGTGAAGGCGACCAAAATATGATGCAAGATTTTAAAGATACAGAAAAAGTTTTGATTATTAATCGTTTGCGTAAACCAACATCAGATGTTGGTAAATTTTCAAAATTGGCTGTAGATACTTATGGTCAAGCCAATGCTAAATATTTGTTACAAGGGCGTGATGCCAATACAGGTGAGTTTATTCCTTCGAATAAGAGTTTAGCTTTTGGTGCAAATGAGGCGAAGGCTTTGAAATAGTGATTCGATTAAAAAAGGAACTTATATTGTTTTTCTCCTTATTTTTGAAGGATCGAATTAACAAATCCTTTGTCTGTCTGATTGGACGTCCGTGTCCCACAGTCAGACGGGCGACATCCGTGTCGCAGATTAGTTGATCGACTTTTATTAAACAGTCAATTGAACCTGTTTAAGTACAGCTTTCAATGTATTTAAATAATCAAATTCATTGTTCGTAGAATCTTGATAACGCCAAGCCACATAACCATCTGGACGAACGAGTATCGCACCTGACTCATGTATTTCAGATAATTTATTCCAAGTGCCATAGACATCACGGTAGTCACGACAACCAATCTGAATAACGTCTAAATAGGGCAAATTCAGCGCATCAACAGCTTTTTTCCAACCTTGACCAGAAAGCCCAGTCAATAAAGTAAATCGTCCATGACCTGTGATATCCAAAGTCGATTGTTTATTTCCTTTGGCATCAATTAACCATGTATGTGGAATTTTTGCACCTGGGCGAGTTGTTGCTTGTAAGTAGAGCTGTTCGTCTTTTACGAAAACTTCAGGTTCAATTTCTGCAATTACCGCATTGGATCCGTAGCGTTGATTCAATTCGACACCTTGCGCATTAAACTCATAGTGCTTAATTTCTAGCGCTTTAAATAATTTTTGTCGAATTTCTGCACCGTGTTCATCTTCAGCAAAGATACGATCTAACATCTGTTGTTGCGTTGTTACGCCTTGGTCAAAACCAAACACTTCTTTCAAATGTTTATAGTCAAAGCGAGATTGGTTTGCCCTAGCGACAATTTGTTTGCCCACAGGTGCACGTTCAGTGGTATAAGATTCCAGTAATGATTCGTCTGCCCAACCTTTGACTGCGTAAGCGAGTTTCCACCCTAAATTGAATGCATCTTGCATACAGGTATTTGAACCTAAACCACTTGAAGGTGGGTGACGATGTACAGCATCTCCACCGCAAAATACGCGACCTTTAGAATATTCAGTTGCCCACGTTTGATTGACATACCAATAAGACACTTTTTGTATTTCGACATCTTCCACTTCGGTGCCAACAAACGTATTTAAACGCGCTCTAACTTGTTGTTCAGTGACTTGAGGTTCGCCTTTAGAAATATCAAAACCCCAACCCATAATCCACTCATTCCAAGGGGTGATGGCACGAAGTAAGCCCATGCCTAGATCACCAAAACTTGCTTCTGGATTAACAATCCACTGCAAAATTGCAGGACGGTTTTTTACATATTCAGATAAATCGGCTTTAAAGGTGACATAAACTGTACCTGCACGCGCCATAATCCCTTCAAGCGGAAGATTGAGCTGTTCAAGTACACGAGATTTTGCACCATCCATACCGACTAAGTATTTGGCACGTAAGCTAAATTCAGTGTTGGTGATACGATTTAAAAATGTTGCGGTTACACCTGATTCATCTTGCTCATGAGAGAGATATTCAGTATTAAAATTATAGATTGCACCACGTTCAGCAGCATTTTTGACCAAAAGCGCTTCCATTTTCGGCTGGATTAAGTCAACAAGAGGACAAGGACTGCCCTGAATATAATCGCCATGACGTTCATCACCTGTCCCCCAAGCACTTAATCGTGCAATTTCTTCACCGACCAAACTGGTGGTGATCAAGCTTTCGCCCATTTGATCCCATGGGGTAGCAATCTGTTTTACTTGATCTTCAATACCTAAATCACGTAAAACTTCCATAGCACGTTGATTGGTAATATGGGCACGAGGGCTATTGGCTAACCAAGAAAACTGAGTAAAAAGTTGAACTTTTACACCATAATTTGCCAAGGCCAAACCTAATGTTGAACCTGCAGGTCCTGTACCAATGATTAAAACATCAGTGTCGTAATGTTGCGTCATCAAAGACTCCCTGTGCTGAACTGCAAATGCGTTAATGTGTTGAAGTCTAGGTAAATCTTTTTATGTGTTGAATGAATATTCATATAAACTATAGATAAATTGGTTTTTTGACTGCATCAACATTTAATGTTGCAATTGGACACAGAGGTATGCAATGGAACTGCGACATTTACGCTATTTTATGACAGTTGCAAAAGAACAGAGTTTTACCAAAGCAGCAGAAAAACTGTATACAGCCCAACCTTCTTTAAGTCAGCAAATTAAAGACTTAGAGCAAGAGGTGGGTGTGTCTTTATTTGATCGTACGACCCGAAAAGTAAAGTTAACCGATGAAGGAGAAGCTTTTTTACAATATGCAGAGTTGACCTTGGACAATGCTAAAAAGGCCATAGCTGCTGCACGTCAGGTGGCACAACAGAAAAATAATCAGATTCATATCGGATTTTTAAATGTGGCTGAACTCAAAGTTATGCCAAACATTCTCGCGCAGTTGAAGCAACATATACCTGATTTAAAAATTCATTTTCATAGTTTGACCTGTACCGAACAAATTCAAAAACTTAGAAATGCAGAATTGGATATTAGTTTTACGCGTTATGAATTAGCCCATGAAGATTATATAAATATTCATATTTTGACTGAGCAGATTTATTTGGTCGCAGCAGATCATCTACACCCATCAAATCGAGTATTGAAATTACAAGAACTGAATAATCATAATATTATTATGTGTGAACAAATGGCATCCCCAATCTTTTATGACAAATTGAATCATCTTTTGTCATTTGAGCAAAGACAGCAGGATCAAATGCTGTGGGTGACCAATGTATTACAACATATCAACTTGATTAATATGGGAATGGGTTTTAGCTTTGCACCTGAGTATTTACTTAAATTTCTCAATCATAATGTCAAAATCATAAAAACAGATGTGCAATTACCCCAATTAGGTTTATATGCAACTTATCATCGGGCTTCAAACAATGTCGCTTTAAAAATGATTGCGGATGCATTAAAGCAAAGCGCACAATTGAAACCTATAACGGAGTTGCTAGATGCTTAAATTGATCTATTACGTTCCAGAATCCCATCTTGAATCTACCAAACTTGCCATATTTGAAGCAGGTGCAGGGGGGATAGGCAATTACCAGCATTGTGCGTGGCAAGTATTGGGTACAGGTCAATTTAAACCAGTAAAAGGGGCGAATCCATTTATTGGTGAATTGGATGAATTAGAAAAAATTCCTGAATGGCGTGTGGAAACCATTGTGCCAGATGAAAAGGCCAAGCAGGTAGCAAATGCTTTAAAGGCAAGCCATCCATATGAAGAGCCTGCCTTTGAATTTATTCAAATTATTGAGATTGATTAAACTTTTTGAATAAATAAATCACGGTCAAAGCGATACTGTGGGAAGAATACACCATCTTCCGCACGTTCACCTGCAGCAATCACCATGATTGGGTATTGTTGATCATTTAAGCCTAAAATTTTACGGACCAAAGGCTCATCAAAACCTTCCATCATACAGCTGTCGAAACCATAAGCACGAAGCGCTAAAACCAGGTTCTCACATGCTAAAGCCGTAGTTTTACTTGCCCAAAGTAAGGCATCGGCAGGGTTGAATGCAGTTACAGGCATTTGTTTATCGAGTGTACGTGCAACTTTGTAAGCCACTTTCTTAAAGTTACCCAGTGCGTTGAAATAACCCGTTTTATAATTCAATGGAATATAGGTGTAATACTTTTTCACCAAAGGTGGAATTTCTGGAAACGGAAATTCGCTAATATTCTTTTTCGCCATTTGATCAATACGATCTGTGCGTGCCACACACACGATTAATTCCGAAGCTGTTCTTGCCGCCCATTGATTTAAACAGGCTTTGACCAACAGTTTTTTCTTTGCTGGATTTTGAACCACATAAAACGTCCAAGGCTGAAGATTCGATGAGTTTGGCGCAAGGAGAGCCAAATTTAAACAATCATCAAGAACATCACTTGGAATGGATTTTTCGGTAAATTTACGTACTGAACGACGGCTTTTGATCACGCTTTTAAAGTTTTCAACATCAATGTTTTCTGGTGCAACTTCAATATAGCGTTTCTTTTCGGGAGTCGACATGGGTTTAGACATCCTAAATGATTGGGTATGAAGGCAACATCATGTGTCTTATCTCGTGATGTTGCTATAGCTTCAATGCTCAAATTAAATATTAATATCTCAATTAAATTGAGTGAAATCAGGTTTGCGCTTTTGCATGAAGGCTTGTACTGCTTCCAGCATTTCTGGAGAACCGACACGATCCATAAAAATGCGTGCTTCATGGTTAATGCAATCTACAATCTCATCTAAATTATGCTTCATGAGTGCTTTGGTTGCGACCAAAGAAGCTAAAGGTAAAGCTGCAAGATGCGCTGCTTGTTTTTCGGCTTCTGCATAAGCATCTTCAACAATGTGATTGACTAGATTTGCGCTTGCTGCTGTCGCACTGTCAAATTTTTTCGCAGTGAGTAATAGTTCTGCAGCTTTATGATATCCCGCTTGTTGTATTAAAAGTTTGCTTGAAGCACCTTCAGGAGACAATCCTAGACTGACAAATGGAATTTGGAATAGGGCTGTATTGTCACTATAAACCAAGTCAGCATGTAGAAGAATGGTTACCCCAATTCCAATAGCAACACCTTTTACAGCAACAAGAAGCGGTTTAGAGAATTGTGCTGCTGCTTTTAAAAGTAAAAATGGAGGGCCATCTTCTGCAGCAATTTGACCTTTCATGGCAGCAGATTTCATAAAATCTTGCATGTCATTACCCGCAGTAAAATCTGCACCTTCACCACGTAAAATCACCACACGGACTTGATTGTTTTGATCGGCTTCATTCAAAGCATTCACTAAGCTTAGATAAAGTTCACTATAAAGTGCATTTTTTGCTTCAGGACGGTGAATGGCTAAAGTCAGTACACCATTTTCCAGATTCGCATTTAAATGTTCATGAGGTTGTTGAATACAGCTCAGTGTCATCGTACTATCCTTGCTTCAAAATTAAATTTAATGTTATGGATTCATTATGTCGCATAATAAACATGTTGACACTACTCATGAGTTCATAAAAAGTTCGAACATGATGAAATATAAATTTGATGATCTGGTTTACATCGGACGTTTTCAGCCTTTTCATTTGGCGCATATGCAAACCATTAAAATCGCATTGGAACACAGTCAAAATGTGATTCTTGCACTAGGTTCTGCGCAGGATGAACGTAATATTAAAAATCCATTTTCTGCACATGAACGTGAGCAGATGATCTTGTCGAATTTTTCAGAAGAAATCCAAAAGCGAATCAAATTTGTCCATGTGATTGATGTTTATAATGATGTTAAATGGGTCAAATTGGTCAAATCTTTGATTGCAAATGTTGTATCTCCTAAAGATAAAGTGGGATTAATTGGTCATTTTAAAGACGAGTCTTCGTACTACCTTGAACTTTTTCCAGAATGGGAAATGTTAGAACTAGACAGTTTGGTGGGATCAATTTCTGCTACTCCGTTACGTGAAGCATATCTCCGAGGGGAAATTGTAGAAAAAGATTTTCCTTTGGGAACCAGCGAATTTCTCAAGATATTTCAGCAGACTGAAATTTACACAAAGTTATGCGAAAAATATCGCAATGGGGATAAAAGTAATCTTGAAGCGTAATCACTTTATAATTGTGATATTCACCAGTATTTAGATAATCAATCATTATCTTCATTTAAAGACTGATTCATTCTAAAGGGTGCATGTTCAATGATTTGTGAAGTCAATTGTTCTAGCTGACGTGACTGCTTTTTCCAGTGGTGCCAATACAACATCACGTCAGTTTGTGCTTCAGGCATAATTTCGATTAATTGACCTTGTTTAGTATACTCTTTTATTTGAAACTCAGGCACCATCCCAAAACCAAGTCCTAATACAATACTTTCTAAAAAGGCATTGGAAGCGGGGATTAAATGATGCGGATATTGCGACATGTTCAATCCATATGCGTTGTAGATCACTTCATGATGCATTTGATCTTGCTCATTAAAAATCACAGCAGGAGCATATCTTAAACTTTCTCGATTGAAACCGTGCGCAAAATAGCGTTCTATAAATTGTGGACTCGCCACCATGTGATATCGCATGCTGCCTATAGGTTTTACTTCACAACCTTTAAGACTTTCTTGTTCCGTTGAAATGCAAGCATTCACAAGTCCTGCCTCAAGCAGATGATGCGTTTGAGTCTGATCAGCGACTTTCAGTTGAATGACAATATTTTCTTCAATCAAGATGGGCTGTATTGTCGATAATAGCCACGTCGCTAAAGAGTCCGCATTGGTGGCAATGTTGAGTGTATAAAATTGTGAACAGGCTGATTTTCCCATCAATTTTTCAAGCAGGTTTTGTTCTAAAACTTTGGTTTGTTGTAGATGGGCAAGAAGCTGTTGACCTGCTTGAGTCACTCGACATGGACGCTCACGAATAATCAATAAATGCCCTAATTTTTTCTCTAAAGCCTGAACCCTTAAGGTTACCGCTGAAGCTGTAATATGTAATCGTTCTGCAGCTGAATCAAAACTGCCAGTTTCTGCAACGGCTAAAAAAGCTTCACTATGTTTGCTCTGTAACATGATTCGATCGTATTTTTTAAGATTATAGGTATGAATATAACCTAAATAAAATCTAGTTAGATTGATATTTCCTTAATAATATTTATTTTAATGTAGAAAACTTCATAATCTGCTTTATCTTTAAAATGTATTGAAATGCAATGTTTAACAGCTATCTACAAGGTTTTAGTGTTGGTCTGAGTTTGATTATTGCGATTGGGGCACAGAATACTTTTATTTTAAAACAAGGTTTGCTCAAACAGCATATATTTTGGTTATGCCTAATCTGCGCACTTTCCGATTCTATTTTAATTGCGGCAGGGGTATTTGGATTTTCACATTTGGTGGTGAATTATCCGCAATCGATTCAAATCGCCAAATATTTAGGCGCTGCATTTCTAGTCGTGTATGGGGCGCAACATTTTTATCAGGCGCTGTTTAAAGCAGAAAAAATAGATATTACAAATGTTCAAGCGGGTCATCACCTAAAACCGCTCATTCTCATTTGTTTAGCCTTAACTTGGCTTAATCCGCATGTGTATTTGGATACAGTGGTTTTGGTTGGATCAATCTCGACACAATTTGAGCAAAGCAAACTTTATTATTTGTTTGGTGCAATCACAGCATCTTGGCTATTCTTTTTTAGTTTGGGTTATGGCTCACGCTTGTTATTGCCGATCTTTCAAAGTGCAAAATCGTGGAAAATTTTGGATGGGGTGATTGGGATGATCATGTGGTGTATTGCATTTCATTTACTCGAATTGAGTTTTTAAAATTGAAAGTAACACATAATAAGCTCGATGAAAGGATAGAACTTATCCAATAAGATGATTCGACAATGAGTTATTCTCGAATCATCCATGAAAGTTTAAGCCTGTAACGCTTTTAAATCTTCCAACACTTGTTCGGCATGTCCTGCGGCTTTCACTTTACGGTATTCTTTAACCAGCTTGCCGTTATGGAAAATAAAAGTCGAGCGCTCAATGCCCATGACTTTTTTACCATACATATTTTTTTCTTTAATGACATCAAAATGCTGGCAAAGGACTTCATCTTTATCACTGATTAAATCAATGGTCAGATTTTGTTTTGTCGTGAAGTTTTGATGAGCTTTTACCGAATCACGAGATACACCATAAATCGTGGTGTTTAAAGCATCAAATTGATCTTTTAGACATGAGAAACCTACAGCTTGAGTTGTACAACCTGGTGTTGAGTCCTTTGGATAAAAATAGATAATTAACCATTCTGTTTCAAGATTCGAAAGATTAACTTCACCAGTTGTGGTGGGGAAAGTCTGATTAGGTAGAATAATGCTGTCCGCAGTCATGAATATTGGTCCATTTCATAAATTTAACTATCTTATGCAGTAGATAAAAAATTAGCCACATATTGTGGCTAATTTAGAAACATTAAAGCTTAAAAGCTTATTTTTTAGATTGAGCAGCTGCCGCTTTCGCTTGAGCATCTTTCATTGCTTGTTGAGTTAATTTCTCAAGCTTGGTTGTTAGTGCTGAACCAAAACATGCTTTCAAGTCTTGATTTTGTTTTTGAACGAACGGCAAGCTTGATGGGTTTTTCTTTTGATTAATTGAGCTTTGAATTTCCCATTTTTGGTTGTTTGTCAATTTACCATCAGATTCAATTGCACACGTACAGTATTTTGAAACTTCATTTGCAGTTAACTTACCACTTTTGCCTGTTTCTTCTTTACACAGTGAAATTAAAGAAGATTTTACATTTGAACTTTTGTACGCTTGTTCCATTTTGTTCGCTTCTGCAGCGTGAGAAGCTGTTGCCGCCATTGCTAAAGCAGAAATAAAAGTTGAAAGAAGAATGTTAGATTTTAAATTTTTCATACATTGAACCTAGTAATTACGGTATATAACGTGTTGGGTCAGCGATGCCAGCATCTTCAAAACCTTGTTTTCGTAAACGGCAGCTATCACATTTACCACAAGCACGTCCTTGGTCATCAGCTTGGTAGCATGACACAGTTTGACTATAGTCTACGCCATGTTCTACCCCTAAGCGAATGATATTTGCTTTGGATAAATGTAACAGAGGTGTTTCAAATTTAAGAGGTTTTCCTTCAACACCAACCTTCGTTGCAAGGCGTGCCATGTTGGCAAAAGCGTCAATAAATTCTGGACGACAGTCTGGATAGCCTGAATAATCAACAGCATTAATGCCAATCACAATAGCCTCAGCACCAAAAACTTCCGCCGCAGCGAGCGCATAAGACAAGAAAATTGTGTTACGCGCTGGTACATAAGTTACAGGAATACCTTCTTGTTCATGATCTGGAACATCAATGCTATGGTCTGTTAACGCAGAGCCACCTAAGTTACCTAAATCAATATTAATGACACGATGTTCTACACCAGCATTCTTCGTCAGTACACGAGCAGCATCTAGTTCAGTGGTTGAGCGTTGCCCATACATAAAGCTTAAAGCGATACATTCATAACGTGCTTGCGCCCAAGCTAAACAAGTGGTTGAGTCTAAACCGCCAGATAACAATACAATGGCACGAGGGCGCATAACATTACTCCAAAACTATACAATTCAATATTAAAAAATGATTAACGACCAGTCTCATCGTTCCAGAGCAACTTGTGTAGCTGAAGTTGGAAACGTACAGGAAGATGGTCTTCTAAAATCCATTGTGCCAAATCACGTGCCAATTGAGGCAAACGCGCAGCACCTTTTTCGACAGCAAATGCAGGTGAGAACCAAACTGTACTGACTTTTTCATTAAGTTTAAATTCGGCAACCTGCTGTTTTGACCATTCATAATCTTCACGATTACATATCACAAATTTGATTTGGTCATGCTGAGTCAAAAAATCGAAATTACTATGCAAATTTCGTGCAACTTCACCCGATGTTGGGGTTTTTAAATCGAGAACTTTCGATACACGTGGATCAACTTTAGAAACATCCAATGCACCGCTCGTTTCTAAAGACACTTCGCAACCTAAATCGGCCAAACGTGTCATCAGTGGTAATGCATTCGGCTGTGCAAGAGGCTCACCACCAGTCACGCACACATAAGGTGTTTTGAAATCTAGCGTAGTTTGAATGATCTCATCTAATGAGCGACGTTCGCCACCTTCAAAAGAATAAGTTGTATCACAATACGTACAGCGCAGTGGGCAACCTGTTAAGCGGATAAATACAGTGGGTAGACCAGCAGTATTGGCTTCACCTTGCAATGAATAGAAAATCTCCGTGATGCGTAAACCCGCAGACGGATCAGAAACAGGAATAGCAGAAGATCGGAGCGCATTCATATTAAATTACCACACTTTAGAAAACAAAAATCTCTACGCTCATGCCTGACCGTAGAGATGAGGAGCGATCGCTCCGCAAGACAATAAAAGTCTTGCTATAAACGGAAATTAGTCTTCGCGTAAAAGATCGTTCAAGCTTGTTTTAGAACGCGTTTGCGCATCAACTTTCTTCACGATAATTGCAGCATATAAACTGTATTTACCGCATTTTGAAGGCAGGCTACCAGCAACAACAACAGAACCAGCAGGTACACGGCCGTAATGAATTTCGCCAGTTGCGCGGTCGTAAATTTTAGTCGATTGACCAATGAAAACGCCCATTGAAATCACTGAACCTTCTTCAACTACAACACCTTCAACAATTTCAGAACGTGCACCAATGAAGCAGTTGTCTTCAATAATGGTTGGGTTCGCTTGAAGTGGTTCAAGAACACCACCAATACCTACACCACCAGACAAGTGAACATTTTTACCAATTTGAGCACATGAACCAACAGTTGCCCAAGTGTCGACCATTGTGCCTTCATCTACGTAAGCACCAATGTTGACATAAGATGGCATTAAAATAACGCCTTTCGCTTGGAATGAACCTTTACGAGCCACAGCAGGTGGTACTACACGTACGCCAGCAGCTTTAAATTGTTCTTCAGTCCAACCGTTGAATTTGGTATCCACTTTATCGTAGAAACGAAGATCGCATGACTCGATTGGCTTATTGTCATTGATTTTAAATGATAATAATACTGCTTTTTTAAGCCATTGATGAACAACCCACTCACCATCAATTTTTTCAGCTACACGCAAAGTGCCGTTGTCTAATCCAGCAATTGCTTCCTCAACTGCTTGACGGATTTCAGCGGGGCAATCAGCCGATGTGAAGTTCGCACGATTTTCAAATGCTTGTTCAATGATTGTCGAAAGCTGAGACATGATCTTCTCTTCCAAAAAAAAATTTTAAAGATTTTACACTAAAAACATACTTAAAAAGATAAAAAATCAAACTATGTTGTAGAAAAACTGTTGCTATAGTCTTTTACAAATGACATGTCAAGTTGGTGATGGTTGAAAAACACCCATAAATAATATAAAAAACAAGAACTAATACTCAATTGTATCAAAAAATAACAAAAAATAATCAAAATTTATATTAACTGTGATTGTTATATCAATTATGATGTTCCTTGAGTTCGTACAACACATTAACGATTAAAGAACAACTCATTCCTTGAGGAGAAATAAATGAAAGTGTTAAAAGTACTTGCAGTTGCAGCCGCTGTTTCAACTTCTGGTTATGCTTTAGCAGATTCAGAAGTGGTTCAAAATGGCTATGATTTTGAAGCAAAACAATTACTTCCTACAGGTGTTCGTGCTGAAATTGGTACTACTGGTTACGGTGGTGCTTTACTTTGGACTGCGAACCCATACGTTGGACTTGCTTTAGGTTATAACGGTGGTGAGATCTCATGGACTGATGATGTTTCTGTCAATGGTACTAAATATGATCTTGATATGGACAACAAATTAGCTTACTTAAATGCTGAAGTTCGTCCTTGGGGTGCAAGCGAAAACCCATGGATTCAAGGTTTATACGTAGCAGCAGGTGTCGGTTATGTTGATAACCAATACGACTTGAAAAAACGTATCCGTAATGGTGGAACACTAGATATTGATGGTAATAAATATCAATTGGCTGCTGCTAACCAAGAAGGTGGTGTACGCGGTAAATTGGCATATGACAATGAAATCGCTCCATACGTAGGTTTTGGTTGGGCGCCAAAAATTAGCAAAAACTTTGGTATCTTTGGTGAAATTGGTGCGTACTACACAGGCAACCCTGATGTACAGTTAAGCCAATACAACTTAAGTCCTGTTGCTGGTAACAATGTATCAGCTCAACAAGCTGTAAACAAAGAAGCGAACGAAATTCGCAACGATGACAAATTCGAATGGCTACCAGTTGGTAAAGTGGGTCTAAGCTTCCACTGGTAAGATCTTTCTCAAAAAAACGAGCTTCGGCTCGTTTTTTTGTATTTAAATTTTGCTTTACTTCAATAAAACTTCAATTTCAACTTCGGTTATCTGATCGCATTATTCTTAGATCAAATGTAGATGACTTAATTTGAAGACTAAAAATTAAAAAATATCCTTAATTTAAACATTGAGCTTCGCTGTAATAAGTTGGCTTAATGTTGATTGATACTAACAACGCAGGCTTAAAACTGACTTAACTCGAATAGGTTATTTGATTTGATGATCATTTCATTTGATCAGTTATAGAAAACGAGGAAATAAAAAAAGAGTCGAAACTCTTTTTTTTAATCATGAGAATTTTTGTTGTACTAGTTATTAGTCTTCAGGATACGCAACACGCTTCAATGCTTTAATATCAGAACTTGGAGCACATAAAGAGATAAACTCATAGCCATAACCACGTAGTAAATGTCCCTTTCGTACCGCAATCCACGTAGTGTTTAAACCAAATAAATCTGTATCAATTTGCTTTAAGCGATAATCACGTTCTGTATCATAAGCAACATCATTGACAATTCCGACGCCCATGCCCAGCTCAACATAGGTTTTGATCACATCGGCATCAAGCGCAGACATAACAAGATCAACATCTAGATGTGCTTCTTCAAAAGCCTTATCAATTTTTGAACGGCCTGTGAAACCACCGTGATAAGTAATGATCGGGTGTTCTGCTAAACGCTCGAGGCTAATTTCTTTAGGAGGTAGCTGTGCCAATGGATGCGATTGGGGAGTAATAATGCAATGTTTCCAGTTATAAAAGGGAACGCTGGCTAAATTGTCTTCAGTGGTTAATGACTCAGTTGCAATCCCAATATCTGCATCACCCATGAGCAGCATTTCAGTAATTTCGGTTGGACTTGCTTGTTGTAAAATCAAATGCACTTTTGGAAATAATTTTTTAAATGAATTTACAATTGGCGGTAATACATAGCGAGCTTGTGTATGTGTTGTTGCAATAGTGAGTGTGCCTTCATCAACACGATTAAAATCATCAGCAAGGCGTTTAATGTTGTCTGCATCGACTAACATACGCTCGACAATACCTAAAAGCGATTGACCAGGTTCAGTCAAACCTAATAAGCGCTTGCCTTTACGAATAAAAAGTTGAACCCCTAATTCATCTTCTAAATCTTTAATGTGTTTACTCACACCTGATTGAGAGGTGTAAAGCGCTGCTGAAGCTTCAGTTAAATTAAAATTTTGTCTGACTGTTTCACGAATAATTCTTAATTGTTGAAAATTCATAACTTTCTTACCCTTCAGAGATGGAGCAAAACACTTGCTCCATCGAATTTTTTTAAGCCACTTGATTTGCAAATAAATGCAATGTGTTGGTGCTTAGCCACACGGTTTGATTCGGACGGAACTGATGGAGTCTTGCTTCATCGGGGGTTAACAAAATTTCAATCAAATTGCCTTGGCGACTTTGAAGTTCAGCAACAACTTTACCTGCAATCCACACTTCACGTAAGAACGTCGCTTGGAATGAGTTTTCAGTCGGTTGAGCATGAATCGTTAACTCATCAGGTCGAACAAACGCAATGACATCACCCGTAGGTGCATCTTTCGCCAATGGGACCTGAATACGATCTTCACCAATTTGTACAATTCCTTGATGGTTTTGACCTTCAAAGCGGTTGGCTTGACCTAAGAAATCAAAAACGAACGGTGTTGCAGGTTTTTCGTAGACTTCACGTGGCGAACCAATTTGTTCAACATTACCTTTGTTCATGACCACAATTTGGTCAGCCACTTCTAAAGCTTCTTCCTGATCGTGTGTGACAAAAATCGATGTGATATGTAGTTCATCATGCAAGGTACGTAACCAACGACGTAATTCTTTACGAACTTTGGCATCTAATGCGCCGAAAGGTTCATCCAGTAAAAGAACACGTGGTTCAACAGCTAAAGCACGCGCAAGCGCAATACGTTGACGTTGACCACCAGAAAGCTGAGCAGGATAACGATCTGCTAAGAAACCTAATTGAACAAGGTCGAGTAAGCGAGTCACTCGTTTTTTGATTTCAGCTTCGTTTGGACGAGTCGCACGCGGACGCACACGTAGACCAAAAGCGATATTGTCATATACAGTCATATGACGGAACAAAGCATAGTGCTGGAAGACGAAACCCACTTGACGTTCACGGACATGAACATTGGTAGAGTCTTCACCTTCTAAAATAATTTTACCGCTATCTGCAGATTCTAAGCCTGCAATAATACGAAGCAGTGTTGTTTTACCACAGCCTGATGGACCAAGCAGTGCAACCAATTGGCCATCTGGAAAGTCCAGAGAAATATTTTTCAGTGCATGGAACGCACCAAAGTGTTTTTCAATATTTTTAACTTGAATACTCATAGGTTCATTCCTTAAGAAACTTGTGAATCGTCATTACGTTTGCTTTGATTTTCTTGGCGAACTTCAACCCATGTTTTTAAAATAAGGGTGACGATTGCCAGCAAGGCTAATAGTGATGACACAGCGAATGCAGCACTGAAGGTGTATTCGTTGTATAAGATTTCAACGTGTAGTGGTAGGGTGTTGGTTTCACCGCGGATATGACCTGATACCACAGATACAGCACCAAATTCACCCATTGCACGGGCATTACAAAGAATGACACCGTAAATTAAACCCCATTTAATATTGGGTAAGGTGACTTTCCAAAAGGTTTTCCAACCCGATGCACCCAATACAATCGCCGCTTCTTCTTCTTCTGTACCTTGAGCTTCCATCAGTGGAATGAGCTCGCGCGCTACAAAAGGAACAGTAATAAATACAGTGGCCAATACAATGGCAGGAACGGCATACAGAATTTTAATATCGTGATCCATCAGCCATGAACCCATCCAACCTTGTGTACCAAAAATCAGTACCAGCATTAAACCTGCAATAACAGGGGACACTGAAAATGGCATGTCAATGATCGTGGTCAAAATAGATTTACCGCGGAAATTAAATTTTGCGACAGACCATGCAGCAGCCACACCAAACACCACATTCAGCGGAACAGCAATAACTGCGGTCAGTAAAGTTAACTTCACAGCAGACAGGGTTTCTGGCGTGATTAACGCTTGAACGTAAACATTCACACCTTGCTTAAATGCTTCGACAAAAACTAAAACCAGTGGAAGAATGAGACAGCTCAGGAAAAAGATCAGCGCAATAGCGATCAGCGTGTAGCGCACCCATGTTGGCTCACGTGTAGCATCACGGGATTGTAATTTCTCTGCTAATGCATTGCTATTGGTTTGTAAGCTCATGGTGCAGTTCTCCCTGTACGACGGCTTGCCCAAGCTTGTAGCAAGTTAATTAAAAATAAAATCGCAAAAGAAAGCACCAACATCACCACAGCAATGGTTGTTGCACCCGCATAATCATATTCTTCTAAGCGAGAAATGATCATCAATGGTGCAATTTCAGTTTTATAAGGCTGGTTACCTGCAATGAAAATTACAGATCCATATTCACCCACTCCACGCGCAAATGCGAGTGCAAAACCTGTTAGAAGTGCAGGGAATAAAATCGGTAAGATAATTTTGGTCACGATTTGAAAGCGATTTGCACCTAAGGCTGAAGCAGCTTCTTCAAGCTCAGTTTCTAAATCACTCAATACGGGCTGTACGGTGCGGACTACAAAAGGAATACCAATAAAAATCAAGGCTAAAGTAATACCAATAGGGGTATATGCCACTTGAATGCCTAAGGGTTCAAGATATTGACCAATCCAACCTGTAGGGGCATACAAAGACGTTAATGCAATGCCCGCAACAGCTGTAGGTAAGGCAAAGGGTAAATCGACTAAAGCGTCAACAATACGCTTACCTGGGAAGCTATAACGCACTAGGCACCACGCCAATAACAAACCAAACACGACATTAATTAATGCAGCGATTAAGGCAGAACTAAAACTCAGCTGTAATGATTTGAGAATACGTTCTGAACTCAGAATTTCCCATAATCCGTCCCAACCAATTCCAAGCGATTTAATAAATACTGCAGAAAGTGGGATGAGAACGATCAAGGATAAATAAGCGAGGGTGAAGCCTAAAGAAAGACCAAAACCTGGCAGCACTCGGGATCGCTGCGACATGATGACTCCTCAAAATGAGAAAGCTTACTGAATTAAGTAAGCCAATAATAAACAATATTATTAAGCGAAAAAGCTTACATTAAATTGCGAATTTAAAAAGTAATTTCGATTCATCAATTTTCTGCTGATGTGTGTTTACATGATCAATAATCAAATAATCGTAAATTTCTGGAAATTTACCAAAACCAGCAGCAACATTAATATGGCCAACTTGACCTAAATTAATTGGGCGAATGTTCCAAGACTTAGCCAATGCTTTTGCATCAGAAAAATTCAGCCAAGGATCATTTTCACTGATCATCATTTGTGTAGGTACACGCATTTTAATTTCATGAAAATATGATGAATAATCGTTAGAACTATCACGTGCAAAACCTTGATCACCAAAACGTGCAGGATTTGCAGGTGCCACCAAAATCACCTTTTTAATTTTTTTGGCTAATTCAGGATGTTCATGAATTGCAGAGACTGTTGTGAGACATCCGAAACTATGTGCAACAATTTGCACAGCTTCATCGACCTTAGAAACAGTTTTTACAAAATTTTCTACCCAATGACTCAGTACAGGGAGATTCCAATCTTGTTGTTGAACACGGGAGCAAGATATGAGTTGACGTTGCAACCAAGATTGCCAATGATCATAATCACTACCACCAACACCGGGGACAATAATTGTATGCATCATATTTGCTCCTGTATTTTTAAGCGAATTAAAAATTAAATTATTTAGCGTTCGCTTTTACAATTTGGTCAAAAATACCGCCATTGCTGAAATGTGCTTTTTGAACTTTATTCCAACCACCAAACTCTTTATCGATTGTCACTAGTTTTAAAGGTTTAAATACATTGGTGTATTTAGCCAAAACTGCGGCATTACGTGGACGATAGAAGTTTTTCGCTGCAACAGTTTGACCAGCTGGTGAGTACAAATAGTTCAGGTAAGCTGTTGCTAAGTGTTCAGTTCCGTGTTTTTTAACATTCTTTTCTACAATTGCAACAGGTGGTTCAGCTAAAATTGACAATGAAGGTGTGACAATTTCGAATTTACCTGGTTGTTCACGAAGTGCCAAATATGCTTCATTTTCCCAAGCCAGTAACACATCACCAATGCCACGTTCAGCAAAGGTTGTGGTCGCACCACGCGCACCTGAGTCAAGAACTTTAGTTTGTTTATAAATTTTACGAACAAATTCTTGTGCTTTAGCGTCGTTACCGCCAGCTTGGTGCTTAGACCACGCCCATGCCGCTAAGTAGTTCCAACGCGCACCACCAGAAGTTTTTGGGTTTGGCGTAATAATATCCACACCTGGTTTAATTAAATCGCCCCAATCTTTAATGCCTTTTGGGTTACCTTTACGCACTAAAAAGACAATCGTCGATGTATAAGGTGTTGAGTTGTCTTTGAATTTGCTTTGCCAGTTTTTAGGAATTTGACCTGTAGCTGCAATTTCATCAATGTCTGCAGCAAGTGCTAAAGTCACTACGTCTGCATCTAAACCATCAATCACAGCTCGGGCTTGTTTGCCTGAACCACCGTGAGACTGTTTAAAATTAATGGTTTGACCTGTTCGAGATTTCCAATATGCGCCAAACTCTTTATTGAAATTTTCATAGAGTTCGCGTGTTGGGTCATAAGAGACATTTAAGAAGTCTTTTGCTGCAACTGAGAATGAAGAAAGAGACAGTAGTGCAGCAACTAAACCTAGTTTTAATTTTGAATGTTGCATGAATTTACCCCAAAGGATGCGATGTTTGTTAATATGTCGCAAGAATAACTGTACTTTCTATCCATAAAAAATAATAAAAAACGAATTTTATATGAATAAATAAGATAAAGAAATGAGATAAGATCACAGTGCGGTTGTTCATTTTTTTTAAGGACTATATGCATGCAATGTTTTAAAAATGCTGAAAAAATTTACGCTGTTGGAATCTTTGATCGTGCTTTTCAGTATGGAGATGGATGCTTTACCACAGCGCGTCTATATCAGAATCATTTCGAATTGAAAGCGAGGCATTATTCAAGATTAAAACATGCAGCAACGCATTTATTTTTAGACGTGGATTTAGAACTGATCGAGCAAAGCTTATTACAGCTTAAAAATGAATATGTTGAGCTCAATGGCACATTGAAAATTATCATAAGCCGTGGTGAAGGACAACGAGGTTATTCCTTACCAGACCATCAAGCTGATGTGTATGTGTATTATTATCCAAGTGAAGTGAAATGCTTTGAACCACAATTGATTCGTAGTGGTGTGCTTGATAGCCTCATGGGTTTAACCATGCCTGAGTTGGTTGGCATCAAGAGTTTAAACCGCATTGAGCAAGTGATTTTAAAAAAAGAAGCCGATGAAAAAGGCTGGATAGAAGCCTTGGTTTGTGATGTACACGGTCAAGTTGTTGAGGGAGTGAGCAGTAATTGCTTTATTCGTATAAATGACCAGTGGATTACACCAGAACTTCGTTATAATGGTGTACATGGTGTAATGCGAGCTGAGATTTTACAACGGATGATGCAGGCGGGCATTGATTGTCAACAACGTCCAATTCATCAAGATGAAATTCCACAATTTCAAAGTATTTTTTTTAGCAATGCATTGAGTCCAATGAAAGTGGCGACTCATTTGCATGACACTATATTAGAGACACAAATTTGTGTTGAACTTTTTCAAACTCTTCATTTAAGTCAGATGCACGAATATGTCAAAGCCTAGAGCAAAATCAAAAAAGAATAATAAGCCATCTTCTTTATTTAAAGGCGTCTTTGTTTTTTTAATAGGTGCCATTTTACTGGTGACCATTATCTTAGGTGCAAGTTTATTGAAAACTTACCCTGTAGATGGACAAAAACAAATGATCGCTATCAATCAAGGGGAAACATATTCAGGATTTATTGATCGATTAGCGAAAGAAGGAAAAGTCAGTTTTCCGCTCATGCTGAAGCTCTATCAAAAATTTATTATACATGACACCATGAAAGCTGGTGTATATGAAGTTCGCCAAGGCATGAGTGTGCGTCAGGTTTTGGATTTATTTTCCAATGCCGACAATGCACAAATGAATCGTATTTTGGTGATTGAAGGCACGACCTTTAAACAATTGGTAGCCTTATTGAGAAAAGATAACTTAGTGACCAAAGAAGTGGTTCATTTGCCACATGCAGAAATGCTTAAAGCACTGAATATTCCTTATGATCATCCTGAAGGGTTATTTGCACCGAACACGTATTTTTTTAATAAGGGTGAGTCTGATAAAAAGATTTTAACAGACTTATATCAACGTCAAATGAAGGCACTCGATGATGCTTGGGAAAAAAGAGCATCAGATTTACCCTATAAGAATAAATATGAAGCACTGATTATGGCTTCGATCATTGAGAAAGAGACCAGTGTAGATCGTGAACTTGAACAGGTTTCAGGTGTTTTTGTACGTCGTTTAAAACTAGGCATGCGCCTGCAAACAGATCCAACCGTGATTTATGGTATGGGCGACCGTTATACTGGCAATATTACACGTCAAGATTTGCGTACCCCAACGCCATACAATACCTATACTATTAATGGACTTCCGCCAACACCGATTGCATTACCAAGTCAAAAAGCCATTGAAGCTGCGATGCATCCAGATCAATCCAACAATATTTATTTTGTGGCAACAGGTAATGGTGGTCATACATTTACAGCAAATTTAGACGACCATAATCGTGCAGTACAAGATTATCTTTCAGTTATTCGTTCGAAAAAATAAGGGGTGAGCATGTTTATTAGCTTTGAAGGCACAGAAGGTGTAGGAAAGAGCACGCTCATTCGTAAACTTTATGATCATTTTCTAGCACACGGTCAAGATGTGGTTTTAACACGTGAACCGGGTGGAACGCCACTGGCAGAGCAGATTCGAGCATTACTCCTTTCAGTCAATCACGATGAGCAAATGAGTCATGATACTGAACTTTTGTTGATGTATGCGGCACGTGCACAGCATTTACAACAAGTGATTTTACCTGCTTTAGCATCGGGGAAAACGGTGTTGTGTGATCGTTTTGCTGATGCAAGTTTTGCTTACCAATGTGCTGGTCGTGGGCTTAGCCGTGAAAAACTGCAACTTTTGAATGATAATTTCGTTTCAAAAATGCCAGATATTACTTTTTGGTTAGATGCGCCTATTGAAACAGGGATGTCACGTGCACGTGAGCGAGGTGCATTAGATCGTTTTGAACAAGAGAAGGTAACTTTCTTTGAGAAAGTAAGAGCAGGATATCAGGAGATATTTGAAAAGCAACCTGAGCGTATGAAACGTCTTGATGCAACTCAAACACCTGATCAAGTCTTTGCACAAGCATTAAGCTACATTGATATTGAGTGATGTTTTTCAACTATTAGATTCTCAATTCTCAAATGCCGCTTTTGAGAATTGCTTCCTGAATAGGGTAGACATGCAATTTCCGAGCTTATAAGTTTTTACATAAAAAGCTGGGTCAATGTACTCAGCTTTTTTTATGAGTTGAACTTAAGCGTTAATGCTCATCTGAGCATCTTGGTTTATATTGATCTGGGTATGGATAAAAAATTTTAATAGAACGATAACGGATAGATCAAATGCAAAGTAGCAAGGAAGAAATTGTAGAATTCATTCAGCGTGAGTTTCCGCAAAGCTTAGTTAAATGTGACATCGAAGCAGTGACAGAACAAGGTGCGAGTGTCGTATATCGTGTTGATCAACAAGATTTGAGACCTGGTGGAACAATTTCTGGTCCGACCATGATGACTGTTGCTGATTATGCACTGTATATCGCTATTTTAGGTGAAATCGGGATTGTGGGATTAACCGTCACCACAAACTTAAATATTAACTTTTTAAGAAAACCTGTGGCAAATCAAAATATTCGTGGTATATGCAGATTGATGAAAGTAGGAAAAGCATTGATTGTAGGAGAAGTGACATTGTATTCAATTGGACAAGATGATCCGATTGCACATGTCACTGGGACTTATTCTATTCCTCCAAAACGTTAAAATGGTGAATAAAAAAGAGCAATATTAAATTGCTCTTTTTTTATGATTTAAGCAATAATCGATTAAGTATTCACCAGTGGGGTTTCAACTTTAAAATTCGGTGGAGTAAGTACTGTTTTTCGAAGTTCAGATGATAACTCTGGATAATCTAAGGTGTAATGAAGACCTCGAGATTCTTTACGTTGCATCGCACAGCGCACAATCATTTCAGACACTAAAACCAAGTTGCGAAGTTCGATCAAGTTTTTACTGACATGATAATCTTCATAGTATTCGGTAATTTCTGCTTTCAGCATTTCAATACGATTTAATGCACGCTCTAAGCGTTTAGTGGTACGTACAATACCGACATAATTCCACATGGTTTGACGTAGTTCATCCCAGTTTTGCAAAATCACCACATCTTCATCAGGATTCACTACTTGCGAATCGTCCCATTCAGGAACTGAAGGCAATTGCTGTCCTGTTTCGAATTTTTGACGAATATCCTCGGCTGCATTCATTCCATAAACAAAACATTCAAGTAAAGAATTGCTGGCCATTCGGTTCGCACCATGTAGACCCGTATAAGAAGTTTCTCCAATGGCATATAAACCAGCGATATCGGTTTCACTGTTGTCATCGACCATGACACCGCCACAAGTATAGTGTGCCGCTGGAACAACAGGAATCATATCCTTGGTGATATCAATACCTAATGTTAGTAAATGGGTATAGAGCATTGGAAAATGTTCTTTGATAAAACTTTCAGGTTTATGGCTAATGTCTAACCATACATGTCGAATACCTAAGCGTTTAATTTCATAGTCAATCGCACGTGCCACAATGTCTCGTGGCGCCAGTTCTGCACGCTCGTCAAAACGCAGCATAAAGCGTTCACCATCTGGAAGGCGTAAATATGCACCTTCACCACGCATGGCTTCAGTAATTAAAAATGAGCGCGCTTGCGGATGGTACAAGCAAGTTGGATGAAACTGGTTAAATTCCATATTGGCAACTCGGCAACCTGCGCGATACGCCATAGCAATTCCATCGCCCGTAGCGATGTCAGGGTTCGACGTATAAAGATAGGCTTTCATTGCACCACCGCAAGCCAGTGCAGTAAAAGGGGCAAGGACGGTGTGTACCTTTTCATTTCTTTCATCGAGTGCATATAAACCTACAGCTCGATTGTCCTTATCAATTTGTCCGAGTTTATGTGTCGTGATGAGATCAATCGCAATGAAATTTTCGAAAATTTGAATATTGTTCTTTTCTTTGACACGCTCAACCAATGTTGTTGAAATCGCACGTCCTGTAGCATCGGCAGCATGTATGATGCGGCGTTGAGAGTGACCGCCTTCACGAGTAAGATGAAGCTGATTTTCTTCATCTAAAGTAAATTCGACGCCATGCTTGAGTAAAAAGTCGACAGAGGGTTTGCCGCCTTCTACTGTAATCTTTACGGCTTTTTCTTCGCAAAGATAAGCACCAGCAACTAAAGTGTCATCAATATGTTGTTGAATGGAATCAGTGACATCTAGAACTGCTGCAACGCCACCTTGTGCATAATAGGTACTGGCATCGGTTAAATGAGATTTTGCTAAAATTGCAATTTTAAAATGATCTGGAAGAGAGAGCGCTAAACTTAAACCTGAACCGCCACTACCGACAATAATGACATCAAAATGATGAGTCGTACCTGATTGAGACATTTCCATTCGCTAATTGGATCAAAATAAGTTTGTTAATAACACTCTTTTTTAATTAAAAAAACAATAGTTAAAATCCTCAATATTTGGTCAAAATAACAATAAAGATGAAAATTAAGCCAAAATTAAGTAAAGTATTGTTTTATAAAAGTATTGAAACATTTTTTTACGTAATAATATCTTTTATTATGTTAAAACCAATTTTATCCAAAATCATAATATGTGAGCTCGTACTTCATGAACAATGGCTTTATTAAAAAAGGAATATACGCATTTGCTTTTACAATGGCGGCGCAAGCGCAAGCTGGTGTACCTGTAGATTTCTCCAATTTGGTCGAACAGGTGAGTCCTGCTGTTGTGAGTGTTAATGTTGTCAAAAAAATGTCACAGGAAGAGCTGTTACAACAACAAGTGCCTGAGATATTAAAGCGTTTCTTTGGTAATCAAATTATTATTCCTCAACAACGGGCACCTCAAGAAAAAACAGCATTTGGGAGTGCTTTTTTTATAAGTCGCGATGGTTATTTACTCACCAATCATCACGTTGTTGAAGATGCATCTGAAGTCACTATCATGCTAAATGATCGCCGTGAAATCGACGCAAAAGTAGTGGGGAGTGATGCACGTACAGATGTGGCATTATTAAAAGTTGAAGGAAATAATTATCCAGCGCTTAGCACAGGAAATATTAATCAGTTAAAAGTGGGTCAACCTGTATTGGCTATTGGTTCACCATTTGGATTTGATTACTCTGCATCAGCAGGTATTGTAAGTGCAAAATCGCGCAATATGATGGGTGAAACTTCAGTTCCATTTATTCAAACAGATGTTGCGCTGAACCCAGGGAATTCGGGTGGACCATTATTTAATCAACAAGGTCAAGTGGTTGGTGTAAATTCACGTATTTTTAGTGGAACTGGTGGCTATATGGGATTGTCATTCTCAATTCCAATTGATGTTGCTATGGATGTTGTAGATCAACTGAAAAAGAATGGTAAGGTAACGCGTTCTTACTTAGGGGTAATGCTACAAGATGTAGATCGTAACCTCGCAGAAGTTTACAAATTGTCTAAGCCAGAAGGTGCTTTGGTGACCCAAGTTGCTCCAAACTCTCCAGCACAGAAAGCGGGCTTTAAGTCTGGTGATGTGATTTTGAAATACAATGGCAACCCAATTTCAAGAACGTCTGAACTGTTAAATTACTTGAATCGTACCTTGCCAAATCAGACCATACAGCTTCAAGTCCTACGTGATGATAAGTTAAGTAATATTTCTGCAACCTTAACTACAGCACCAGATGATACACCTGCAAAAAATACGCAAACTGCTAAAGCAAAACACAAAGGGCCGGTATTGGGGATTGCGATTCGTAGTTTAAGCGATGTTGAAAAAAACCGTTTAAATCTTAAGGGCGGTGTTTTTGTTCAGGAGGTTGAACGTGGTGGTTTAGCTGCTCAATCAAAAATCATTCCTGGTGACATTATCACGCAAATTGGAAACAAAACTATTACAGATGCAAATGCTTTTGTAGAAGCTGTGTCTGAATTAAAGAGCAATACTGTTGTTCGTGTAACCATTGTTCGACAAGCGCAAACTGCAATTATTGGTCTACGAATTAAGTAAATGCTTAGATATAAACGGTAATAAAGACCACTCTATATGAGTGGTCTTTCATATGCATAATTTGTAATGGTTACATTGTGTTAGTGACACTTAATGGTTTAATAAGATAAAATTAATAATAATTAAGGTTCAAATATTTTTTTATTTAAAAATTTTAATAAAAATTTTGCAGGTATTACAATGATAAAGTTTTATCCCGTTTGTTTGGTTGTATTATTAACGGTGTTATGTGGTTGTGATAGACAAAAAAAAGTAGAACAAATCACTACAGTGGATACATCGGCCAATAAAGCACTTAAACAGTTGACTCATAAAGAAGGTTTTGATCCTGAAAGTTTGAATAAACTCCCGTTGACTCAGAAAGATTTTCCATATTTTATGCTCCCTGAAGACTATAAAGTGACTTCATTTAAAGTGGTTGAGTATCAAAAATATTATTTTGCTATCCATGATAAGCCAACGCTATTAGAAGGTGAGCTCTACAAAACACCTATTGCTGTAGAGCCAAGCAAACAATTTTCTGAAAGTTATTTTGAAAAAAAATTTAATAATTCAATGATTGCAATGGGTGCTGAACTGCTGAATGAAAGCGAAATTCCATATCAGCTCTATGAACAATTACCAGATTATGAAAATCAATCTAGCTTAAATATTGGCAAAAAAACCTATACTTATGGTTTTAGAAATGCGGACGGGCATCCAATCATTATTCAAATGACATTGAATTCACCGACTGTGGTCGTGATGGAAATATCACCTGATGAAACAGTCATGAAAAGAGTGAGATTTGACTAATTAATCTCAATGAGCATGCCAAATTTGAGCTTTAATTGAATTTTTAATATCTAAATTTTTTACAAATTAAAGCTCAAATGTAGCGCTCATATAAGCACGAATTCAGCAATGTAAAGAAGATTGATTTCCCCTGAATCGTTCAATTGTGTAATAAATTGTCTTGTCTTGTCTTGTCTTGTATAAGCTTGGATTTTTGTTCTATTCCACGCTATGTCGTTCTGAATCAATACTGAAATTTCATTTTTGAATGTAAGTTCTGCACATTTAGTAAGATGGTGTAGTACTAAAAGCAATCATAATTTTAAACTCAATCAATTTAAAACATGGTTGATTGACTTTTATATATCATAATAATCATATAAGTTTTTAATCCAAAGAATTTGAGCAAGGCGATGCCCTTGATCAAATTCATCATACAATGTTGATTTAGTCTGTTGCTTTTGATTTAAGGATATACGTGAGTACAATTTTTGATTTGAAAATAAAAGTAAGCCCAGAACATATTGATGTCTTGGGGCATGTCAATAATGTGGTTTATGTCAGTTGGATGCAAGATGTCGCGACTGCTCATATAGAATCGTTGGGTTTAGGCATAAAACAGTATCTAGAACTTAAGCATGCTATGGTCGCTGTCGAACATCAGATGCAATATCGTAAAGCAGCGTTAGAAGGTGAAGAAATTATTCTGCGCACTTGGCTGCATGATATCAACGCACTTTACTCTTTTCGTCAATATGCTTTTTACCGTGAAAAGGATCAAACTGTACTGTTTACTGCTATGACCAAATGGGCCTGTGTCGAAATCGCAACGGGTCGTCCTAAGCGTTTATCTCCTTCATTTACTCAAGCATATCAACCTATTTCAGAAGCATTAAATCCATTTGATTTTACGACTTTATATTTGACTTAATCTTTCACTTCAACTTTTAAATCAAAGCACATTTCAAATTTTTCTCATATTTCATCAGTATGAGTCGCATTATTATGGATACTTTGAAAAAACCATCTGCTATAATCGAGCACAATTTGTTAAACAGCTTTTGCTATGTAGTTTGAATTTCATACATAGCGCAATTTATTGTTCAAGGTAACTCATGGCGCAAGCTAAAAAATCCGTTGATATCAAAAACATACGTAACTTTTCGATCATTGCTCACATCGATCATGGAAAGTCGACTCTAGCCGACCGTTTTATTCAAACCTGTGGTGGATTGCAAGCTCGCGAAATGCAAGCGCAAGTTCTTGACTCCATGGATATTGAACGTGAACGTGGGATTACCATTAAAGCCGCTTCAGTAACGTTGTACTATAAACATTCAGATGGTCAAGAATACCAATTGAACTTTATTGATACACCAGGACACGTCGACTTCTCTTATGAAGTCTCTCGTTCTTTGGCTGCTTGTGAAGGTGCATTATTGGTTGTTGATGCTGCACAAGGTGTTGAGGCGCAATCTGTAGCAAACTGCTATACCGCAATTGAACAAGGTTTAGAAGTTTTGCCTGTGCTCAATAAAATCGATTTACCACAAGCTGAGCCAGAGCGTGTTATTCAAGAAATTGAAGACATTATTGGTATTGAAGCGACTGAAGCACCAACATGTTCTGCTAAAACAGGTTTAGGTATTGAGGGTGTTCTTGAAACATTGGTCAATGTGATTCCTGCGCCAGTCGGTGATCGTGACGCTGCACTTCAAGCACTGATTGTTGACTCATGGTTTGATAACTATTTAGGCGTTGTATCACTTGTTCGCGTCAAAGAAGGTCGAATCCGTAAGGGCGACAAAATGCTTGTAAAATCGACGGGTCAAACGCACATTGTGACATCTGTAGGTATTTTCAATCCAAAACACACTGAAACTGACATCTTAGAAGCGGGTGAAGTTGGATTTGTGATTGCAGGGATTAAGGACATTTTTGGTGCGCCAGTGGGTGATACCATTACACTGTCAAATACGCCTGAAGTTGCTGTGTTGCCTGGGTTTAAAAAAGTTAAACCACAAGTTTATGCAGGTTTATTCCCAATTGATTCAAGCGATTTTGAACCTTTCCGTGAAGCATTGCATAAATTGCAAATTAACGATTCGGCGTTATTTTTTGAGCCTGAAAGTTCTGATGCGCTTGGGTTTGGTTTCCGCTGCGGCTTCTTAGGAATGCTGCATATGGAAATCGTACAAGAACGTTTAGAGCGTGAATACGATTTAGACCTGATTTCATCTGCACCTACTGTAATCTATGAAGCCGTGATGAAAAACGGTGACATAGTCTATGTGGACAGCCCATCTAAAATGCCAGATGGATCAACAGTTGAAGATTTACGTGAACCCATTGCTGAATGTCATATCCTTGTTCCACAAGAATATCTTGGCAATGTAATGACATTGTGTGTTGAACGTCGTGGTGTACAAAAAGATATGAAGTTCTTGGGCAACCAAGTTTCAATCACGTTTGAAATACCAATGGCTGAAGTAGTGATGGATTTCTTTGATAAATTGAAATCATGTTCACGTGGTTTTGCCTCACTCGATTATAACTTTGTACGTTTTGAATCATCTTCATTGGTTAAAGTTGATGTGCTTATCAATGGTGATAAAGTCGATGCTTTAGCCATGATTTGTCACCGTCAAGACGCCCGTCATCGTGGTATTGCGCTTGTTGAAAAAATGAAAGATTTGATTCCACGTCAAATGTTTGATGTTGCGATTCAGGCTGCGATTGGTGCACAAATTATTGCCCGTTCAACAGTAAAAGCCATGCGTAAAAACGTATTGGCTAAATGTTACGGTGGTGACGTTTCTCGTAAGAAGAAATTGTTGTCTAAGCAAAAAGAAGGTAAGAAACGTATGAAGCAAGTGGGTAGTGTCGAAATCCCACAAGAAGCGTTCTTAGCTGTATTGAAAGTAGAAAGATAATAATTTGAGGATATATGCCCATGGATTTTGATTTTAATTTAATTCTTGTACCTGCTACGCTGATTTTCTTGGGCATCTGGTTGCTCGATAAATTTGTATTAAAACAGCGTGCAACGAAGGGTAAAGGAAATGAAAATTTCATCATTACATGGGCATATGACTTTTGGCCTGTTTTGGCTGTAGTTTTAGTTCTCAGATCTTTTTTCTTTGAGCCGTATAACATTCCATCTGATTCTATGGTTCCGACCTTAGAAACAGGTGATTATATTTTAGTCAATAAGTACCAATACGGTGTACGTTTACCAATTACTAATTCGAAAATTATCAATGTAAAAACACCAGAACGTGGTGATGTCATCGTATTTCGTTACCCGCCACAGCCGACCATTAGTTATATTAAGCGTGTTGTTGGGTTGCCTGGTGATCATATTGTTTACGAAAATGGCCAATTGACGATTAATAATCAAAAAGTACCGCTTGAGCAAACCCAATTTAGCCGTGAAAAAGATGTATTAGACACACCGCAATCTTTGTATCATTATGAGACACTGGGTGAACATAAACACTTGATTCGTAACCTAGAAGGCCAAAATACTTTGGTTGCGCAGTTCAATTATGCGCAAACGAAAAATGAGTTGCCTTTTGTTGCGAAAGAAAATGATCGTTTTGTAAAATCTAATGGTCAGAGTTGGGAAGTGACTGTCCCAGCTGGTCAATATTTTGCAATGGGTGATAACCGTGACCAAAGTGCTGATAGTCGTTTTTGGGGATTCGTACCAGAAGAGAATTTAACAGGGCAAGCATTCTATGTTTGGATGCATAAAGAACCTGGTTTGAAATTACCTTCATTCAGTCGCAATGGTCATATTGATTAATCAAAATGAATTATTTGGGCAATAAAAATGTATAAAAATCAAAAAGGTGCTTCTTATTTAACGATTTTAGTTGGGTTGGTTGCTTTGGCTTTTGTGGTCAAAGCGGTCACAGCTGTTTGGCCTTCTTATTGGGATGATCGAGTGGTCAATAAGCAAATTGAGGAGTTGATTTCTTCGAGTTCATCAGATATCACAGAAAATCAATTTGTGGAAAAAATGGATAAAAGTTTAGAAATGAACAATATCAGAGATCTAAAATTTGATGATATTGCTCAAGTCAGTACTGAAAATGGTATAGTTGTGTCTAAGCAATATGAGGTAAGAGTTCCGTTCTTACTGAATATTGATTTAATTTTAACATTCGAGAAGAGTTTTGATCAAAGGTCAGTTCAAAGTCAATGATGCGCGCTTAATTGGTCGCATTGGTTATCAGTTTAAGAATATTGAGTTACTTCAACTTGCACTGACACACCGTTCGGTTAGTCATAAATACAACTATGAGCGCCTAGAGTTTCTAGGTGATTCATTGTTAGGGATGATCATCGCCAATTATCTTTACGAGGCTTATCCCAAAGAGGATGAGGGTCGACTTACACGTATGCGAGCGACCTTGGTTCGGCAAGAAGCTTTAGGCAAGATTGCCAATGATTTAAAACTCAGTCAGAGTTTAATTCTGAGTACAGGTGAATTAAAATCTGGTGGACATCATCGCGAATCGATATTGGCCGATACCGTTGAAGCCATTATTGGTGCGATCTATACAGATTGTCACGATTTAAATGTTTTGCAGCAGATCGTTTTGAAATGGTATGAACCTTATCTGGATCATATTGAACCAACAGATCAGCTCAAAGATCCTAAATCACGTTTACAAGAATATTTGCAAGCACGTAAAAAACCTCTCCCTATTTACGAAGTTGTCGATATTCAAGGTGATGCACCAAATCAGCATTTTAAAGTGGAATGCTTGGTTGATGGATTGCCAGTTAAATATGGTGAAGGATCAAGCCGTCGCTTTGCTGAACAAACAGTTGCGGCAGAAATCTTAAAAATTTTGGAGCACAAGTCTTAATGACGACTCATTCCGATCACAATGATGCTGATCACGACTCGAACGACAATGCTAACGATCTAATCAATGACTTTTTTAGTTCACAAGGTACAGAAATACCGAAAGACTTTAAAAGTGGATTCGTTGCTATTGTTGGTCGACCAAATGTAGGTAAATCTACATTAATGAACCATATATTAGGTCAAAAGTTATCGATTACTTCGCGTAAGCCACAAACCACACGTCATAAAATTGTGGGAATTGATTCGCGTGAAAAATCTCAAGCTGTGTTTGTTGACACACCGGGGATGCATAAGAAAGAAGTACGTGCCATCAATAAAATGATGAACCGTGCAGCTCACTCGGCACTACGTGATGTAAATTTGGTTCTATTTGTTGTTGATGCAGAAAAGTGGACACCAAACGATGACCTCGTGTTGGAAAAACTTAAAAATGCTGAAATGCCTGTCATTTTGGTCATCAACAAAATTGATACTTTGGAAAATAAAAACAAAGCATTGCCATTAATTTTAGAACGTCAAAAATTAATGAATTTTGCTGAGATTGTTCCTGTATCTGCGCTTCGTGGGGCAAATTTAGATCATTTACGAAATACGATTGAAAACTACTTACCGTTCCAGCCACCACTATATTCTCTTGATCAATTAACAGATCGCTCTGAACGTTTCTTGGCGTCAGAGGTGATTCGTGAAAAAATCATGCGCCAGTTAGGTGAAGAGCTTCCATACGATTTAACGGTTCAAATTGAATCTTTTAAAATTGAAGATGCTGTTTTAAATGAAAAAACTGGTCGTATGAAGCCAGCTTGTACGTATATCGATGCAACGATTTTTGTTGATCGCCAAGGGCAAAAAGCCATTGTGATTGGTGAAAAAGGTGCAAAACTGAAAAAAATCGGTATGGATGCACGTGCTGACATGGAAAAAATGTTCGAACAAAAGATCATGCTGACACTTTGGGTCAAAGTGAAAGGTGGATGGTCTGATGATGAACGTGCACTAAAAAGTCTAGGTTATAGTGATATCTAATATTGGTTTGATATGACTCAAGGTGAACCGTAATGATTCGAATATTGGCAGTTTTAACGTGTGTAATCATGTTGCAAGGCTGTATTCATAAAATCGTTACGGTTCCTGTGAAAGTGGCGTATAAAACCACTAAAGGTGTAGTGAAAGGCACTGCTGCAGTGGTAGGTGCTGTTATTCCCGATCGTGAAGAAAAACAAGATGACCCAAAAGATTTAAAAAACGCCAAAACTCATCAAAAAATAATTTCACAAGATGATTAAGTGATCATCTATGCGTAATGAATCTCTACATGGTTATTTGATCCATCATCGTAAATATCGTGAGCGAAGTCATATCGTTCATTTATTTACAGAAGAGTATGGGCGAATGGATGGGATTTTGAGGCAAATGCCACCCCCTCAATATCAACCCATTACCTTACAAGCAACAGGCAAATCTGAGCTTAAGAACTTCACCAAGTTAGAAATTTTAAATCATCCTATTTTTTTCTATGGTGATGCATTTTTTTCAGGATTTTATTTAAATGAAATTATTCTGAGATTGTGTCCTTTAGAAGAACCTATGCCTGAAACATTTCAGCAATATCATTTGACTTTAAATCATTTACAGCATTTAGCTGAACAAACATCTCAAAATCAATTTCTCAAACAGATATTAAGACAATTTGAATTTGTCTTGCTTGGTGAATTGGGCTATGCCATTGATTTTAATGTTGATGCACAGCAACAACCAATTTTAGTAACACAAAAATATCAATTTCAGCTCAATGACGGCTTTATACCTGTATCGCATTCAGCAAGTGGCACCTTGCTTGGAGAGCAGATTCTCTCAATGTCTAGCTATGAAAAAGGTACAGATTTTAATGCTGAGCAGTTACAATTATTGACTAAACTTTATCGACAGATGATTGCTTCATTGTTGGGAGATAGACCTCTCAAAAGTCGACAACTCTGGATTCAAAATTCTCAACCAAAAACCAATTAGGAAAATGTTATGGCTGCATTGTTGGGTGTGAACATCGATCATGTTGCGACACTTCGTCAAGCGCGTGGAACTAACTATCCCGATCCTGTTAAAGCAGCATTGATCTGTGAAGAAGCAGGAGCAGAGGGCATTACCTTACATTTGCGTGAAGATCGTCGTCACATTCATGATGATGATGTGCGTCGTATGCGTCCAGTATTGAAGACGCGTATGAATCTTGAAATGGCTGTAACAGATGAAATGGTTGCATTCGCTTTAGAAATTAAACCACATCATGTGTGTTTTGTTCCAGAAAAGCGTCAAGAAGTGACTACTGAGGGTGGGTTGGATGTCATTGGTCATTTTGAAGATGTTAAAAAAGCCACGCAAGCATTGACTGCAATTGGTTGTGATGTGTCGTTATTTATTGATGCAGACTTTGCGCAAATTGATGCAGCTGTTGCTTGTGGTGCACCAACGATTGAACTTCATACGGGTGCATACGCAGATGCCCATACGCCTGCAGAGCAACAAGCTGAATTAGAGCGCATTGTGAAAGGCACCGAATATGCCGTATCAAAAGGTCTGGTGGTCAATGCAGGACATGGTTTGAATCTGGACAATGTTGCACCGATTGCTGCAATTCCTCAAATTCATGAGCTGAATATCGGTCATTCGATTATTGCTGAAAGTGTTTTTGTTGGATTGGCGCAAGCTGTTAAAGATATGAAAGCAGCAATTCATGCTGCAGTGAAATGAATGTAGAAAGATGCTGAATCAAAAATATGTCGATCTTATGCAACCTGTTGTAGGGTTCTTAGGATGTAAAACACCGCAAGCTTGGTTAGATGAAGCAGTCAATAATCTTGATCTCTTGATGCAAGATCATGCCAACTGTGAAAAGAAAGCAGCAGGAACAGCAATGAACCTGATGTTTCGCTATAGTTTTTTTACAGATTTACAAGTGAAACTTGCACAATTGGTTCGTGAAGAAATGCTTCATTATGAACAAGTATTGGAATTGATGACTAAACGTGGTCAACAGTGGCAGTCGATAAGTGCAGGCCGCTACGCAGGCGGGTTACGTAAAGAAGTTCGAACCTATGAACCTGAAGCCTTGATTGATATTCTAATCATTGGCGCATTTGTAGAGGCTCGATCTTGTGAGCGTTTCTATGCGCTTTCTCCATTGGTTGATGAAGAGTTGGGGCGTTATTACAAGTACTTATTAAAGTCTGAATCTCGTCACTATGAAGACTATTTGACATTGGCTTTAGATGTAGCAAAAACAGCAAAACTCAAAAATCCTGAAGAGGATATAGAAAACCGCATTGAGCATATTCGTGAAGTGGAAAAAAATCTGATTTTATCACCAGATGATTTATTTAGATTTCATAGTGGTGTGCCAGTCAAAGCTGCATAAATAACATGATAAAAAAACCCTCAAAATGAGGGTTTTTTTATGCAAACAATCAAAATAGTTCAAATGCAGGCGCAGCCCAACCACGCGCAGATTTTTTGCTGACTGGGCTCATTGGCGTGCCACCATAAATGACCTGTTGATTTGCATCTTGATAAGTCATCCATGGAATGGTATTGGCAAAACCAACAGGTTCTTGGTTAAAGTCACATACACCTTTTGGAAATACAGCTTGCAATCGATTCCATTGATCATTGCTAAAGCGTACTTTACTGCCATAATCTGACTGAAGTAGTGGTTTGAGCTGACATTTAACATGATAAGTACTGATACTGTCACCCGCCACCATTCGTGGTGTGCGGTATACTGGCAGGATTGATTCATTGCAGAGTTTTTTACGGCTAATGATGCCAGCAATAATACATGAATCACCAAGTTGACTCGGTTTATTGGCCGTCAGTTTCTGGTCAATCGGAAGGGCACTATTGTCTTTTTCAACCTGAGACAACCATTGATCCATATCTTTTAAGCTGATATCAAGACATTTAAAATCACCAATTAAAGGAGTGCTCCCACCATAAATCAAATGATTATTATGGTGACCATGTGCCTTGTCTAAACGCGCACGAACGGCAAAAGCACGATAAGAGTCATGGAACGCAGCTGGATCTGGTCCACGACAGTCAATGATCGCCACTTTATTTAAATTGTTCGCAACATTAATTGAACCTGTTCGATATGCATTGTTTAAAGCAGTATAGTTTGCTTCTACACGCTCTGGGGTCGCATTAATGTCGATATCAATGCCACCAATTTTTTCGTTGAGTACAACAAACTGTTCCTCAGAAATCTTATTTTTTAATAAAGAGTCTAAACCGTATTGAACGCCAACATTATCCATAGCTAAACCAGCAAAACCGTGTCCAATTTTTTTTTCATTCTCAGTCCAGATTTCGGGTGGTCTAGGACCAAATAGATTGATTGCTGCATCATGAATGGTACAACGCGAACCTGTTGGATTGGTGTCGGGATGATAAAGTTGCTCCTCTGTTAACCCTTTGCAGCTTCGATTAGGTCGGACAACATCAAACTGAGCACGCTCACTCACTAGCCCATTGATCTCTGAGATATGACCTTGGACATGGGCAATTTGAGAAGGTAGAAAGCGTAAGCGAGTCTTCCAATTTTTAAAATAATGAATCATTAAATGATAATCAACAAATTGTGTTGCGGTGCTCCAGGTGTCTGGAAAAGAACACGTCACCAAAAGACCTTGATAAATACCTGGATATGCATTGGCGACAGATTGGGACACTAAAGAACCACCTGAACAGCCCTGACCAATGGTATAGCGCAAAGTGCCGTATTGCTCGATAAAACGCTCTTTTGCCATGAGCAGAGATTCAGCTTGAACAGCGATATTACAATTGTGATTACTGTGTGCTAATGATGCTGATAATACGGCGTAACCTTGACCTAAGGCGTCTACCGTTAAATCAGGTGTTAAATTATCACGGTCGATTTGAATGACATCAGGTGCTGTACCTGAGCGGTAATCATTGTCACAACCATGTCCATGGGCGATGATGAGTTTATGGTTAAATTGTGGTTGTGGAGACAGTGTGCTCCAAGTTTTTTGTGGATCAAAAAGTACAGCTATACGGTATTCATCACGATTTTGATAGCCGACTTCTTCACGTACGATAAAGGGCAGGCTGATACCTTGATCGGTCGTGGTTGTTGCAATAGCGTTTGATGAGGGGGGGGCGTTTGGGTCGTAAGTTTTAATTTGTCCGAGTCGATTGCGGTAGTAATAATTGTATTTTACGGGTTGTGAACAGAACGCATCCTCAGATGGATATTTACAGGTCCAAGGATTCAGTTGTGGTCCAGAAATCAGCGGACCACGTGTATCGTGATTTTTCAATGTCAGATGTTGTATGTATTGGCTGGTTTCAGTAATCAGTTGATTGTCGGCGATGACTAAATTGCTGATCAGTGCAGTTTGGGCTTGATTTTGAAATGCTGAAGTGATGTCTTTGCCATTTAAAGTTATTTTAACTTCATTTGCATTTGTATCAGCTGGTAGGTCAAGTTGAAGAAGAACATCACCATCAGTGATTAAATCTGGTCTTGTTGAGAGTACGGCGATCATTTCCTTTTCGGTTTTGCTCAACATATTTTTTGCAGTAGCTGAACTAGGATTGGCACTTACGGCATGATCATTAGATTCATCGGAACTTCCACAAGCTGTGATCAGTGAGCTGCCGATACCTATGCTTAATAGTGTATATAAAAATTTTATTTTCATTCATTTTCACCATTTTTTTTGTTTGATTACTACAGTTAATTAGATGATTGTTATATTGGTTTTGCTTGCTTTTAGAGTATATTGCATGAGTTTTGATGTGATGAAAATCATCTGAATATTATATTGTGTGATAAAAAACACATGAGTTTATTGTGGAAAAATTAGATTTTCTAAAATATAAGAGACTAAATATGGTGTTGTAAGTACAATCTGTTAAGTTACATTAAATAAGTAAATGGCTGAATTTATTTTATAAAAATGACTAAGATTGAATTTCAGTTTTGCATAATGTGCAATCAAATATTTATTGAAATCATCTTTTTAGGTCCTATTTTATGAGAAAAATACAATATTTTTGCGTTTTAAATTCAACAAAAATACACAAAAAATTACGTATTAATGTTCTCAAAAATAGGGTGTTGGAGCGCTTGTAATTTAAGGCATACTTAAAAGTGATGTGATTTGGCTAAAGTATGGGTTGTTGATAGTTGGTTATTGGTTATCCAATTCAATGCATTTAAACTGATTTTGAATTTTTTTAAGTGATTGATTTTGTTTTGTCTGTTTTATTAATTGGAATAAATCTTTAGAAATCACTATCTTGTGCTTATGTTTATCGATTTTAAAAAAATTAAGTTTGTGTGTGAATGATTGGTTGTTCGTGCTTTTGTGTTTTTATCAGCAGGCACGTTTTTAAAAATTGTAAAGCTTTTAGAGCTATTTCATTTTTTAAGACTTGTTATGTGTGATGTTGTCGTGGATCGTTCTTTATTATCTCGGTGCAATTTTAGGTTGATGCCAAATATCTCTCAGATATGCAGTGCAAAAAAAAGCCCACGTCATTATGCGTGGGCTTTTTGGTATTTGGCTCTCCAACCTGGGCTCGAACCAGGGACCTGCGGATTAACAGTCCGTCGCTCTACCGACTGAGCTATTGGAGAATCTGAGTGCGATTATAAGGGGATTTCTCCAAGGGTCAAGCTAAAACAACATTGTTTTAAAGAATATCTGTTTAAGTGTTTTTTATTTAAGCAAAAAGCTGAATATTTTGAAAAAGTCTTGCTTAGCAAGACCATGCTTGCTAAATTGAAAGGCAGATAAAGTGTTTGAATGAACTTCAGACAGTGTGGATTTACAACCAACTTGCCAGCACTAAAATGGCTAAACAGGAGACAGCGCATGCAGACGCTCAAAATTTCTCAAATTTTTTCAAATTTCGCTTTTTATCAAACGCAATACCTTCAAATTTTATCAAACTCAGATCAGTACTATACCGAAGTTGAAGGTGCGTATATTCATGTCTGGCCGTTTGAAAAACAAAAACTGTATTTAGGCGATCTTTTACAGCTTTGGTTAGGTCATAAGTTTGTCGTCGAAACAAAGTCCGATTCATTATTTGACGTGTTGAATGATCCATCTGAAATTGCAGGTGTGTATCATCTTTATAAAATTGAAGGTCATTTATTTTCAAATCAGACTATTGCTTTAGGGTGGTCAGAGTGCACAAAACAAAGTCAGGAAGTTCACATAGAACAGTTATTTAAATTGTATTGTTTATTTAAGTCGATATCACGGCCAGCCGCTACCTCTCATACGCTACAGTCATATAAATCGGCAATTTAATATTTTGATTGAATAAAACTTAATGATTGATTAGATTGAAATCTAATCATAATAAATTGCTCCTTAGACAATGAAAAAAACTTTTTATGTGCTGTGTTTGGTGTGTGTATTGACGGGTTGTCAGGACAAATCTCATGATTCTACGGAAGCTGTTAGTGTTGAACCAACTGAAAAAGATCTGTCTTCATCGAATATACCCGTAGCGCATTCAGATCAGGGGGAGATCGAAGATTTGACTGTTTCAGATAAGAACGCTATTTATCCGAAACAAGTACTTGAGTTTATTCAATTGAGGTTGCAACATTGCTCAGCCCATGAACAGCTTCAGCTTGAAAAACTGATCAAAGTTGCCAATATATGGGGGGATGATCAGCCAGAATATATTCTTGAACCACATTTGATTCGTTGCGATGATCATGCTTCATCCCATAACGATGTACGACAAATCTCTGTTTTTGCGACTCTAGAAGGCGGGGTGACGAAACGAATTTTTGATCATCCTATGTTGGATTATGCATTGCTTGAGAGTAAGACGGCAGTTGCAAATTTAAAGAATGAAACGACGAAAGTGCAAGACCCTAAATTATTTGATCAGCAGTATCGAAATTCACAAAAATTAATCAATGATCAAACATCCTCTAATGCTAAAGATTCTGAACCCAAAGATTTAACAGTTAAATACCCAAAACAAGAGCTTTGGCTCACTGTTGGTGGTGCTTTTTGTGGTCAGGATATGACACAAGTGAGCCGTGCAGAGGCCATTACTTGTAAGCGTTTAGTGGTATGGGATGCTAAATTGAGGGAATTGAGGTTGGACCAAATGAAGGTGAATGTCATGAATTCCCAGAATATTCAGGATGATGATCAAAATAATTTAAGATAATGATCATGATATGAACTGGTTATTTTGAAATTTTGATGAGTCGCATAATTTTATAATTATGCGACCTTATAAAGCGTTTGAATAAGCTTAAAAAATGGTGTTTTAAATCCATTGAATCAATCGATCACTTTCATAAAACATTTCTTGATCAATTAAAATTTATGCTGTCATTTGTCATTCTTGAGCCATATATCGCGCAAGAGAAGGGGCTTACATGGATAACTTAAATTTATTGATTATGAAATTTTGATGTGAATTCTTGCCATTTCTTTTTTCGATTGACTTTATTTTCATCTTTCTTTTGTTGTTTTAGTGCGACATTGGTTAGACGTTTAACTTCGTCCCAAGTTTCGACTGACGCTTCAATTTCAGCTTCAACTTCGTCGTA
Source organism: Acinetobacter shaoyimingii (assembly GCF_011578045.1). Taxonomy (NCBI): domain Bacteria; kingdom Pseudomonadati; phylum Pseudomonadota; class Gammaproteobacteria; order Moraxellales; family Moraxellaceae; genus Acinetobacter; species Acinetobacter shaoyimingii. The sequence continues at coordinate 1,402,418 of NZ_CP049801.1, forward strand.
ATCCCAGCGGTATACTGTGGCATGAGTGGTAGCAAGATATTCATCTGCAATAGATTCATCTTCCTCTTCTAAGTCGACAAAAAGTGCTGTTTCACCGAGCGGAAGTAATTGACTGATTTTTGATAAAACTGCTGAATTTTCGTCAAATTCATCTGCATCGTTCAGTGAGCCAACCAAAGCACCCGTACTAAATCCAAGTAATACACCCAGTGGACCACCCAATATACCAATCAGCGATCCGAAAAGACCACCAAACAATGTATTTGAATCGACATCATTTCCTTGATTGTCTTGTATTTGAATACTACCGTCATCAGCACGTTTAACAACTATTACTTGATTAATATTTATGTTTTGTTGGTTTTTGAGCTGTATAAAACTCTCATATGCTTTTGAAGATTCACGCCATGTGACTAATAAAATATGATGCGCCATTTTTCTTCTTCCCTAGTGCTGTTTGCGAGCTTTCAGTGTATTGGGAGCAACATATAGACAATGTACACATTGAGAGGGACTTTAATGTCTTTTTTTTGATTGTGTAATCATTTTATAAACACCTTGCAATAACAAGTAAATTTCACATTGGTTTTTAAACATTAACAATTTTATTGAATTTTCATTTAAATATAATTTGTAATTGTGATGGAGTTCGCGTTATGTTTTGTTATGTGATTTAAATCATATTTTGCTATGTGGTTTGTAATGTGTACTCCTCAACTTTATCAGTGATCATGAACATTGAAGCTTACTAAAGGCTAGAACATTTGATCTGTTTGGTGGTTATTGTGAAATTTCTCTTTTAGGTGAATAGCAATAAATGAAAAGTTCGATGTTGAAGGTTCAAGGTTATAAATTTTTAGATGTAAGGAATTTGAGATGCGTAAACGGATATTTACACTGACATTGAGCACAATGTTGTTGATGGGGCATGCTGCAATAACACAGCAAGCTGTGGCAAAACCTGCAAGCAGTTTTACATTAAGTGAAATGCTTTTGAATGGAAATACTTCGTTTATTCAGAAAGTTTTGGGTAAACGAAATACATTTGAAAAAAATTCTAGTCTAGCTGTTTCGCCCTTGTTTAACGCTACACATGTTTATGTTAAACCTGAATACTTTGATCAGTTTACAGATAGTTTTATTGCAACATTTGGTGGTACTAAATCAGAGCAGGGTGTCTATCAAGTTACCCCAACCCCAAGCCAAACCATGTCGCAATTTGTGTTGTCACCCGTAGGGACTTTATCTGTATTTGGGTTTAAAACCCCTGTGCCTTATCCATTTGGAAGTGAAAGTATAGGGTATTTGGTCAAAGATTTTGATCGGGCAGTACAGTTTGCACGTTCAAATGGCGCTGAGATCATTGTTGCACCTTTTACAGATCTGGCAGGGCGTGATGCTGTGATTCGTTGGCCAGGCGGTTTCACCAGTCAGCTGTATTGGATTGAAACCATTCCTGATTTTGAACCATTGCAAACCATTCCCGAAAGTCGCGTTTATGTTTCACCTGAAGCGGTGAACAGTTTTGTGAAAAAATTTGTCAATTTCACTCAAGGCAAAGTCGTGTCTGATCACCCACGCGCTGCAGGTATTGAGATTGGTCGTCCGAATGAGTTTTATCGACGGATACGTATTGAATCTAATTTTGGCAAGATGACCGTATTTGTGACCGATGGACATTTACCATTTCCTTATGGACGCGAAACAACGGGTTTTGAAGTCCAAAATTTAAATGAAACATTGGATAAGGCACAAAAAGCTGGCGCCAAAATTTTAGTCAATCCTGTTCAGACTGAAGCGCGTGAATCAGCGATGGTTCAATTTCCGGGAGAGTATATTGCTGAAATACATGCACGTTTAAAATAGCGTTTAATTAACTATTTGGATTTGCATCATCAAATGATCATGCAAATCCTGAGGCTAATGTCTTGCTGGTATTTTAGCCTAAATTTTTGATGTGTTGAATCAGCAGAAATAAATGGCATTAAGCTCGAATAATCATACAAGTAGCCGTGCCATGTGCATAAAGTTTACCTGTTTCATCCACGATTTTACCTTCAGAAATGGCTAAATTTTTACTGACATTAATGACTGAACCAATGGCGGTGAGTTCCTTGTCTTTGGGAATAGGGCGACACATTTTGATATTCAAATCAATGGTGCCATAACCTACACCTGCCTCTAAAACAGTATGAATTGCACAACCAGTGACGGTATCAAGGACAGTGGCAGCAAAACCACCGTGAACACCACCAAGCGGGTTGAGATGGCGATCATCAGCTTGCACTAAAAATGTGATTTGTCCTTCTTGGATTTCAGTCGGTTTCATTGGAATGGTTTGACTAATTGAAGCCGGTGGAATCTTTCCATCAGCCATGGCTTGTAGGAGTTCTAATCCGGTCATTTGTAGTGGATTCATTATTTGCATATCCTATTTGTAATATAGTTCTAAAAGGGAACTTACATTAAAAATAAATTGACATCATACCGATGTCAATTGCAGGTTAAAGAAAGAATAAGAACTCAATGGTCAGATTCAAAGATTTTGTCTAGACAATCTGCGAACTTTAGCACGTGCATATCTATAGATTCACCTGTTGCCCATGTTGCACTAGAAATTGCATCATTCACATCAATGATATCAAGGCCTTTGCATAATATACGCGGGCTTTGTACCACGATAAATTTTGGAGATTGGGTTTTTAAACATTGAGCAATATAGTGTTCAATGTTTTCTTGTTTATACACATCTATAACTTTATAACGCATTGTTTTACCATTAATTATAATTAAAATTATGTTCTGGAAGTGATTTTAATATTTACGTGAAAAATAATCTATGTCAAATATGTAGTAAATTTTAAATAAATGTGACAATGATCACATTTTGTTTAATTTTGAATTTGTCTATTATTTTCCATAAAAAAACCCGCAAGTATTGCGGGTTTTTTGATTTAAGCTTAATAAATGGCTTAAATTATTTTTTTTCAGCAGCAATAGAAGCGATCGCAGCATCAACGCCTTCGATTGAATCAGCAGCTTTTTTGATACGAGCAAGCGCATCAACAAGTACTTCATCAGCAGTTGCATAAGAAATACGCATATAACCGCCTAAACCGAATGCATCACCAGGAACAACAGCAACGCCAGTTTCTTCCAATAACCATGCAGAGAATTCTGTGCAAGATTTCAAACCTTTTACACGAATCAATGGACGAATATTTGCATATGCATAGAATGCACCATCAGCAGGTAAGCAAGTAATACCGTTGATGTCATTTAGGCCTTTAACCACTAAATCATGACGACGTTTGAATGCTTCAATCATTGGCTCAAGAACGTCTTGAGGACCATTCAATGCAGCTTCAGCAGCAACTTGTGAAATCGAAGTTGGGTTTGAAGTTGATTGAGATTGGATTTTTTTCATTGCACCAATCAGCTTAGCAGGACCCGCTGCATAGCCAATACGCCAGCCAGTCATTGCATAGGCTTTAGACACACCATTAAGCACGATTACACGGTCGTAAAGATCAGGTGCAACAGTTGCGATGTTGTAGAATTCGTCATTCCAACGGATTGGTTCGTACATGTCATCAGAAGCAACAAGTACTTCAGGGTATTTACGTAGAACTTCAGCTAGCGCCAATAATTCTTCTTTGGTGTAAATCATACCTGTAGGGTTAGATGGGCTGTTCAACACCACTAAACGAGTTTTGTCAGTGATTGCAGCTTCTAATTGAGCAGGGGTAATTTTGAAACGTTGTTCTTCACCACATTTCACAATAACAGGTGTACCTTCAGCAATAATCACCATGTCTGGATAACTTACCCAGTAAGGTGCAGGGATGATCACTTCATCACCTTTGTTTAACAAAGCTAAAGCTAAGTTAAAGAATGATTGCTTACCACCACAAGAAACCAAAATTTGGTTTGCAGCATATTCAAGATTATTATCACGTTTTAATTTCGCAATAATCGCCTTTTTAAGACCAGGAGTACCGTCAACAGCAGTATATTTGGTAAAACCGTTATTAATCGCTGCAATAGCAGCATCTTTGATGTGTTGCGGAGTATCGAAATCCGGTTCACCAGCGCCTAGACCAATAACATTTTTTCCCGCAGCTTTTAACTCTGCTGCTTTATTGGTTACAGCAAGTGTTGGGGACGGTTTGATGGCATTTACACGATCAGAGAGACGTACGTCCACGGCAGTATTCCTTCTTATGGGGGGATTAAAAATAAAAAGCACACTATCTTATATCAAAAATGCGCTACACGTCGCCCAATATCTAAGCAAAATGTCAAAAAAACACGAAAAAATATAAAATCTTAGTTTAAATGAAGATATACAAATCAAAAAAACTGTGAGACTCGCAAAAATCATGATTTTTTCGTACAATACCGCATAGATTGAGTTGAGTTAAGTAAATGAGTACCGCAAAATCTCCCAAGAAAAAGCCTGTAGTGAAGTTGCCTTTTCCAATTTTAAGTGCAAAAGATGCTAAAGCTGCTGACGAAGAAGTTGAGAGTTTACGTCCTAAACCTGAACAGTATGCTGATCGTACATGGATGCCACCTCGTGGTACTCGTCGTTCGTTTGGTAAAAGATAAAAAATAGGTGCGATAAGCACCTATTTTTTTTATCGAGTACTTGAAGTTGGTTTTATTTCATTACAATAATTTTGATTAAGATGCATTCATCGATTCAAGGTATTCATAATATTGTTTCTTATGCACATACATATTTTGATCTGCTCGTTTTAACATGTCTTCAATTTTTTCATCGCCATGCGTGGTGGCATGTCCAAAAGATATGCTGATGGGGCGCGTTGAATAATACTGATTATCAATATTGAGCAACTCTTGCATGGTCATTATAATCGTGGTCACTGCGTTCTCATCGGCACCTTGCATTAGAATTACAAATTCATCACCCCCTATACGTGATGCTGTATAGTTGGTGTGATTAATGGTGCGATCTAAAATATTCCCCATTCTTCGCAGCAATTCATCACCTGCATCATGTCCATGATTATCATTAATTTCTTTGACGCTATTCATATCAATAAAAATTGCTGAAACAGGACGTACCATCGAGCGTTCTAATCGATTTAACTCTTCAGTGAAGAAAGAACGGTTATAGAGTTTGGTCAGAACATCATGTTTGCCCAAATATTCTAAGTAACTTTCAGCTTTTTTACGGGCAGTAATATCAGTTAATGCAAGTTGTACTAATCCCCAGTTATCTTCATAACCTGGAAAGACAGTAAATTGCAGTAGAACATAGCGGATTGAGCCATCTAGTGCGTAGTTGACGGCTTCACGTTGATGATGAATTTTGCCATCCCAGAGATCAATCAATTGTTCTTTAAAAGTTTGATGCATTTCTTTGGTGAAAACTTTGGCTGTATTTCTAAAAATTTCGTCTTTATTCGTTGCTTTAAACAAATCTAAAGTCGCTTGATTGACATCAAGCAATACGATGTCTTCAATGCACTGCTGGATAAAATCTGGATGCACATCTAAGAACGTATTAAAGTCTTCTATTCCTATTTTTTTTAATGTATCCATGCGTGATTTGACGCGGCTAAAATCTTCTACCCACAATGATGTTGGCGAATAAATAAAGCGTGCTTCTGCAAGTTGGCGGTTGGCTATTTCTGAACGACAAGCATTCATGTAGTCACTGATGTCTTCAGTGGTCAATAAAATGCGATTTAGGCGTTGTTCTGCACCTGGTAAAACCACCGCACGAAGTTTGATATCTAAGCGTTTACCAGAAATTGTATAATTGTGAGTTGTGCTAGAAAATTCTGTTTTACCTTCCCAAAGTGCGACCAATTCAAAAATATGTGCTTCGAACATTTCTTGTTGAAAAATAATGTCTAGATTTTGTGATAAATGTTCTAAATTTTCGGCTTCAAATAGATCTAATGTTTTTTGATTAACTTTTAATATTTTAATCAGATGGGCACAATCAGTGACACGTGATAGATCTTCGTGAAGAAAACGATTTAAGTCAGTAACACCTTCAGATTTCCAAATATCAAATTGTTTTTTTACTTCACTAAAATCTTCTAACCACATGGGAATAGGAGATAATTCAAATATTGAAGAATCAAAGCTCTCCATTTGTAAATCCAACCATTTTTATATGTTTTAATTGTGGAAAATATATCATCAAAAACAACGTGATAGCAAATACACAATAGATCATTTATTGTGATATAAATCACTTTTATTTTTATTAATGATAATTTTAATGCATTTTCACGTTGTTTCTTGAAAATAATTGTTTGACTGATTGTTCAAATTTTTAATTGTGTAATTTGTTTTGAAAAATAAATTTATGATGAGTTAATAAGGTCTTATTTTATAGTGATTCTTTTTCACGATATACATATTTTGATCCGCAGTGCGTATTAGGTTTTCTATATTTTCATGTTCATTGGTCCATGCGATACCCGAAGCCACACTGATCATAATACGTGGATCGTGGGAGTTTTCTAGCACAATTCTATTTTCAATTTCTTGTAATAAACTTAATGCATCAAGTTCAGTTGCATAGGGCATTAAGATGACAAATTCATCACCACCAACGCGAGAAGCACTGTAGGGTTTATGGTGAATGGTATCAATCAAAATATTGGCAAAACGTTTGAGTAATAAATCACCATGATGATGACCTTGTACATCATTTAATGTTTTTAATCCATTGAGGTCCATGTATATGCATGCGAATGGCTGTACTTTTTTTGTTTGCAAACGAACAATTTCTTCATTAAAAAAAGTGCGGTTGTGTAATTGGGTGAGTTGGTCATATTGGCTTAAATATTTTAAATGGTTTTCCAATTCTTTTCGTTCGGTCAAATTGGTATAGGCCACCTGTATGGTGGACCAACTCTCTACAGCATCTGGAAAAATATTGAGCTGTTCTACTACAAAGATGACCGCATCATCTTTTAAGGTATACTCACTTTCACGTTGCAAATCATGTTGCCCATTCCATAAATGCATGAGTTCATAATAAAAATTTTGATAATTATTTTGTGCATATAAGGATTGAATATGGCGATCAAAATCTTGCTGATCTTTAAGCTTAAACAGATGCAGTAATGCTTCATTTACATTTTTAGACACGGTGAGTTCAAAACACTGTCGTAAAAAATCTGGATGCTGTTCAATATAAGCATCTAAATGGGTGATCCCTTTTTGTCTAAGTTGATCGAAACACTGTTTTATTTTATGGCAATCTTTTACCCAAAGTGCTGTGGGTGAATGCATAAATATGGCTTCAGCAAAACGTCTTGCATGTTGGTAGGGAGTTATATCTTCAGTGGTGAGTAGTATTTTTTCCCATGTATCTTCATAACCAGGAATAACATGCGCCCGAAGTTGTACATCAATTTGTCGACCTGTACAGGTGTAATTAATGGGTGCAAAAAAGCAGTCATCATTTTTTTCCCATAATCCAGCAAAAAAATGCGCTTGAGGAAGGGTAATTTCTTCAAAATGAAACTTGGCAAAATTTGCTAAAATTTCTTCTAAATTATTGGCTTCATAAAGTTTTAAGGTGCTTCGATTAATACGTGTTGTTTGGATGGTGGCTAAACAAGGCAATAGTCGGCTTGGTTGCTCTAATATATAAGCTTTAATATCTTCAATCCCATCTAGGTGCCATTGATCAAAGATTTTTTTGACGCCACTATAATCCTGTATCCACATGGGAATAGGGGATAAATCAAAGATTCGAAAATCTAAATTTTCCATTCAACTCCCCAAAATCAAACACTCTCATTATTCTGGCTCATTATACTTGCACATTAGGATTTGTTGATATTTCAGACATCAATTATGTTTTAGGCTAAAACAATACAAAATATTTGCTTTTTTGGAATCACTCAAATGCGTTAAACATCTCTTGTACCAGCAAAAAATGTTTGTCGTTACTAGCTTTTGTGAAATGACAACAGACCCTATTCTTGATCATATAGGTGATTGAATAAAAATCAACCACCTATTGCATCTTTACGCTTTATCTTTTGGCATGATGAGCGGCGCGTGGTGGTGAGATCTCACGTTTAGCTGTCCAAGCATCGATGAAATCTTGCTCATTGAGATGATAAAGTTCCAATAGAGCCAAGACTACGCCACCAATGGTTTTCGAGCTTTCAGCATCATGATTAAAGTCTGGAATTTTAGCCTTCAAACTATGCACAATATCTTCAATTTCAAAGATGCGATCTCGTCCATTGCTGTCCGTAGGGTACATTGGTGTATTAATAACAATGGTGGCTAAGCTTTTTTCTGCATCAGTTAAATTTAAGCCTTGAATCGCTTGTTCTGGATTGGGATTAAAAATCACATCTTCATGAATAAAGGTATGCAATAAATGCTGAGTAAGTTTAGGCAGAGTTTTTTCTACAAATGGTCGAAATGAAATTGGGAAAATCACATTGTGGGAAATGCCTTTGAACATTGGAGCAATTTCTTCGACTTTGTAACCTGCTACACCACAGCCTACTGCCGTGATGAAATATTTCATTTTAGGATGATTTTTAGTATAAATTTTAAAATCATCAATATAACTTTCTATTTGCGATAAAGGCATTTGTTGTAAATGTTCATTCATGGTTGGAATGGCATAACTCTGCCCAGCCCAACCACGACCAACACCTTTGATTGCTCCGAAATGTTGAAGTGCAATTTTTGCTGCGCCCCCAGCATGTGTCCCCGCCAAATTACTGCCGAAAACAAAGGTCGTGTCTTCCGCTAAGCTTTTGATAATGCTTTCATCATGGTAGTGATAAGTCATTCGATTTCACATCTTAAATGGGCTTTTGTTTATGGTGCTATTGAATTGTGTTAGGGTCAAGTGAATTTACTTGAATATAAACAATCCAACCCAATTATTTATTTGGTTAAAGCAGAACAATTCATTTGTGGAGTTCTGTTAAACTCAAGCGCTAACTATTGAAGAGATGATTATTGTGAGTGAAGCAAGACCTTTTGAACTTGTAACGAATTATCAGCCTGCAGGTGACCAACCACAGGCTATTGAAAAGCTGGTACAAGGGATTAAAAAAGGCTATCACGATCAATTGTTGTTAGGGGTTACGGGTTCGGGTAAAACCTATACCATGGCCAATGTCATCTCACAGTTACAGCGTCCGACCATTGTCATGGCGCATAACAAAACCTTGGCTGCGCAGTTATATGGTGAGTTTAAGGCGTTCTTTCCCAATAACGCGGTTGAATATTTCGTCAGTTATTATGACTACTATCAACCTGAAGCCTACGTACCTTCATCAGATACCTTTATTGAAAAAGATTCTGCCATCAATGATCATATTGACCAGATGCGCCTTTCAGCAACCCGATCATTATTAGAACGTAAAGATGCGATTATTGTTGCTTCGGTTTCGGCAATTTATGGTTTGGGCGATCCGAATGCATATATGAGCATGTTGCTGCACATTGTGCAGGGAGATCGTATCAGCCGTGATGATCTGATTCGACGTTTGGTTGAAATGCAATATACCCGTAATGAACTTGAGTTTTTACGAGGGACTTATCGTATTCGTGGCGAAATTTTAGATATTTTCCCTGCTGAATCAGATCAAAATGCCATTCGTATTGAACTGTTTGATGATGAAGTCGATTCGATTAAATGGTTTGATCCATTGACTGGAAAAATGGTACGTAAAGTGCCACGCATCACCATTTATCCTAAAAGCCATTACGTGACGCCAAAAGACAATTTACAGCGTGCAATTGGTACAATACGAGAAGAATTAAAAGAGCGATTAGAATTTTTTAGAGCCAACGATAAGTTGTTGGAAGCTCAGCGTATTGAACAACGAACACGCTATGACTTAGAAATGATGCAACAATTGGGTTATACCAACGGCATTGAAAACTATTCACGTCATTTATCAGGTCGTCCAGCTGGTGAAGCACCGCCAACGTTGTTTGATTATATTCCTGAAGATGCATTACTGATTATTGATGAATCACATGTGTCTGTTCCGCAAATTGGTGCAATGTATAAAGGTGACCGTTCACGTAAAGAAAACTTGGTCAATTATGGATTTCGTTTACCGAGTGCTTTAGATAACCGCCCAATGAAATTTGAAGAGTGGGAACGGATTATCCCAACCACTATTTACGTGAGTGCAACACCAGCCAAATATGAGCTGGAAAAATCGCAACAAGTGGCAGAACAGGTGGTGCGACCAACAGGATTGGTGGATCCTGAAATTGAAATTCGTCCAGTGTTAACACAAGTCGATGATGTGCTGTCTGAGATTAATCTTAGGAAAGAACAAAATGAACGGGTCCTCATCACTACTTTAACCAAACGTATGGCGGAAGATTTAACCTCTTATTTGAAAGAATATGGGATTAAAGTGGCGTATTTACATTCAGATATTGATACGGTTGAACGGGTCAAAATTATTCATGAATTACGTTCAGGTATTTATGATGCCTTGGTCGGAATCAACTTGCTTCGTGAAGGTCTAGATATGCCAGAAGTGTCTTTGGTGGCGATTTTAGATGCGGATAAAGAGGGTTTCTTACGTTCCGAGCGTTCATTGATTCAAACCATTGGTCGTGCGGCGCGTAATGTGAAAGGTAAAGCGATTCTGTATGCAGATCGGGTCACCGATTCTATGCAAAAAGCTATGGATGAAACAGAACGAAGACGTGCCAAACAGATTCAATATAATTTGGACCATGGTATAACGCCGCGTTCAACCGTGCGTCAAAATCTTAAAGATATTGATGATGGCGAAGTTCTTAATGATGATCAAATCGAGTCAAATATATCTGATCAAGCCAAAGCATTAAGTGCAGATGAGCGCCATATTTTGGCAGACCCGAAACTTTTAGCTAAACATATGGCTAAGCTAGAAAAAGAAATGTTGAAAGCATCCAAAGAATTGCAATTTGAACAAGCAGCGCGATTCCGTGATGAAATTTTGAGATTAAAGGCGCAAATGTTGCAATGATTTTAAACGGAATAAGTTGTTCAAAAATCATTACATAACGCTACAGTAATCGTTTTAGAGAGTGGTTATTTTATCTGTTGTAGTACTTTATTTCAAAAATAGCGATAACAGGTGATTTATGACAGCGAAGAATCTTCCAAAAGCGGGATATAACATTGCAAAAATCGTAGCGGGCGGCGCAATACTTGTCGGTTTGGGTGCTGCGACCATGGCATATGCTAAAAATGAGCCTCTAGCGACTGTTGAAAAAGTTGAACTGGATAAATACCTAGGCAAATGGTACGAAGTGGCACGTAAGCCACTTTATTTCCAAAATAAATGTGATCGTGATGTCACAGCGACGTATACCTTAAATGAAAATGGCAATGTCGATGTCGATAATCGTTGTTATGGAAAAGATGGAAAATTAAATCAATCGGTGGGTGAAGCATTTGTACAAAATGCGCCACAGAATAGCAAATTAAAAGTCAGCTTCTTGCCAAGTGCGATTCGCTGGTTGCCTGTAGGTCGTGGTGATTACTGGGTATTAAAACTGGATGAAAATTATCAAACTGTCTTAGTTGGTGAGCCTAAACGTAAATATATGTGGGTATTGTCTCGTACACCACATCCTGACGAGCAAGTGGTCACTGAATACCTAAATTACGCAAAATCTGTGGGTTATGATTTAAGTGATCTCATTAAAACCCAGCAAACGGATAAAGCAGCAGAATAACGACTGCTTTTAACCCAATGTTGTTCGAAAACACCATGCTTCGGCATGGTTTTTTATTGTCAGATGATTCATGGTTGCTTAAAAATAACGTGAATAATATGCTTTATTGAGGTTTTTAAATGAGATACCCGATATAATCGTGTTTGAATAGATCTAGAGGTGAAAGATGTTTAAAGGCGTTATTTTGTCTGTTTTGGCATCTGTCACTTTTGGTGTCTTATATTTTTATACCCAATTTTTACAGCCTCTGGACAGTGAGCAAACATTTGCATGGCGAATGTTGTCGACTTTACCCTTTTTAACGTTATTTATGTGGTGGTCGGGTGATCTGAAATATGTACGTGAAATTTTTCAACGTATTCGACTACAACCCACATTTTTAATTTGGCTTATTTTTAGTTCGTTACTCTGCACCACGCAACTGTGGTTATTTTTATGGGGACCAATCAATGGTCGTGGGCTAGAAGTATCCCTTGGGTATTTTTTGTTGCCTTTGGTTATGGTGCTGTTCGGTTGTCTGCTCTATAAAGAAAAACTGACCGCTTGGCAGATTGCAGCAGTGGTTTTTGCGATCATCGGTGTTGGGCATGAAATTTGGCGTATTGGTACTATCGCTTGGGAAACTGCTTATGTCGCTGTGGCTTATCCAATTTATTTCTTTTTAAGACGAAAATTTAAAACGGATCATTTGGGTGGTTTTTGGTGGGATTTGCTGCTGATTATTCCTGTTGCGCTTTATTTAGCGTTCACTCATGACAATTCATTTGCACTTATTCAACATTTCCCACATTTAATTTGGGCCATCTTGGGTTTAGGTTTTTTAAGTGCATTGGGCTTAGGAAGCTATATCTTAGCCAGTCGTTTTTTACCTTTTGTGATTTTTGGTTTACTCAGCTATTTGGAACCCGTATTGCTGGCCTTCGCTTCTATCATGTTAGGTGAGCGAGTAGATGAGGGGGAGTGGTTGACCTATATTCCAATTTGGTTGGCTGTAGGTTTATTGGTAATGGAAGGGGTGGTGTATATGTGGAAGCAACGTCAAAAAAAAGAAATATTGAAGCTCAATGCAATGAAAGCAAAACAACGAATCGAGAATCAGGACTGATATTGGCTTTAATGTAGATGGTGCTTTTGAAAGCAAGCGAAATCGCTTAAATCTTCATTTGTTACTGAGTTTTGGATTTATATTGATCATTTGTGTCATTTTAAGTGGGTTAATGCGCTTCAATACTGAAAATGGATTGATTGAATCTTATTATTTATATTTGAAATGAAGATATTTAACTGATTAATCATAATAAATAACAAAGACTTGGTTTGAGTTTGTAAGGGCTTTTATCGTCGTTTATAAAAATAAATATAGTTTTGATTTCAACTCAAAGATAATTCCATTACAATTATGGGGTTTAAAATTTACGCCTAGATATATCAATTTAGAGGAAGTGTCTGTGAGCAAAGAGACTATCATCGCCCTACATGCAGAGCACCAAGGTCGCTGGAAAAACCGTGAAGAAATCGCGGAACGTATGATTGCGTTAATTGGTCAATTGTATCGTGAAAAGAACATTGTGACTTCTGTATTCGGACGCTCTTTAGTGAACCGTTCAGTGATCCAAATTTTAAAAGCACATCGCCGTACACGTGTTATGGATGTTGAGCTTTCAGTTGTTCATACTTTCCCAATTCTTGAAGCATTGGCTAAAGTTGCGAATATCGGTTCTGCTGAAATTGATCTAGGTAAACTTGCGGTTGAATTTAAAGAAAAAGGCGGCGACATCGACGCATTTGTTGCTGACGCAGTTAAATCTTTAGAAGGCAATGCAACTGCAGTTGAACATAAAGATGTTGTTCTTTATGGCTTCGGTCGTATCGGTCGTATCCTTGCTCGTTTAATCATTGGTCAATCTGGTCTTGGTCGTGGTTTAAACCTTAAAGCGATTGTTGTACGTAAATCATCTGATGGTGATTTAGAGAAACGTGCTTCGCTTTTACGTCGTGACTCTATTCATGGTCCTTTTGCAGGAACTATTTCTGTTGATGAAGAGAACGAAGCAATCATTGCAAATGGTAACTTCATCAAAGTGATTTACGCTTCAAATCCATCTGAAGTGGATTACACAGCTTACGGTATCAACAATGCACTTGTGATTGATAACACAGGTAAATGGCGTGATTCTGAAGGTCTTGCTCAACACCTTAAATGCCCAGGTGCTGCACGTGTGATCTTAACTGCACCTGGTAAGGGTGATATGAAGAACGTTGTATTTGGTGTGAACCAAGCTGACATCTTAGATGAAGACAAAATCATCTCTGCTGCAAGCTGTACAACAAATGCGATTACGCCAACACTTAAAGTATTGCATGACAAATACACAGTGTTAAATGGTCATGTTGAAACAGTTCACTCGTTCACAAACGACCAGAACTTAATTGACAACTACCATAAAGCGGATCGTCGTGGTCGTGCTGCAACATTGAACATGGTCATCACTGAAACTGGTGCTGCTAAAGCGGTTGCTAAAGCACTTCCAGCACTTCAAGGTAAATTGACAGGAAACTCTGTACGTGTTCCTACACCTAACGTTTCACTTGCTATTCTAAACTTAACTTTAGATAAAGAAGTTGATCGTGAAGAAGTGAATGAATACATTCGTCAAATTTCAATCAGCTCTAGCCTTCAAGGTCAAATTGGTTATACAAATTCAACTGAAGTTGTATCTTCTGACTTTATTGGTTCACGTACTGCTGGTGTGTTTGATGCGCAAGCAACAATCACTTCTGGTAACCGCTTAACTGCATACGTTTGGTATGACAACGAAGTAGGTTATAGCTGCCAAGTATTACGTATTGCAGAACAAATGGGCGGCGTAAGCTATCCAAAAGTTCCTGCTGAAACAAATGCTTAATTTGTAAAGTAGTTATAAAAACCCAACTTAATGTTGGGTTTTTTTTCGCCGTTGAATTGTTGAATCAATTTCAAATAATTCACTTCTTAATAAAGGGGAAATATCGAGTTGAGCATTTAGGGATGATTGTCTTAAATTTTCATAAATTAACTCAAATTTCTTGCTAAAGGGTATGGCACGACCTAAATAATCCATATCGAAAATCAGATCTTCACGATCTTCGATTGCTTGATTGGCTAAATAATAAATATGAGGCCAATGATATTGATCATCCTTCAGTGTGCAGGTCATGGATCCACCTAATCTAAAGCATCTTCATTTGCAGCACTTTCTAAATTATATTTTGTATGGACATAAGCTGTGATGTTAATTAAGTCATGACAGATGAAGTTATTCAGTTTTTTCATAATTTTATTATATTGTTTCAAATCATTTAATTTTACATAAAATTGCAAAGTAAATCGCATAATTAAGTGACAATAGAGAATGTCATAAAAGAATAATGCATTTAAGGAAGAATATATTGCAAGCAAAGTATATGCTGAGTGGACTAGCATTTATCATACTGACAACCCTGTGTGGTGTACTTATTGCCATTTGGGTATTTAAGCATTTCAATATCTATATTCCACTTGAAAATCAAAATGTAAAGATTGATCTCCAAGAACCTTTGCAAGCCAATGTACAAATTCATGATGCATTGGATGTAGATGTCACAGGTCGGGTTAATGCTGAAATTCCAATCAATGAAAATTTAAATATTCCGCTTCAGCAGACACTGAACCCACGGGTATATATTGATAATCAAGTTCCTATCAAAACCACCATTCCTGTGAGAGAAGAGCTAAAAATTGATCAGATTTTACCTGTAAATACCAAGGTGAAAGTAAAGGTCTTAGGTAAGGATATTACCTTGCCGCTAAAAGGTGATATTCCAATCCGACTGAATGTACCTATACACATTGATGTACCTTTAGAACAACAAATTCATTTAAAGTTCAACTCACTTGTAAAAACGCAATTGAAAGAAAATCTGCAAATCCCACTCAATGCAACCTTAAAGACCAATATTCCTATTGAGGGGCATTTAAATGTTCCAATCAAAACAGCACTAAAAGCTTCAGTAGATGTGCAAAACACACTTCCTGTGAAAATTGCACAAGGTGAAATGAAAATTCCACTGAATAGTTTAAGTTTAGGTCGTGATAAAGCTTCAGCTGATGGGCAAGGGAAAGCGAATAAGGAAGGGCAATGATCATCTTCCGTTCAGTCAAAACTTTTGTAATCAGCTTTATGATTGTGACTTTATTAATCGCATGCGGATTTTGGTTGTATCTGAATTTGATTGCGTCTGTACATATGTCAGCGCAACAAACCAAAATTCAATTGCCACAATCTTTACCCACCAAAATCGAAGTTGGAAACTATCTAGAGGCACATTCGCAAGGTCGCTTAAATACTAAAATTAAAATTGATCGAAATTTAACTTTGCCTTTAAAAGGTAAGTATCTGGCAAATTTATCTTTTGATGTTGAAACGCCTGTTTCAGTTTCAGTGGATTATCAAACCAGTATAAAAATTGATGAAGTATTGCCTTTAGAAGCAGATACAGATCTGATTTATCAAAGTAAATTGTTGCCCAAATTTCCGCTTAAACTAGAGATTCCAATTCAACTCGATGTGCCATTTCACTTAAAGAAAACCTATAACATTCCCATTCGGATTATGTTTAATGGGCCTGTGTATTTTGAGTTTGATGAACCTGTACGATTGCATGTGTTACATGAGTTTGCACCTGAGCTGAATATTAATGATCCGATGACCATGCGTAACATTGCGACGTTTAGAGCCACAATGACCAACCGTGAGCGAGAGACTCGTGCCAATTTAGATATGGATTTGGATTTTCCAGTACGGAATATTCGACCGTAATTGTTTTTATCATCTCAAATTTAAAAAAATCCCTCAATTTGAGGGATTTTTTTAATGTATTTTTGAATGTCATTACAACTTTAATTTAAGCTTGCAGTGAAGCCTTAACTTGATCTTGAATTGAAGTCGTTGCACGACCAATGAGGTTTTCTAGATCTTTACTCTCACTAAACATTGCGCCTTTTTGTGTTTGCACATCTGCATCAACGATAACATCAACCAAGCCTGCAGGAAGACCAGCCGCAGTGAGTGCCTGTGTGTAATCTTCAGCACTGATGTTTTGATATTGAACTGTTTTGCCAGATGCTTGCGAAATATATGATGCTAAATCTGCCAAAGTGAAACTGGTTGAGCTCGCAAGCTCATACGTTTGATTATCATGATCATCCGACAACAAAACTTTGGCAGCTGCTTCTGCATAGTCTTGACGCGCAGCTGAACTGATACGACCAGTCCCCGCAGCACCATACAAGATGCCAGTTTCAACTGCATGTGCGACGCTGGCAAGATAGTTTTCGTTGTACCAGTTGTTGCGCAAGAAGGTATACGTTAAACCACTTGCTTGAATGAATGCTTCCGTTTCACGATGCTCTTGAGATAAACCAAGTGGTGAGGTGTCTGCACGAAGTAAGCTGGTATAAGCAATATAAGGTACTTGAGCCTGTTGAGCAGCTTCAATCACTGCTTTATGTTGCGGTGTACGGCGACCAATTTCATTTGCAGAAATAAGAAGTAATTTATCTATACCTTTAAGTGCAGGTACTAAGCTTTCAGGTTGATCATAATCAAAATGGCGAATTTCAACGCCTTGTTGAATCAATTGAGTTGCTTTATTTGAATCACGCACTAAAGCAACAATATTTTGCGCTTGAGTCTGTTTTAATAATGATTCGATTACAAGTTGTCCAAGTTGCCCAGTCGCACCAGTAATTGCAATTTTCATAATATTTACCTTTTAAATTGATTGTTTTGTGTACTTGATGAACAAATCATAGTATAGTAGCTTACTAAATGTAAGTACGTACCAAAAAGTAAGTATGAAAAAGTTGAAAAAAATTTTGGAGTGAGAAATTGAACAGTCAATATTCAAATAGTGATTTGCTTGGACAGGTTCTGTCCAATCAGTGTCCATCACGTGAAATTCTAGAGCATTTAACCACCAAATGGTCTGTGCTGGTTTTGCGTTGTTTAAGCGAAGGTGTACATCGCTTTAGTGAATTGCGTCAGCGTATAGAAGGGGTCAGCGAAAAAATGCTCGCTCAGACGTTAAAAACGTTGGAAGCGGATGGTTTTATTATTCGTACAGTGTATCCCGTTGTGCCACCCAAAGTAGAATATCAGTTGACGATCTTAGGATCACAAGCAGCCAGCAAGTTGGTGAATTTAATTGAATGGATCGAGCGGAATTTGCCTGAAATTATGGAAAATAAAAAATTTTAGATCTTAATTTATAAATTTATTTGAAACCAATATTATTTCTATTGAAGTTTTTCTTAAAGGTAATGTATGTTGTAAAGTATTGGTAAATATTAATATTTTAAAAAAAATTGTATTAAGTTTAAGCATGTTTACTATATAATTATTTATTTAACCCGAATCCTGCTTAAGCCGATGACTCCATAATTTGAATCGTTGGCTTATTTCGATGGGTTAATTGATATGCACATAACGAAGCATAAATTCCGCTGAGAAATCCATAAGTACTACGTGCTTTACTCGTCACTAAATGATATTGCCCTTTCAATAAGCTGAATAATGTTTCTATCTTATTGCGTTGCCTTAGGTGATATTCATCTGATGCACTGAGTTGAACAGATTCCATGTTCCTCCGATGATAAGTAATTAAATCAATACTTTGAAATTGCAGCCTGCGCTTTAATTCTTGGCTGATGTAGCCTCGATCCCCGTAAATTTTTCCTTTTAGGCCATCAACTAATTGCTCAACCATTTTTATGTCAGCAACATGTCCATTCGATAAAGCAGAACAGGTAATTTCACCAAATTGATTCATCGCAATATGTAATTTACAGCCATAGAACCAGCCCATTGAGCTTCTACCGCGTGATGCAATTTGGACTAATGATTTATGGCGTTGAATACGTTGATTTTTACAAACTGGAAGAGTTGTTGAATCAATCCATAAATATTGTGTTTCTTGACCTTTCATCAGCGCCACATGCAAAGCGTGTAGAGCCAATTGGTGCATATTGATCAGATGAATCATCCTTTGATAGCAAGGCAAGTATTTAAATAAATAGCTTTTATCTTCTTTTAACCAAGTGAAAAAGGCTTTGAAATTAGTGAAATGAGAGGATTTATACCAAATAGCAATAAAGATAATTTCTGAAAGACTGAGTTGAGCAACTCGGATTCTTGAAAGTTTGCCATCTTGCTTGAGAAATTTCCAATAAGTTGCTTCAAATTGTAGAAAAAAGTCATCAATTAAGCAGAATAATTCGGTACTATTGAACATTAGGACTAGGGTTGTGAGTTTGGTGTGGTAACTCAACTGATGGCTCTAGTCCTTCTATTTTTCAAGTCAATTTCTTATCCGCGATTCGGGTTATTTATGAATAATTAAAGATAGTCTGATGTTTTGTGAAGGCGTTGTAAAAGCATATAACGAAGATAGAGGTTTTGGTTTTATTCAGGTTGAAAATCAACAGAAAGATTTATTTTTCCATATTAAAGATTTTCCTCATAGACATATTCAACCAAGAGTTGGTGAGAAACTTAAGTTCAGAATATCTCATGATAATAGTGGTAAAGCCAAAGCAGAAAATATAATTCGTTTAGATATGAAGGTTAAAGAAAGCTCAAATATAAATACACCTTTAACTTATTCAAAAAAACGTATTAAAAAAAATACACCATCAAAGAGTTTTAATTTTTGGGATTTACTATCTGGTGTTGTTATTATTGTTATTTTTTTTGCATTAATTGTTCCTTATATATCAAAAATTTATAAAAGACAAAAGTTGAAATGGCAGACATCTGAATCAGTAAGTATTGTTTCTTCTGCAAGTGATAATGTTACAAATTCACATTTCAGTTGTGATGGACGTATACATTGTAGTCAAATGAAATCCCGTGATGAGGCTTTATTCTTTATTAATAATTGTCCTGGCACTCGTATGGATGGCGATGGGGATGGGGACCCATGTGAGAGTCAATTTCGTTAAATGGAGATATCGCATCTATATTGTTTAAAAGTCGAAAGATTCAAGGATATTTTTCGACTTTTATCTGTCGATAAAGCTTTATATCTTCTGATTCATCTTCCAAAAATCTAAGCGATCGATTAGTAAAATACCAATCGAAAAGAATAAACCGAGTACGACGCAACCGATCCATTGGTAATGTTCCCATGCATATACAGCACCGAGTGAACCGAGTGCGGCGCCTGAGAAATAGATGGTCATATAAACAGCATTAATACGTGATCTGGCTTTAGCATCTATACGGTATACTAAGTTCTGATTTAAGACGTGGAATGCAGTTAAACCGAAGTAACTCATTAAAACGCCAACCGCATAAATCCAAATATTTTGCTGTGCAAAAAATAGCGGTATGCAAGAAAATAACATCAATGTAACACAAAGTTTTGCAACAAAATTTTCTTTGCCAATGCCTACGGTCTTACCTGACCAACTCGAAGAATAAATTCCAATAATACCGAGCAAACCAAATAACCCAATTTCAAAATCATTGAAAAAATAAGGTGCTGAACCTAAAACGAAGGTCATTGAAGTAAAGACCATGGATAAAATGCCAAAGCCAAGCGCACCTGCACAAGCACGACGAATTAAATGCGGATTATGTCGTGCAATTTTAAAGAGTGATTGATAAATACTGACAATATTTAAGCCTGATTGGGGGGCGGTGTTGGGAAGTTTACGCCACATTAACGTTGCAAATAGCAGAGTAATGATTCCGCTACTTATATAAACACCTTCCCATGACCAATAGGTCGAAACAAAGCCTGCGAATGTACGGGATAAGATAATTCCCATGACTAAACCGCTCATAAGTCTACCAATGATTGCAGCACTAGATTCAGGCGGGCTGATTGATGAAGCAAAGGGAATGAGGACTTGAGCTGAAATTGCCCCGAATGTTGCACAAAGGGTAAAGAAATACAGTGCAGCTAATGTCGTACTGAAGGAAAGTAAAATTTGAGATATGCCAGCCAAAACCATTAAGCTGACAATGAGTCTGCGTTTATTGAGTAAATCACCTAAGGGAACCAAAAGTATCAAGCCCAACCCGTAGCCGACTTGGGCGAGTACAACGGCAAAACCGGCTTGACTGGGTGTTATGCTTAAACTTTTTGCGATGGAATAAATTAAGGGCTGGTTAAAATATGCTGACCCTGCACAAAGACCACATGCCACTGCCATGAGTAAAATGAATTGTGTAGACAAAGCAAATGACGGATTCCTTTCCATGTGAATAACTTTACTGAATATTTTGTTGCATACTACTATAGGTATCGAATTCAAATTTCAAAAATAACTAAAAACAATGATCTAAGTGTTTATATCTATATATTGTGATTTATTTGTCCGTAATCGATCGAAATATAAAGAAAGTGAATGGTCTTCATGGAATAGTGAACAAATATAGTCGAGAAATTCTTTAAAATATGGCAGAATATGCGGTTTTAAAGTATTTAGAGGATTGGCAGCATGCGCTTTGTTGATGAAGCAGTCATTACCGTAGAGGCTGGCGACGGTGGCAATGGCGTAGCCAGTTTTCGCCGTGAAAAATTCGTACCATTTGGTGGTCCAGATGGTGGTGATGGTGGTCGTGGTGGTAACGTCTATGTTCAAGCCGATAACGACACCAGTACATTAGTAGATTATCGTTATACACGTCGTTTCCGTGCGGAACGTGCTAAAAATGGTCGTGGCGCAAACTGCTCAGGTCGTGGCGGTGAAGATACCGTGTTACTCGTTCCAGTGGGAACAACCATTGTAGATACAGAATCAGGCGATATCATCGGGGATCTGATTCAAGACGGTCAACGTGTTCTTGTGGCAGCGGGTGGTGAAGGTGGTTTAGGTAATACACACTTTAAATCATCAACTAACCGTTCACCACGTAAATGCACACATGGTGCTAAAGGCGAATATCGCGAGATTCGTTTAGAACTTAAAGTTCTTGCGGATGTGGGCTTACTGGGTATGCCGAATGCGGGTAAATCGACCTTTATTCGTGCAGTATCTGCTGCTAAACCAAAAGTTGCAGACTATCCATTTACCACCATGGTACCAAACCTTGGTGTGGTGGATGCAGACAGCCATCGTTCATTTGTCATGGCGGATATTCCAGGACTGATTGAAGGTGCATCGGATGGTGCAGGTCTAGGAATTCGATTCTTAAAGCATTTGGCACGTACCCGTATTTTATTGCACATTGTCGATGTTCAACCGATTGATGGTTCAGATCCTGCATATAATGCGAAAGCCATTACTGAAGAACTGAAAAAATTCTCTCCGACATTGTCAAAACTTCCAGTTGTTTTGGTTTTAAACAAACTTGATCAAATTGAAGAAGACTCTCGTGAAGAATGGTGTCAGCACATTTTGAACGAACTTCAATGGGAAGGTCCTGTATTTAGAACTTCTGGCTTAATGTCAGAAGGTACCAAAGAAGTTGTGTACTATTTAATGGATCAGCTCGAAGAGCAACGTGAGCGTGAGCTTGAAGATCCTGAATATGCAGCAGAAATGAAAGCATTCCGTGATCAGCTTGAAGCTGAAACTCGTGAACAAACGATTGCTGCTAAAGAAGCGTATCGTGAGATGCGTCGTAAACAACGTCTAGAAGGTATGTTGGGCGATGACGACGAAGATGATGATGGCGACGATGGCGAAGCAGAAGTGTACTACGTACGCTAATCTTTGATAGAAGTGCAACTGAGGACAAGATGATAGAAGTGGAAGATGGGCAACGTCAGCTCAAGGATTGTAAAAGAATCGTTGTTAAAATCGGATCATCTTTACTCACAGCAAATGGGCAAGGTTTAGATTTAGACGCAATTTCGCATTGGGCGAATCAAATTGCAGATCTACACAATGCAGGACACGAGATTATTCTGGTGTCATCAGGTGCTGTGGCTGAAGGTATGGTTCGGATGAAGCTCGATAGCCGACCCACAGATCTTCCCAGTCTTCAGGCATGCGCTGCCATTGGTCAAATGGGTTTAATTCAAACGTGGTCGAGTGTTTTGTTAAGTCATGACATTCAAACTGCGCAAGTCTTATTAACTCATGATGATTTGGCAGATCGTCGTCGATATTTAAACTCATGTGATGCTTTGCAACATTTAATCGATTGGCGTGTGATTCCAGTGATCAATGAGAATGACACGGTGTCGACCGATGAAATTCGCTTTGGTGACAATGACACACTTGCTGCCATGGTGGCAGGTCAGGTTCATGCAGATTTGTTGATTATTTTGACAGATCAGCAAGGCATGTTTGACTCAGACCCACGCTCAAATCCGAATGCGAAATTGTTCTCGACGGTTCGTGCTTTAGATGAAAGTCTGTTTGACATGGCTGGTGGTGGCGGTAAGTTTGGTCGTGGTGGTATGTTGACCAAGGTTCGTGCTGCTCGACTGGCTGCGAAATCAGGTTGTCCAACACTGATTGCCAGTGGTGATAGTGACAATGTGCTTGCACGTCTCATGGCGGGCGAGATGTTAGGGACACTGTTTATTACTGACAATGACCGCATGACCGCACATCAGCAGTGGTTAGCAGCGCATTTACAAACTGCAGGTCGTTTGGTGATTGATGATGGTGCAGTGAAAGCCATTAAAGAGAACCACCGAAGTTTATTGCCTGTGGGTGTTAAGGCGGTTGAAGGGCATTTTGAACGTGGTGATGTGGTTGAGTGTGTTGATAAAGACGGTGGGCGTGTTGCAGTAGGACGTGTGAACTTTAGTTCGCGTTCGGCTGAACTGGTCAAAGGTTTGTCTTCTGACAAAGTGCATCAAGTTTTAGGCGAAGCACGTTCTCTAGAGATGATTCATCGAAACCATATGGCGATTTATTGATTTACTAATCAGTAATAAAAAAGCTAGATTAAATTAATCTAGCTTTTTTATTTATGAAAATTACCAATAGTCATATTTACTACAACGTAAAATGTTTGATTAATTAATTTGCAGAAAGTAATATAATTTAATAATTGTATAAATATTAATTGTTTGTATTAATGTAAGTTGAGATGGAAATGCAAAAAAAAATTGGGGTCATTTTAGTTGTATCATTTTTAACTGGTTGTGCAACACCAGTATATAACTATCAAGCTCAGTCAAAGCAAATGAGTAAACCTCCTATAGGCTCAATCAATACAGCCTATGTTGGTGATAAGATGTTAGAGCAAGGGGTATTTACCGATAGAGAAGTGTTAAGAGTAGATTCACCTACTAAAGTAAATATGTTTTATTCACTTACACCTGGTAATTATTTAAAAACTGGTCAGAGCAATCAGGGCATATTCTATTCAGCATTTAACCAAATTGAAAATGGTGGAAATGTTCAAAAAAATCCGTTGGCTGATCCTATTAAAGCACTGATGTTAAGTGCTGATGGCAAATTATGTGTTGTATCAGTATTGAATGCAAAAAATTGTACGAATCAACATCAGGCTAAAACAAGTGTAGTAGGTGTTGCTTCAGATAATTCTTTTCAACAGACACTTATCTATAGTGGTAAAGTTGGGCAAAAAATAAATATTGGATATAGGGAGTTTTCAAGTAATCTTGCTCGTCCTGCATTTAATAATGATGTCGAATATGATTTAAATGATTCTTTCGAAATAGGGTATAAAGGTGCTCTATTGGAAATTTTAGATGCAAATAATCAGAAGATTACATATAGAGTTATTAGAAATTTTAATAAGTAATTTACTTATATTTGAAAATTTTGATATTTTATTTCAGGCTCGCTTAAGCGAGCTTTTTTATTATTTTGAACTTTAGGCCAATCCATATCCTCATCAACCATAAGTATGATCTGCTTTTGTTGTGTATTGGATTCCATCAATGAACACTAATAATCCAGAAAGACCATTGATAACTGCATCTTAATAGAAACTTTATTCAAAGTTGTTTATCGTCTTGGCATATAATTATAATTTGAAGCAACAAAGCTCCTGTAAAGGATCAAACCGATCCATCATTCTGAAATGATCAGTACATCAGGCGCATGAATCTTGATTTGAAGTAAGGCCATCAAACCCAAAGTTTGGATCAAGATCAAATTCAACAACGGAAAATAGAGTAATGTTTAAGTGGATCATTTTGGCGATTTTTTTATTAACTTCTTTGTATACTCATTTTCGAGGTAAAAAGAGACTATCACTGTATCGGCAAATCTTTAATCACTCCACATTGTTCGCCCCAATCAATTTTTTAATGTACATCTTTTCCAAAGTACCGAATCAACCATTTATTGATAGTCAATATTTTAAAGACCTCAAAGTCTTGGATGAAAATTGGGAAATGATTCGTACTGAAGCGCAAAAACTCTATGAACAAGGGGCAATCAAAGCGGCAAGTTCAGACAATGATGTCGGATTTAACTCATTTTTTAAAACAGGGTGGAAACGTTTTTATTTAAAATGGTATGAATCAGCACATCCTTCAGCGGCAGAGCTTTGCCCAAAAACGACTGCGTTACTGAAAACCTTGCCAAGCATTAAAGCTGCAATGTTTGCTGAACTTGCGCCGCATAGCCATCTCAATCCACATCGCGATCCCTTCGCTGGTTCATTGCGTTACCATTTAGGGTTAATTACTCCAAACGATGACCGTTGTTATATTGAAGTTGATGGTCAACGACACTCATGGAGAGACGGCAAAAGCGTTGTGTTTGACGAAACGTTTGTGCATTCTGCTGAAAATGCGACTGATCAAAACCGTATTATTCTATTTTGCGATGTTGAGCGACCACTAACGAATGCATGGGCAGAGAAGTTTAATCATTGGTTCGGGCGTCATGTCATGACTGCAGCAAGCTCACCAAACGAGGTGGGAGATGGTACAGGGCGCATCAATAAACTCTATGGTTATGCACAACTTGTCCGACTCCAAGTGAAGGCATTAAAAAAATCGAATCGTCCTTTGTACTATGTACTGAAATGGTTACTGATAATCGCAGCAGTATTACTGATTTTTGTGAGACCTTACTTCTTCTAAAATCATGATTATAGTGTGGGATGAGTGTATGTATTTCTGAGTCATTGCTTGATAGAAAGTGCAAGCATTATGTACAGTTTTAATGGAAAGATTGCACAATTTTGATCCTTTACTAAAATTGAATTACCAATCTCTGGGTTGAAAGAAAGCTCAATTATGCGAGCTTTCTTTTATTCCGAATTCTAGGCAATTCTTGATCCGCACCAACCATATAAGTATGATCTGCCAGTGAAAACATAGCTAAGTCTTCCTTAGAATTTCCATAAGCATAAACAGATTCATAATCATCTAAATTATACTTTTCTAAAATTCGAATCCTTTTCTGATCAGAACTACAATCCAGAGTGCTATACATTCCCGTAAAATGATCATCCAAAATTTCAGTATGGGTACAAATCAAGTCAACATTCAATTTCTTCGCGATGTCATTTAAATACAAATCAATAGATGCAGAGACAATCACCACATCATCACCATTTTTTTGATGCTGAATTAATTGTTGATGAATAGATTGATCAAAAGACACCATTAAAATTTGAGCATAGTCATGTGCAAGTTTACGGATATCATGCGCATACATATCGCCAAACATATGTTTAAACAACTTAATCCGCATAGAATCCGCAGGGTAGATATTTAAATAATAAGCCTGAATCCACGGGAGAAGTTTAATGCCTTGCTTTACGATGTGTCGCTTTTTTAATGCATAAAAAATGAAACCTGTGAAACTATCTTTACGACACAGGGTTCCATCAAAGTCAAATAACGCTAAATTTTTATGCGTTTTGCTTGGCGCATGCATTTTTCATATCGTCCGTTGACGCGGCTTGCATACCAGTTGGTATTGTAGTCACGACTTAATTTTGGTCCAGAAATCACCACTTCAGGCATAATCGCATAAATTGGGTCTTTGCTTGTAACTTGCGTGTAAAGTTCTGCCACAGCTTTATAGGTTTTGGTTTTTTCAAAATCTGGATTTTTCTCTTCTTTCAAATCACCACGTAATTGTTTTGGCGTAATCAAAACATTTTTTTGCGAAAAAAGACCAATCAACGCTTTTTCAGTATCAGTCATTGTCGGACGGGGATTGCCTTTTTTATCATAGGATAATAAGTCACCATCCAGATCAAGTTCTTTGTCTGTAATTTTAGCAATCATCTTTTGAAATGCAGCGTTACGACTCGAATACATCCCAGAGTTATAGTCAGCAAAACGATAAATCGGTTTGTCATAGTCAGCAGGGTACATCATTAAACGATGAATACCATAATACAAACCACCATATTCAGTATATAAATCATCCCGAACTTCATTGGTACTCATGCGACTACGCTTATTGTCCAAGGCATAGTTAATATGAACCTGCATGGAACCCAAAGTGGTAATCGGATTTAATTTTTCCGCAAAATCTTGACCGACCAGTTTGGCAGCACCTGTGAGTGCACTCACATGATAATGCTTGGACATATAGGCAAAGATTTCACGATACAGCTCGTCAAGTTCTTTTTCATTTTTGACCTTGCGCATTTGTTTTAAATAATTGTCTTCAGGTGAAGGCTGATTTTTTAAAACCTCTTGGAAATAATCGGCAATTGGCCCACCTAAGGTTTCACCCAATTTATCCTCAAATTTTTCTTTTAAGCGGGTGCTGACTTCTTTCACTGCTTTTTCACCCAAACCAGGCACATTCGGATTGGCAATAAAATTAGATTCTTGATCAACCACAGCAATAATTGAGCACACGTTTTCTTTATTACGACTAATATTAAGTTCGTCGGTAATATCGAAAATATCTTGAGCCCATGATTTACGATCATTGACACGTGAAGGAATCAACTTACGAATTTGATCACTATCGAGTTGTGGTTCATTGTCGCTTGCAAACCATGATCCATCTCCACAAGCGGTTAAACTCGAGGCTAAAGCAATTAAACATGCTGAACGAAAAAGATGTTTAGAACGCACAGTTTTTTTCATATGTTGAAAACACGCATAGAAATGGATGAGACAATGTGTGGTATGCAGTATACTACGCTGGTCGAAAATTGTATGAATATATATGTATATTGGTCCGTATCAACTGTCAAATAATTTAATTGTGGCACCTATGGCAGGTGTAACTGATCGTCCGTTCAGAACGCTATGCAAATACTTTGGTGCAGGGCATGCGGTCAGTGAAATGATGACCTCTGATCAGACTTTACGTATGAGTAAAAAAAGCTTATATCGTGCCAATTTTGATGGAGAACTTGCCCCTATTTCTGCACAAATTGCAGGTTCAGATCCTCACGATTTAGCAGAAGCCGCACGTTATCAGGTTTCAAATGGGGCGCAAATTGTCGACATTAATATGGGCTGTCCTGCCAAAAAAGTCTGCAACAAACTGGCGGGTTCGGCACTACTCAAAGATGAAGATTTAGTGGCACGTATTTTAGATGCTGTTGTTGCTGCGGTTGATGTTCCTGTGACTCTAAAAACCCGTTTGGGCTATTTAAATGGTCATGAAAATATCATGCGTGTAGCGAAACGTGCTGAAGAAGCAGGCATTGCGGCGCTCGCTTTACATGGTCGTACTCGTGAAGACATGTATTTAAATACCGCACGCTATGCGCTGATTAAAGACGTCAAATCAATGCTCAGTATTCCAGTGATTGCCAATGGAGATATAGATAGTCCTGAAAAAGCCAAATATGTACTGGATTATACGGGTGCAGACGCAGTGATGATTGGACGCGCAGCACAAGGTCGTCCTTGGATTTTTCGTGAAATTGCACATTATCTGAAAACGGGTAAACACTTGGCTGCTCCAAATATTCAAGAAGTGAAAGACGTATTACTTGGGCATCTTTCCGAGTTGTATCAGTTCTATGGTGAATATTCAGGTTGTCGTATTGCACGTAAACATATTGCTTGGTACACCAAAGGTTTACGCTCAAGCAATGAATTCCGTCAAAATATGTATAAGGTTGAAAGCACCATTGAACAGGCTAAAGTGGTAGAAGATTATTTTAATCAACTACTTGATCATGGTTTAACCATGTCTGATGTTCAAGTTGAACAGGTGAATTTGTTGGAAACCAAATAAATCGAGTGAATTTATTATAATTAATTTCAATCGTTACAGATTTTGCTAATCTTGTTGTATTCCTCTATAAAAAGAAAATCTTATGAATCGGCAAAATCTGCTATTTCTCGCGAATTACAATGTTTGGGCGACTCAACGCTTAGCCAAACATTTGAATCAATTGACTGATGAAGCGTTGCTTCAAGATGTGGGACTACATTTTAAAAGTATTCATGGCACACTCAATCATCTGTTATTGGGTGAGCATTATCTGTGGTATCCCAGATTTAAAGATGGTGTTTCAAATCGCTATGCACTCGATAGCCTGATCGAGCCAGACCCTCAAAAATGCATTCAAGCACTGTTAGACCGTGCGCCATTGTGGATTGACTTTATTCAAAATTTAAATGCTGAGCGTTTACACGAGTTACTACATTATCGACGTGGGAATGGTGAAGCCTTAACTTTAGCTTTTACACCCACACTCATGCATGTGTTTAATCATGGTACACATCATCGTGGGCAAATTACAGCTGCCATGACGTATTTAGGACATGAGTGTCCAGAACTGGATATGGTGTATATGTTGGCTGAACAACATCGTCATCAATAATTCATTCAGTCGCAAGACCTTGCTATTGAGAAAATGGTTTCAGTTTTCAAGTGAAAAACCCTCTTTAGATTCAGAGGGTTTTGTATTTTAAACTGCATTCAATCTAATTGATGACATTTAATCGTATTCATGCATTTCAGCACGTAACTGTAAAATCAATTCCTCAGCGTCGAGTTCACGAATTTGTCCTACATTGGAACCTGCCCAAAATGCGCCATAGTCTGTATCACCCTGTTGTGAGGCAAGACTATTGAGTTGTTTTGCCAAATCATAGGCATAAGGATAGGGCGCAACGGGAACACGTTCAGGAACATCAATGTCTTTTGCCCAATGATTCTGTAATCCACGCGCAGGACGACCTGAAATACTGGATGTAATTTGGGTGAGGGGTTGCTTGCTAAATAAGGCTTTGCGATAGGCCGCATTGGCACCAGACGATTTGCACTGCACAAAGGCAGTACCCAATTGAACGGCACTTGCACCTAAATTAATGAAATGCTGCGCTTGGAAGCCATTCATAATACCGCCTGCAGCCACAATCGGAATCTCAATTTCTGTTTTAAAAAGTTTCACCAAATTTACAGTAGAAATACAGGAATCAATACTTGGATTAAATGTCCCACGATGACCGCCTGCTTCAATGCCTTGGGCAATGACAATATCAATTCCTGCATTTTGAATTGCACGAGCCTCATTGATATTGGTCGCAGACACCATGGTCACAATCCCTGCTTTTTTGAGTGCATCAATTTGATGTGCATGCGGTAAACCAAAATGAAAACTGACCGCTTTAGGTTTGGTTTCTAAAATCAAATTTAGAAAATCATCATTATCTTTAAAACTTGGATAGATACATTTGAGTTCTGTAGGCAGTGTTGCACCAAATCGTTCAAATTGAGGTCTTAAATACTCAATCCATTGCTGGTTTTTATCATTATCTGGCTGGACAGTTTCGTGGCAAAAGAAATTTACCTGAAAGCTTTTATCGGTCAAACTTTGTGTTTTTAAAATTTGTTGACGTGCATCTTCTACAGTTGATGCACCTAAGCCCAATGAACCAAGACCACCATGATTAGACACTTCAGCAGCCAGCTCTGGTGTGGATACCCCAGCCATCGGGGCAAGGAAAATATTGTAATCGATGCTGAGTAATTCTTTGACTGACATATCTAGGCTCCTTGATTTACTACCAATGTGCCTAAGCTTTATGCACTTGGCAAATTATACTCATCATTTTGTCGGAAAATAATTCATTGAACTTTCATGAATGTTTTTTTAATAGGCAAAACATCTCTTAATGATCATATCCGATCCATGATGGAGGAATCTGGTTTTAAACGACAAGCCATGTCGCATTAATGATGAAAAAATCTTCAAAGATTACTTAGAGATTTATAATAGTCATTCAAAAAGCCCTCCACATGCATCATTGAACATCTAGGTGAGTCATATGTCAGATCGTATCCGTGAAAAATTGCAAATTTTAGCTGATGCTGCCAAGTACGATGTGTCTTGTTCATCGAGTGGGAGCAACCGTAAAAATAAAGACAAGGGCTTGGGCAATACAGGTTCGGGTATTTGCCATAGCTATACTGAAGATGGGCGCTGTGTTTCCTTACTCAAAATTCTATTGTCAAATGTCTGTATTTACGACTGTTCTTATTGCGTGTCACGCCGTTCCAATGATGTCAAACGTGCGGCATTTACGGTGCAGGAAGTGGTGGATTTAACCATTAATTTTTACCGTCGTAATTATATTGAAGGCTTGTTTTTAAGTTCTGGAATTTTTAAATCAGCAGATTACACCATGGAACGAATGCTGCAAGTCGTGAAAAAATTACGCCTTGAAGAAAATTTTAATGGTTATATCCATTTAAAAACCATTCCTGGGGCCTCACCAGAAATTATCCATGAGGCAGGTTTGTATGCCGACCGCATGAGTATTAATTTGGAAATGCCAACAGAAGAGGGTTTAAAAAAATTTGCGCCTGAAAAGACCCATCAAGAAGTGCAAAAAGATTTGGGCATCGTACGTGATCGCTTGATTCAGCTAAAAGATGAAAGTAAATTGATTAAATCTGTACCTAAATTTGTCCCAGCAGGGCAAACCACACAAATGGTGGTGGGGGCACATCACGAAACCGACAAAGACGTGATTTTAATGGCAGATCGTCATTACAAAGAATTTAAGCTGAAACGTGTTTATTACTCAGGATATATTCCGATAAACCCTGAAGAGAAAGCTTTGCCAGCCGTGGGTTCAGCACCGCCGTTACTACGAGAAAACCGTCTCTATCAATCAGACTGGCTCATGCGTTTTTATGGATTCGAAGCGAATGAAATTGTGGATGATCGTCATCCAAATTTGGATTTAGACGTAGATCCGAAACTGGGTTGGGCGCTACGTCATCCAGAACAATTTCCTGTCGATATTAACCGAGCAGACTATCGTATGATTTTACGAGTGCCGGGGATTGGTGTGCGTTCAGCAAAAAAAATTGTCCATGCACGTCGTTTTGGCAGAATTCATATCGATCAATTGAAACGTATGGGCGTGGCATATAATCGCGCACAACATTTTATTCGGTGTGCAGATTCTCCGCAATTTTTAAAAGATCAGTTACCAAGCCAAATTCGCCAGCAAATCCTGCAAAGTGGTCAATCCAAATATCAACAGCAGTTGTCACCTCAGCTTGGGTTCGGTTTTTAAGGTACTTCTAACAATGGCTGCATATGTCTTTGATGGCACCATGACAGGGCTTTTGAGCTGTGTGTTTCGTGCGTTTCAATTTAAAGAATTCGATGTGCAAATCTTGACGCATGATCATGTACAAACAGGTTTATTTGATGTTGTGGTAGTTGTGGAATCGAATGATGAGCATGGTCAGCGTGTTTGGCAGGGTTTAAAACAAAAAGTTTCTGCCAATGGGTTGCGAAATTTTTATTACACCTTTTTATCGGAACAGGTGAACGCATTTCAGCATTTGTTTAATTTTAGCGTTTATGCTTTTCAATCTCAACGACCGATTGATCGTGATTATGGGCATGTCGACGTGCTGGGTATTTCACAATGGGCCAAACAAGTGGGCAGGGAAAAGCACCGCATGGAAGCTTTTGTACGCTTTAAAAAATGCCAAGATGGTTTATTTTTAAGTTTAGTGCGTCCCGATTTTAATGTATTGCCCTTGATTGAGCGGCATTTTAAATCGCGTTATCAAGATCAAAAATGGCTGATTTATGATGAAAAACGTCAATACGGCATCTACTATGACTTAAGCCAAGTGCATCAGGTTCACATGAATCCTCATGCGATTGATGAACATATTGAAACAGGTTTTAGTCAAAGCTTTAGTATAGAACTCGATGATGAAGAGGTACTTTATGACCAACTCTGGAAAGATTATTTCAATAGCGTGAATATTCAAGCGCGTAAGAATCTAAAATTGCACATTCAATATGTACCTAAACGGTATTGGCGTTATATGAATGAAAAAATAATTTAGTCATAAATAAATTATTTAATTAAGACACTATTGTTTATCTTGGTTCTAATTCATAATAAAAAAATCATGAATTTTGAATGAAAATGAAGCAATTTGAGATGAAAATTATCGATAAATATGTGTATAAGACATACCTAATTGTTTGTCTAAGCTTAGGTAGTTCAAATGCATTTGCTGCGAATGCGCCAAATTGGGTTAAGTTGGGTGCTTTCGATGACAATTTTTATAAAATCAATACAGTCATTGATCCGCAAGCAGTTTATCCAAGCAATATGAGCTATGAGTTATTACAAGTCATTCAACATCCATCCACGCGTGTTAAAACGATATCTCGTTCTTTGGTCGTCGACTGTGAAGGTAGTGGTTATCAAGTGTTGAGCGCTTCACTTTGGGACAAGCAAGATAACTATATTGCAAAAAACACCCAAGATCTGTTGCAACAAGAGGATATTGTTGTTTTACCCAAATATATTGTGAAAAAAGTAAAAAAAGCAGTATGTAAATGATGATCCAATTTAAGATAATTCAAGCTAATTGAGCTATTTTTCAATATGTTTTGACAGAGGCACTTGTATCACTATTTGCATAGCTTATTTTAATATACTTATCTAGTTCATCTTATGCTTAGATCCATAAATAATGATCATTAAAACAAGAATTTTCGCTCAATAGTAGCTCAGATCTAGATTTGGAATAAGGATCCAATCCATGTTGAAAAAACCATTGCCAAAATTCCCCAGAGTGTCACGCGTGTAGCGCCTTTAAGTAGGGAGGAACCTCCTGCATAACTAGATAATGCACCTAAAATTGCAAGGGATAAAATACCCACAACAGCAATCGTTGGTGTTAAATAAGCTTCAGGACTAAATATAATGGTCAATGTTGGTAATAATCCGCCAATTGAAAAACTTAAGGCAGAAGAAAATGCAGCTTGTAAAGGCTTTGCTGCCATCGCATCACTAATACCAATTTCATCTCTTGCATGTGCAGCTAAAGCATTGTGTTCAGACAATTGAACGGCAACTTGATACGCAAGTTCTGCATCTAAACCCCGTGAAATGTAAATCTGAGTGAGTTCTTTAAGCTCAGCATGCGGATTACGTTGTAATTCACGTGCTTCAGATTCTAAATCAGCTGCTTCAATATCTGATTGAGATTTGACTGAAATATATTCACCTGCAGCCATCGAAACAGCACCAGAAATAAGACCAGCGACACAACTAATCAGCAATGTATTGGATGAAGCACCACTTGCAGCAATACCTAAAACTAAGCTTGTTACTGAAATAATACCGTCATTTGCTCCCAAAACTGACGCTCTTAACCATCCAGTGCGATGGATATAATGTTGTTCATGATGATGTGAAGAGGGCATGGTTTTTAAGAATTGATTTTAAAAATGGTGTCCAGCTTATAAGAAACAAATGAACAAAATCAATCTAATTTATAATGTTCATTATCCTAAATGATGAGAATATTAGGGTAGAGTAATGATATTTCGTGAATGTAAAACACGACCTATGGCTATTTAATCTATTAATTTGGCGTGTTTTTATATTGGATGATATAGCTTAAAAAACTCATAAAGTACAAGGTTTAGATTAAATCTATAAAAAACAAAAAAAGCCTCTACATGAGAGGCTTTTTTAAAACAGATTATTGTTGTGCTTTTTCTTTCACATTCGCTGCACCTGTTTCAACTGCTTGTGCAGCTGCGGCAGTAGCATCTTTAGCTGCTTCTTTAGCATCGTGCGCAGCATTTTCAGCGTGTGCTGCAGCATTATCTGCTGCTTGTGAAGTTGCGTCTGCTGCATTATCAACAGCTGTTGCTGTATCACTCGCAGCATTTTCTGTTGCAGTCGCAATATCATGACCAGCTTGATCAGCGGCATTTTCTAAATGTTCACCAGTTGTCGCACCTGTTTCTGGCGCTGGCTCTTTCTTACATCCAACAAGTGCAACAGTCGCAGCAAGACCTAAAGCAACAAGTAATTTATTCATTTTTGACATCCTTTTTATAGACCTATTATTTATTATTCAATGAAATTTTGAGAGATAAAATTTGATCATCTCAACATAAAATATATCATGAATGAATGTAATATATACAATTGCCAATGCTGGAAATATTATAAATTGTAAATTTTATATATATTTAGACTTAAAAAAGCCTCATGTATATACATGAGGCTTTTAAAAAGCATGAATCAATTCTTAATCTTACTGACCAGAACGAATCATATAATCAAATGCTGAAAGTGATGCTTTTGCACCTTCACCTGTGGCAATGATGATTTGTTTGTATGGCACAGTTGTACAGTCACCTGCAGCAAATACACCTTTCACATTGGTTTCGTTACGATCATTGATGATGATCTCACCACGGTTTGAAAGTTCCACAGCTGTTTCTTTTAAGAAGTCAGTGTTTGGTAACAAACCAATTTGTACAAAGATCCCTGCAAGCTCGATCGTTTTGATTTCATCAGTCGCACGATCTTTGTATTTAAGTGCAGTTACTTGTGAACCATCACCCACCACTTCAGTTGAAAGTGCATTTAAAATCACAGTGGTGTTTGGCAAGCTGTTCAATTTGTCTTGAAGCACTTGGTCGGCACGGAGTTTAGTATCAAACTCAACCAATGTTACATGCTCAACAATACCAGCAAGGTCAATTGCCGCTTCAACACCTGAGTTACCTCCACCAATCACTGCAACACGTTTTCCTTTGAACAAAGGACCATCACAGTGTGGGCAGTAAGCAACACCACGGGTTTTATACTCTTTCTCACCTGGAACATTCATTTCTCTCCAACGTGCACCTGTAGAAAGAATAATGGTTTTAGATTCAAGTTTGGCACCATTCTCTAAAGTCACTTCAACTAGACCGTTGGTAGTTTCAGCTGCACCTTTGATGCCTGACACTTTTTGCAAGTTCATGATGTCGACACCATACTCACGTACATGTGCTTCCATCTCAGCTGCAAACTTCGGACCTTGTGTTTTTTGCACGGATGTGAAGTTTTCAATGTCCATGGTATCCATCACTTGACCGCCCATGCGCTCAGCTACGATACCAGTTTTAATGCCTTTACGTGCTGCATAGATGGCTGCTGTGTTTCCTGCAGGACCACCGCCAATTACAAGTACATCAAACGCATCTTTGGCATTGAGTTTTCAGCATCTTTCGCTGTTGCACCGGTATCCAATTTCGCGATGATTTCTTCCAATGTCATACGACCTTGACCGATGTGCTCACTGTTTTGGAATAACATAGGAACCGCCATAATTTTGCGTTCTTCAACTTCATCTTGGAAGAATGCACCATCAATCATGGTTGCTGTTGTGCCAGGGTTATAGATGGCAATCAAATTTAATGCTTGAACTACGTCTGGGCAGTTATGGCAGCTGAGCGATACGAACACATCAAAATCAGCTGTTAAGTTTAAGCCTTTGATTTGTGCTAAAACTTCGTCAGAGACTTTTGGTGCATAGCCCGATACTTGTAACAAAGCCAAGATCAAAGATGTGAATTCGTGACCCATCGGTAAACCAGCAAAGTTCACACGAGGTTGTTCACCCACTTTTGCAATGCCAAAACTTGGCGCACGAGCGTTTGTACCATCAAAACGTGCAGTCACTTGATCTGAAAGTGCAGCAACTTCAGTGACCAATTCTTTAATTTTGTCTGATTTGTCAGAGCCATTTAAAGTGGCCACCAATTCGATTGGGCTTTCAAGGCGTTCAAGGAGTGTTTTTAATTGAGCAGAAGTGTTTTGATCTAACATTGCTAACGTCTCCAAAGGAGTAAATTTATCTGATGGAGCTATGATAAGGGAAAGATAAAAATAGATAAAACAGTTTGTTTTAATACTTGTAATTGGAAAAATAGATTAATTACTCATAATTTACAATGGCTAATTTGAATACGATTAGTTAAATGAATAATAGATTTAATTATCTGCGTATGATGATTAAATTTATGAATTCTTTAATATGTTGGTATTTGTATTTAATAATATATTTTTATATCTATAAAATAAGAATATATGTTTTTATTTTATTTTACATATAATCAATTTAACTGATATTTAAATAATATTATTATATAATGTTAATTTTATTATAATTGTTAATTTTGACTTAATGGATAAATTATAAAAATTTCTTAATGTAAGTAAATAATGAAAAAATGATATTTTTTATGACAATAATGATTGAATAGTAATAACAAATCATGCTAGTTTGTGTGTGTTAGTATTAATATCAATTATAGATTTAATAAAAATAAATTTATAAAACTGCATTTAAATACAGAAAGGCTTTAGGTTATTAATATATAACTTAAAAAGAATCCTAAAAACTTTATAAATAAAAAGTTGTTTTAGGGTAATAAAAAACATCTAAACATAAGAAGTGGGGTAATACATGGCTAATCTTTCATTAGATAAATTAGTTGATATCGATGGTTTCATTTGTGCAGCGCTTGTTGACAGTGAAAGTGGACTTTCTTTGGCAACAGCTGGGGGCGGAGGTATTGACTTAGAGTTAGCAGCAGCAGGTAACACTGAAGTGGTTCGCGCAAAACGTAAAGTTGCTAAAGCATTAAAATTAGACGATCAAATT
Organism: Acinetobacter shaoyimingii; assembly: GCF_011578045.1. Classification (NCBI taxonomy): domain Bacteria; kingdom Pseudomonadati; phylum Pseudomonadota; class Gammaproteobacteria; order Moraxellales; family Moraxellaceae; genus Acinetobacter; species Acinetobacter shaoyimingii. The sequence continues at coordinate 1,440,000 of NZ_CP049801.1, forward strand.
GAAGACATCTTAATTACTTTGGGTAAACAATACCATTTAATTCGTCCATTAGAATCAAATGAAAATCTTTTCCTTTATCTAGTTTTAGATCGTGCTAAGTCAAACTTAGCAATGGCTCGCCATGAGTTAAAAGGATTTGAAAAAGAGTTAGATTTCACCTGATTCATTTTGAAACAAAAAACTCGCCGAATGGCGAGTTTTTTTATGTTGCAATGTTTTTTAATCCTGGAGTCCGTTATTATGTTTATGAATAAAGCAGAGAACGATGAATGATGAAACGTGGAATTTACAAACATTATAAGGGTAATTTATATCAAGTGTTTCATGTGGCGACGCACAGTGAAACACGTGAAGAATTGGTCGTGTATCAATGTCTTTATGGTGATTACTCCATGTGGGTAAGACCTTTAGAGATGTTTAAAGAAAAAGTGACATTAAGTAGTGGGGTTGAATTACCAAGATTTGAGTTGCTACAAGAAACCGAATAAATTGTCTTAATACTGTCTGCTTCAATTAAAAAGTATCACGTGTTATCTAAGGCTCATAACAACATTGTTTAAAATAACAATATGAGCCTTGGCTGTGACGTTGAGCAAAATTAGATGTTTTATAACGCCATTTATTGCATTTGAAACAACACAAAAAGATCAGCTAGCGCGTTATAGAAATATTGAGCCTGAATCTGAACAGTACCTAGCAATGTTTATACGTGAAGAACAATAAAATCAATTTAAGAAATTGGAACATCAATAGGGTGTTCAACTTTATGGCTGGCAGATGCAGCAAAAGTCAATCAAGCAAATATGACGACATTGGAAGTTGATGCAAAAAGAATAAAAAATTGAATAATATCGGATGTTGAACTTGAATGTTATCTGAGGTGCTGGTCTTATTTAATCCAGCTCATGAATCGGAGAATGAGTATTCATGGTGACATATAAAGATCATCATACGTCACCGTAAGAAAATAATGGCTAAGAATAAATTCTTCACTATATCAATCTGAATGAAGAAATTTTTGCTTAAACAAGAGCTAATTACTGGATTGAAATTTTTGTAAAGTGTAAATCATATTCTAAGTATTTATGTACAAAGGCTGTTTTGTCTTGAGATCTCAACAGATTGTCATAAATGAAATTCGGAACAGGATGGTACAGTTCTCCAGAACCATTGTTATAAAAAATTTTTAGATATCGTGATAAAGAATCATATTTCCAAGAAGTGACGGCAAGCGATGTTCCCATAAACGACCTCCTTATGATCAAGCAAAGTAGTAAGCTACTTAATTGAACTTATGACATAACTTTCTCTAGATGTATAGTAAATTTGTGAATATTTAAGCATTTTTATCGGTAATGATATCTTCAAAATAGATGAGATTTTAAAAGGAAAAAATGAGTGACCAAAATCACGGTCACTCAAGTTTTATATTATGATATGAATATGATTATTGGACAACCGCCAATGAAATCCAACCAATATTACCCATTTCATCCTTCACTTTAAGCATATTGCCAGAATATTCACCTGTAGGATAAATAATCATTTCTGGTTTTAATTGGGTAATGGTATTTGAACCTGTATCTGCTTCACTGAGTAAACGTGCAATTTTGTTTAGAGTAATGTGTCTTTGATTGGCATATAAACCAATATTGCTATTTTGACTTGATGAAGCAACTGATTGAGTAAAATTCGTCAAATTTGATTCATTAGACGATACGAGATTATCTTGTGTGTTGTATGCAGTCGGTTGTGCCACTGGAGGTACATAGCTTGCAGCAACGATAGGTCTTTCATACTCAACTGCTGTAGGCGCAGGTGCTCGTTTTGCAATAATTTTACCCTTATTGATTGCAGTAATTAATTGCTCAAAAGCTTCTTGATAAGCAGATTTAACCACTAAACCAATTTCAGTATTATTCCATGTTCCAAAGCCAGCTTCACCTTGAACACCATTTTTTTTACCACTCAATGATGCATTCCATGCTTTATCACTAATTTCTGCACTTGCATTCACCGATATAACTTGTTCAGTGGTACGTACATCTACAAGGCTAAGAACGACTTCAGCGGTTTTTTTATTGGTGCTACGAGAAACACCGCCCCCAATACCAATAATGCTAGACCCTTTAATACCAGCTTTACTGCCACCTGCATTTGAGTTTTGAGATAATAGCTCTGGGACTAAAACATAATCCGCCGCACGAAGTTGACCGCCACCAATATTCTGACCATTTTGTAATTGACCAGATGATGAAAGACTACGTTCTAATTGAGAAGCATTAAAACCTGCGCCACGATCTACTAAGGTAAAGCATTTTGAGTCATTGACTGAAACTTTTAAAATACTTGTGGGAGCGGATAAACCAAATGCCATAAATGAAGATAGATCGTCAGGTTCGGCAATACTGATAGAACCCAATTGTTTGCGACATGTTGAAAGTTGTTTTTCATACATTTTCTGCATTTTGCTTAGATCTGTACCAAGACCAGGTGCACCAATAGCAGCACCTGCAAGATTCATTAACAATGATCCTTTTGCAGAAGCATGATTTGAAAATAGTAAGCCACTTGCTAAAGAAAGTGTTAACAGCCCAATTTTGATCTTTGCTTTAAACATAAATAATCCCCATTAGAATTTAAAGTTTTTGGTACTAAGTGATAAATTCCATTTAGTTTGGTGCTATTGAGTAATATGGCTTATCAATACATTAAAATAATTAAGAATTAATTTATAAGTGCTTAATTATGTATCTGATAAATAAAAATATATTACAATTATAATAACAATATTAAATTGAAATATAAATTGATTAATGGTTTTGGAATTGATAAATATTTTTTAAGAACTTTAAGTCAACGAAGTGAATTGGATTTTCTGTATTTGTATAAGCCATCGATTCCTGATTGATCGAATCAGATAGCGCTTGCGAATGATCTGTATGAGTTTTGATTTTTATGTTTTGTAAGCTCGTTGAATGTTGAATGTGCTCACGTAATAAACAGATCTATTGCAATATCGATAAAGCTAATAATATTTAGGCTTAAAAAAACCACGCAATAAGCGTGGTTTTTTAGTTTAATCTAAAAAATTAGATTTTACCCACTAGGTCGATAGAAGGAGCTAAAGTAGCGTCGCCTTCTTTCCATTTAGCTGGGCAAACTTCACCTGGGTGAGAATGTACGTATTGAGCTGCTTTAACTTTACGAAGAAGTTCAGAAGCATCACGGCCAACACCACCAGCGTTGATTTCAACGATTTGGATTTTGCCTTCAGGATCGATAACGAAAGTACCACGGTCAGCAAGGCCATCAGCTTCGATTAATACGTCAAAGTTTTTAGCAAGAGTCCAGTTCGCATCACCAACCATTACGTATTGGATTTTTTTGATTTCTTCAGAAGAATCGTGCCAAGCTTTGTGCGTGAAGTGAGTGTCAGTAGAAACTGAGTAGATTTCAACACCAAGTTTTTTGAATTCTTCGTAGTTGTCAGCAAGGTCACCTAGTTCAGTTGGACAAACAAAAGTGAAGTCAGCTGGGTAGAAAAATACAACTGACCATTTACCTTTAAGATCAGCTTCAGTTACTTCGATGAATTGACCATTTTGGAATGCAGTTGCTTTAAACGGTTTAACTTCAGTGTTAATTAAGCTCATCATTGTCTCCATGATTGAGGTTTGAATTTAATGTTCAATAGAATATCGAAAGTTATCTTATTGCTGAAATAGTATTTTTACATAACAAACATCGGAAAAACCGAATTAACAGCGATGTTCTCTATTTCGCATCATCTAATATGATGATTGTGTCATTGAATAACCAGAATTTGATCATTGAATGACAAAATCTAAGCATTTCAAGCTGAGTATTAACATGATGTTGATGATGGTAAATTTCAAGTTGAATTTAAATTATTTTTTATATGAATAGTTTATGAGCTTATTGAACATACTGATAAGTGCTAAATAAACAAAAAGAAAATACTTTATGAGCAATAATTTTTCTATGGCTTAAGCCAGAAGAATGAGAATGTAAATATTAAGAATGGCAAATTTTAAATTTAACACTTAGGGCATATCGATTCAGTAAACTAGAAGAGTTAAATTGGTACAGCATCACTGTTTTTTGGAAATGATAGCCGAGATTATCTTTATAACTGTAGCGGTAGCGCTTACAATAAGCGATTCAGTAAGTTTTAGGATTGTGCATCTGTGTCAATAGATTTAAATGTAGACCACCTTGTTATGGCCCGTGATCGTCATCGTTTAAATCGACTACGCAAAGGTAAAGATGCCAACGAAAAGCAATATCAAGAATTATTTGAAAAATCCAATCAAAAAGTTCGAGCACGTATCGAATCTATTCCCAATATTAAACTGAACCAAGATTTACCTGTTACCCAATATGCAGACAAACTGATTGAAGCGATTCAAAACAATCAAATCGTGATTATTGCAGGTGAAACTGGCTCTGGTAAAACCACACAATTGCCACAAATTGCGATGCTGGCGGGTCGTGGTTTAACGGGCTTAATTGGTCATACGCAACCTCGTCGTTTGGCTGCTAGAACAGTTTCGCAACGTATTGCAGAGGAAGTGGGCGAGCAACTCGGTCAATCCATCAGTTTTAAAATTCGTTTTAATGAACAAGGGTCAGAAAATTCGATTGTTCGTTTAATGACCGATGGTATTTTGTTGGCAGAGCTGTCCAATGACCGTTTTCTCACCAAATATGACACCATTATTATTGATGAGGCACATGAACGTTCGCTGAACATCGACTTCATTATGGGCTATTTAAAACAATTATTACCTAAACGCCCAGATTTAAAAGTCATTATTACCTCTGCTACATTAGATGTAGATCGGTTTTCAAATTACTTCAATCATGCACCCATTTTCCAAGTTGAAGGCCGAAGTTATCCTGTAGAGTTGCGTTATCGCCCCATTTCTGAATTATCAGTACAAGGCAGTGATGACGATGAATTTGACGACTTTGAGGAAAACTTACCTCGTGCTGTGGTACAAGCGGTTGAAGAATGCTTCCAAGATGCTGTTGAAAAAGGGCATCCTGAACATGCGGATATTCTGATTTTTGCCAGCACGGAACAAGAAATTCGTGAGTTGCAAGAAACCTTACAAAAACATGGTCCACGTCATACTCAAGTCTTGACCTTATATGCGCGTTTAGCCATTTCAGAACAACAAAAAATCTTTAATCCATCGGGTGGTGGGCGACGTATTATTATTGCGACTAACGTTGCAGAAACGGCTTTAACTGTACCGAATATTCGTTATGTCATCGATAGCGGATTCGCCCGTATTTCACGTTATAGCTACCGCTCGCGAGTACAGCGCTTACCGATTGAAGCGATTTCACAAGCCGCGGCCAATCAGCGTAAAGGGCGTTGTGGACGTATTGCACCGGGTGTATGCATTCGACTGTATTCTGAAGAAGATTTTTTAAGTCGTCCAGAATTTACCGAACCTGAAATTAAGCGGACCAATTTGGCATCTGTGATTTTGCAAATGCAAAGTTTAGGTTTGGGTTCACTTGAAGATTTCGATTTTATCGAACCACCAGATCATCGTTTAGTCAATGATGGACGTAAGCTTCTAATTGAATTGGGGGCAATGGTTGAGCAAAATAAAGCCTCTCTTTCTCAAAGAGTGAGCAGCACTGCTGCGCAAGGGGGAGATTCTATTGAAAGTAATCCCTCTAAATCTCCCTTTGAGAAAGGGAGACTTGCTCAAGTTAAGGGAGGTAGCTTAACCAAAATTGGTCAGCAAATGGCACGTATGCCGATTGACCCACGTCTTGCTCGAATGATTATTGGTGGCGCGCATTTTGGCGTTTTAAATGAGGTCTTGATTATTGTTGCTGCATTGGCAGTTCAAGATCCACGTGAACGCCCAGCCGATAAGCAAATGCAAGCTGACCAAAAACACGCATTGTTCCGTGAAGCAGATTCTGATTTTTTGTTTTACATCAAGCTTTGGGAAGCCTTGGTTGCAAATCGTGATATGAGCGAAAATAAACGTCGCACATTTGCACGTCAGCATTACTTAAGTTGGTTGCGTCTGCGTGAATGGAAGAAAACGCATGAGCAATTGGTTGATTTAGCCAAAGGACTAAAACTGTCTTTTAATGAAAAGAAAGCCAGTTATGAAAATTTACATCGTGCTTTATTGACAGGATTGCTGTCTTTTATCGCCAATAAAACCGATGAGCGCAATGTCTTTATGGCGGTTCGTCAACAAAAAGCACGGGTATTCCCAGCATCGACCTTACACAAGACCAATACGCCTTGGGTCATGGCTTTTGAGATGGTGGAAACGTCACAAGTGTATTTACGCACTTTGGCAAAAATTGAACCCGAATGGATTTTATTGGCTGCGGGTGACCTGTTAAAGCATCATTATTTTGAGCCACATTGGTCGAAAAAAGCAGGTGTGGTCAATGCCTATGATCAAATTTCATTATTTGGACTTATCATTGAACCAAAACGGTTGATGAATTATGAAAAGGTAGATCAAGCAGCAGCGCATGAAATTTTCTTGCGTGATGCGTTAACCACGGGTAATTTGGGCATAACACCACCATTTTTAAAGCACAATTTGCTCAAACTTGAAGAAGTGGAACGTGTTGAAGATAAATTGCGTCGTCGCGATTTGGTGGTCGATGAAGAAACCATTTATCAATTTTATGCCGCTAAAGTACCGCCTGAAGTTGCAAGCCGACGTATTTTTGAAGATTGGCGTGCGACGGTTGAACCCAATGAGCCTCGCTATCTATTCATTGAGGAGGATTCCTTATGGATGGATGATCGCCCAACCACCGAGCAATTCCCAGATTATTTACGTAATGGTGAATTGCGTTTAGCTGCCAGTTATCGTTTTGACCCAAGTCATGATGAAGATGGCGCAACGGTTAAAATCCCTGTACAAGCTTTGCCACAAGTCGATGAAAATATTTGGTCGTGGGGAATTCCTGGGTGGCGCCAAGATTTAATCGAAGCGTTGCTAAAAGCGTTACCAAAGGATAAACGTCGAAATCTGGTTCCCATTCCAGATACAGCACGAAAATTAATTGCAAAAATCGATGCGATGCATTTACGTGAACATATTTTTAATTTCTTAGCATTCCAATTGCGTGGTGAACAAATTTCAGTCAAAGATTTTTCATATGAGCGTGTTGAGGAATATTTACGTCCTTTGATCAAAGTAATTGATGAAAAAGGGCGGGTGATTGAAAAAGGGCGTGATCTAGCTGAGCTCAAAGCACGTTGTCGTACTGAAACGCATAGCCCCGTGAAACAGCTGAAAGGCGAGTTTAAAACTTTCCCCGATACTTTTGTCTTTGAAGCATCACAAAAAGTTACGGGTGTGGTGGTCAAACAATATCAAGCTTTAGTGCCGACAAAAGCATTTAGGCAGCTAGATGCAAAAGACGAATCAGGTATTGTGATTCAAACCTTTAACGATCAGGCAGAAGCGATTCGACAGCATCGAAACGGGATTATTCGTCTGATTCATATGCAATTGGGTGATTTGATTCGTCAGTTAAAAAAACAAATTGCCAAACCATTGGCTTTGGCTTATTCACCTTTGGGTGATAAATCACAACTGGAGCAAATGCTGGTCTATGCCACATTACAAATGGCGATTCAAGATTTGCCAATCAATGCTACCGAATACCAACAGCTACTTGAAAAAGTCAAAAAAGAGTTTTTAAGCTTTGGTCAAGATGCGCTCAGAATGATGAGTGAAATTTATATCCAGTGGCAAGAAATTCGTCAAAAGCTTTTGGTTTTGGATCAAAATGTTTTTGCTAAAAATATGGATGATATCGAAGATCAGCTTGACCTCATGAATTTATCCGATTTTGTCTACACCAAATCACATGACGTTTGGTGTGAATTTCCACGTTATCTGAAAGCCTTAATTTTACGTCTGGATCGCTTACCGCATAATTTACAACGAGATAATGGTGCAATTGCAGAAGTTGATCCGTGGATGGATAAAATATTCAAGCATAAAGACGATCCTCGCACCAAAGAATTGTATTTTATGATTGAAGAATTGCGTATTTCTTTGTTCTCGCAACCCATGAAAACCAAGATGCCAATTTCTCCAACTCGACTACAAAAAGTATGGGATCGTCTCGGAATCAGTTAAGATAGTACCAATTTAGTTTTTCAGATTTTTGAAAAGGAGTTTTACATGGGCATCCGCATTACGGGTACTGGCTTATTCCATCCTGAAGAAGTCATTACCAACGAAGAGTTAGTTCAAGCTTTAAATGCTTATGTGGAACAATACAATCAAGACAACGCAGCGCAAATCGAAGCGGGTGAGTTAGAAGCTCGTCGTGGTTCAAGCGCTGAGTTTATTGAAAAAGCTTCTGGTGTAAAACGTCGTTATGTAGTTGAAAAATCAGGTATCTTAGATCCAAAGCGTTTACGTCCAATTTTACGTGAACGTTCAAATGATGAGCTTTCATTACAAGCAGAATGGGGTGTCATTGCTGCTAAACAAGCAATGGAAAATGCAGGTGTGACGGCTGAAGACATTGATGTTGTGATTTTAGCATGTTCAAATATGCAGCGTGCTTATCCAGCTGTTGCGATTGAAATTCAGACAGCACTAGGTATCCAAGGTTATGCCTATGACATGAATGTAGCATGTTCAGCGGCAACCTTTGGTTTAAAGCAAGCGTATGATGCCATCAAAGCAGGTGCGCGCCGTGTGTTACTCGTGAATGTTGAAATTACCTCTGCACATACAGATTTCCGCTCACGTGACTGTCATTTTATTTTTGGTGATGTTGCTACGGCTTCAATCATTGAAGATACAACGACTAAAACAGGTTTTGAAATTTTAGATACTCAGTTATTTACTCAATTTTCAAATAACATCCGTAATAACTTTGGTTTCATGAACCCAAGTGAAACAACGGATACTGATGACAAACGCTTCCGCCAAGATGGACGTAAAGTCTTTAAAGAAGTATGCCCACTCGTTGCGAAGATGATCACCAAGCAACTTGAAAAGAACAATGTTGCACCGAACAATGTGAAACGCTTCTGGTTGCATCAAGCCAATGCCAGCATGAATGAACTGATTTTAAAATTGGTGGTGGGTAAACAAGCTGCTGAAGCAGATCCGAACTTAGTCCCAATTATTCTTGATGAGTTTGCCAATACCTCATCAGCGGGTGTGATCATTGCGCTACACCGCTCAGCTAATCAAGTAGATGATGGTGAATATGGCGTGTTATGTTCATTTGGTGCAGGCTACTCAGTGGGTAGTATCCTCGTTCAAAAGCATGTCGCTTAAAAAACTTCGAAGGTATAAAACCCTGTCTGTAATCCATTGACAAAATCTCTACGTTTGCATTGAGGTGGAATGCACTACAATGTAAGTATTGAGATTTTATTGAAAGATTACATTATGGGTAGTGAAGAAAATTTTAAAGCGTTGCATATTCAGCATAATTCGAAACTCATCCGATTAGGCAGTTTATTGCAACGCTTTTATTTTCGTCCAACATTTTTCGGTGTTGAGCATATCAACCCAAATCAACCCGCGATGTACGTGGGTAATCATACGATTTATGGTGTATTAGATTCACCTATTATCATTGATTATCTTTATACAGAGCATAAAATTGCGATTGTAAGCTTAGCAGATCATCTCCATTTTAAAGTACCGCTTTGGCGTAAAGTGGTTACGGGGATGGGGGGCGTGGATGGAATTCAAGAATATGCCCGTCAAGCCATGCAACAAGGCTACTCGTTATTAATCTTTCCAGGTGGTGGGCGAGAGGTTGCTAAAAGACGTGGAGAAGAATATCAACTGATTTGGAAAGAGCGTTACGGTTTTTTAAAACTTGCACAAGAATTCAATTATGATATTGTACCTTTTGCTGCATTGGGTGGTGATGATGTTTACGAATTGGGCTTTGATGCCAATACGCTGCTTGAACAAAAGTGGTTTAAAAAATTACTCACTGTTCCATCTATAGGAAAATTGTTACGCAATGGTGAAGTTATTCCATCAGTTCCTAAAAATATTATTCCTAAAAGAGTCCATTTTTACTTTAAATTTCTTCCAAATCAGAAAGTAGATAAAGAATTGACTGCTATGGAATTAAAAAAATATAGAGATGATTTGCAAGAAAAAATATATCAAACATTGCAAGAGCTGGTTGAGATTAGAACATTAAATACAAAATTATGATGTGAAATAAAACAATATAAATAACGTGAAATATAAATTATTAAACAATAAAATCATCAATATATTTTTTCCAAAAATCATAATTCTTTACTTATATAGGCTTTAAAATATACAAAAAAAGGGTATTATGAATTTGTAGAAGAAACTGAAGTTAGTAGCCCAATGAATATACTCCTCATTGGGCTTTTTTTATTCAAATAATATTGATCTGTATTGATCTGCTTAAGTATTTATCTGATTGTTTTCAGGATATTCCATTTCTTGCCCTTTCTTATAACTGGCAAAGCGAGGTTGCTCACGTTTAAATACTGGAGCAGGGCTTGGCCAAGGCCACGGACCAAAATGTGTTTGGCGATAACGTGCAAATGCATGGTTTAATTCATCATCGCTATTGAGTACAAATGGTCCCCGCATGGCAACAGGCGCTCCAATCGGTTCACCTTCCAGCCATAAAATTCGGGACTCAAACTCACCATTTTTTAAATGAATAACTTCATCAGGTTTAAGCTCAACCAAATGTTTAAATGGAATATTTTGACCAGCAATTTGCATATCAGGGCCTTCATAATAATAAGCAAATCGCGTTGAGGTTGCAGTTGTGGCTGGTATATCTAATTCCGCATTAGGTTGCATGACAATCATATAAATATTGACTTTATTTTCGGCTGATGCTGCCCAAGAATGCGGTGGTCGGCTAATCGCTAACGTATCTTCAAACACACCTGAGATCACACGAATATCTGACTGTTTCTCATTGGCATCGGTTTTATTAACATGGGGGATGTTTTCACGCCACATCATTTTATAGTCAGCATCATGCGTTTTTTCTTCTGGTGATGAATTAAACCAGATTTGAAACAGTTCAAAGGTATTTTCTTTATCTTGGTGCAGAAGCGGGAACATTTCACAATGTTCTACACCATTACCGGTACTGAGCCATTGCACATCACCTTCAGCATAACGACCACTGTTACCTAAGGAATCGAAATGATCGACATATCCACGTTCCACTAAGGTAATGGTTTCAAATCCTGTGTGTGGATGTTCAGGAAAGCCAGGAACGACATCGCCGTAGTACATTCGATAAGGTTTATCTGCAGTTGGTGGGCTTACTGGACCAAGCTGTTCGTTACCCGCTGGAAAATAATCGATATGATGGGCAGTAAAAATAAATGGATCTTTTAAGTCCAAACGGAACTCAATCGGTTGTATATCGTAAATCAATGGATTGGACATATTGTGCTCCATAGGCATAAATCATCGCTAATGTAAAAATGGCAGCAATGCCTGTGCTTTATTGTTTATATCATTATTCAATCATATTCTTGTGTGTTAGAGCGTTTCTAAATGTAGGATAAACTGTTGCAAATAAAATCATATCTTTCGATTGCAATATATGCTTGAGTACATTTTGTATAATTCTTTGCACTGAAAATGAGCTGTTCGGCTATCAAACAAATGCATAAAAAGAAATAGCATAATCAGAGCATAGACGACTAGATCGTTCATAAACTGTTTTTGCATCACAGCTTAAATTTTGTACATTGAATGCAGTGTTAAAAAATAAATAGAGGGAAATAAAATGTCACTGAAAGGAAAAACGTTATTTATTACTGGTGCAAGTCGTGGAATCGGTCGTGAAATTGCATTGAAAGCTGCCAAAGATGGCGCAAACATTGTTATTGCAGCAAAAACAACGACAGAGCATCCAAAACTTGGCGGTACGATTCATTCTGTTGCTAAAGAAATTGAAGAAGCAGGTGGACACGCTTTAGCGATCCAATTGGATGTACGTGATCAAGCTGCTGTTGCGGCAGCAATGAAACAGGCAGCAGAAGATTTTGGTGGCATTGATATTTTAATTAATAATGCAGGTGCAATTAATTTATCAGGTGTTGAAACACTAGATCCAAATCGATTCGATTTAATGTATCAGGTGAATACTCGTGCGGTGATGGTCTGTAGCCAAGCTGCATTGCCTTATTTAAAACAAAGCGCCAATCCACATATCTTAAGTTTATCTCCACCTTTAAATTTAAAAGAGTCATGGTTTGCTGTGCATTCGCCGTACACGATTACTAAATATGGTATGAGTATGCTGACGATTGGGATGAACCAAGAATTTGCCAATTATGGTATTAGTGTAAATGCATTGTGGCCGAGAACCATTATTGCGACAGCTGCGATTGAGTTTTCTTTAGGTGGTCGTGAGTTATTTAGCCGAGCTCGAACACCGGCGATTATGGCAGATGCAGCTTATGCGATCATCAACAGTGAAAAGCGAAGCATTACTGGTCGACTTATGATTGATGAAGAAATTTTACGTGAGCAAGGCGTAACAGATTTCGAGCAGTATCGTGTTGAACAATCTGATGATGAATTAATGGTGGATTTGTTTGTAGATCCTTAATCCAGCATAAATGATCTAATTGAAGCCCAAAATTTGGGCTTTTTTTAATTGATTATTCTTTGAAATTAAAGATAATTTATAAAAGTTTATGAAAAATAAATACTTATGTTAACTTTAGTGATTGTGCTCATTCTCCTGGTTGTGATGATTGCCTATACACAGAAAGGTCAATCACATCAAAAGACTTCTCAACTGCACCCATATAAAGGGGATAAAAATAAACGAATTTCAGATCTAACTCGACTTATGATCGTTGTAAAAAAGAGTTCCTCAATTTAGAGGTGAAAAAATATAACAATCAGATTGTGATACGTGAGCATGCAAGATTTAATGCTACGCCCAAAGATCTGGTCTATGTCACTTTAGATTCAACTAAGCCAAAAAGCCTTTCAAAAAGTGGGGCATTCATAGTGGCATGGTATCCAGCGCCGCCAACCAAGCAAGAAATGCGTTCAGACTTTGCAAGTGTACTGAATCAGTACTAAATTGGAAGCAAAGCTATTCATATTTGCCAGGTTTTTGAGCATCATTTTATTTAACTTGGGTGATTGTTTTCAAAAACAAAGGTTAATAGATGTCGATGAATAAATCGCAATTTATCTTTTACCGTATCAGTGAGTTTAAACGGATAGGCATCCGCGAGTCCCATGCTTCGATTCAAAGCATTGAGATTGAAGGTCAACGTCACCCAGTTTTGCAGTGTTGCTTCAAAGTCTTTGGCACCAATTGGACATTCTTCAAAATTTAATTGATTCAGTGTTGTACCATTCCCTTGAATTGAAATGCCAGCATAGTATGCGGTTTCAAGGGTTTCCATCATATGTAAATAATGCGCCCATGTCTCAGCCCAGTCTTCCCAAGGATGCGCCGTAGCATATGTACTGATGTAACTTTCTTGCCAATTGAGTGGAGGACCTTCGTTATAATGGCGTTGCAATGCTTCACTATAATCCAGTCTTTCATCGCCAAAATACAGTCGAAATTCTTCAATCAGTTCTGGGTGCAAATACTGCATGACATTGAAATAGAAATGCCCACTTTCATGTCGGAAATGCCCCAGTAAAGTTCTGTAGTTTTCACCCATATTTTCACGGGTTTTTTCACGATATACCACATCCGCTTCGCTTGCATTCAATGTAATGATGCCATTGGCATGACCCGTCAAAACAGGTTGATCATCATTCGGCATTAAAAAGTCAAAGCGTAATCCGTATGGATCTGTGTCTGACTTTTTAGGTCGCGGCATAATATGTAAGCGTTGCGTCAAATATAAAAAACGACGTTTGGCCATTTCTAGACGTGACCAATATGTGATGTTTTCAGCCTGACTCAAATCCAAGATGGTATGCGTCAATTGGCAAGATTCACAGTACACATTGTCATCGTCGGCAGGAATCAACCAATTACAATTTTGATATAAACTGTAATTACGACAAGGTTTGAATAGGGTTGATTTAAATGATGTGTTTTGAGCGACCCAAGTTGCATCTGATTCTATTTTAAATGTGCCCATGTATTTTTCAGATGCGACATAGCCAATATGACTATGACAATGATCACATTGATAGTCCATAAAATAAATTTGATGATGGCAAGAGGTACATTCAAAATATTTCATACCTATTCCTAAATGCGGAAATAAAAAATTTATAGGTGATTAAGTGTTGCTTTTATCAATTGTAAATAAAATTGCAGTTTATATTGTAATAATTTATCAATAGATTAACTAATATTGAATTAAAATATTAAAGAAACTTAATAAATATTGAAATTATTGTAAATAAAATAACATAATTAATTGTATAAAATTCAATACAATGAAAATTTAATCAGCATAAAACAGATATTTAAACTGGTCAGAATGGAGTGAAATTTCTTTAAAATAAAATGAATAATACAATTATTTTTATCAAGTTTTGTATTGCTTATACGTTTTAATTAAAAACTTAACTATAGGGATTTAAAATAGTGATGTTATAAAATATTGATATGGGCGTTGTTGATCAATGATTTAATTTTATTTTTTGCACATCATTAATCAGAATATTTATCAAAGCTGTTTTTATATACTGTCATTAAATCTAAAAAAAGCTGAATCATTGCATGAATTTTTAGGTAGAGACATGAATTTAATCGTTGTAAATTCATGTCGTGTTTTACAATATTTAGAGGCATCTACGCAGCAAGCAGTTTTTTAGCGGCTAAACGATGTTCAAATTGCAATTTATCCAAATCAATCGTTTGTAAATCACCATCTTTCACAATCCATTGACCTTGAATCATCACGTGTTCAGCACGATCTGCACCGCAAAGAAGTAATGCAGATATTGGATCATGACTTCCTGAGAATTTTATATCGTCGAGTTTATAAAAAGCAAAATCAGCCTGATAGTCTGGTGCAATTTGACCTAAATGTTGTGCACGTCCTAACAGTTGAGCAGAACCTACAGTTGCCCAATTGAGTGCAAGCTCTGGTGTAATGCGTTCTGCACCATATTTTAAGCGTTGTAAATACATCGCTTGACGTGCTTCAAGTATTAGATTTGAGGCATCACCAGAAGCTGAACCATCAACACCTAAACCAACAATTGCACCATTTTCCATCAGATCAAGTGTCGGGCAGATTCCAGATGCTAAGCGCATATTTGAATGTGGGCAGTGGCATATGCCTACTTTTGCCTGACCTAAACGTTGAATTTCCTCAGCATTAAAATGAATACCGTGCGCCAGCCATGTTCTTGAATTCAGCCATCCGACACTTTCTAAATAATCAACAGTACGCATGCCAAATTTTTCCACACAAAAATTTTCTTCATCAATGGTTTCAGCTAAATGCGTATGCAAGCGCACATCGAGATGTTCAGCCAATTGAGCACTTTGTTGCATAATCTCTTGTGAAACTGAAAATGGTGAACATGGAGCAAGTGCAATATTGACCATGGCATCACTGGAACGTTCATGGTATTTATTCACTAATCGTTCTGAGTCTTTCAAAATAATGTCCATATCCTGAATGGTATGTTCGGGTGGTAATCCGCCAGACTTTTCACCTAAACTCATTGAGCCACGAGTCAGCATGACGCGCATACCTAGACTTTTCGCCGCATCGACTTGAATATCAATGGCATCAGTCAATTGAGCTGGAAATAAATAATGATGGTCTGCTGCAAAAGTACAGCCTGATAAAACCAATTCTGAGAGCGCGATTTGTGTCGCCAAATGTAATTGTTCGGGGCTGAGTTTTGCCCAAACAGGATAGAGTGTTTTAAGCCAAGGAAATAACGGCACATTGACGACTGGTGCCCAAGCACGGGTTAATGTTTGATAAAAATGATGATGGCTATTGATCAGCCCAGGGGTAATCACGAGATTACTTGCATCAAAAAAATGATCGATTTGACTGTTTGGACGTTGATTGTTGGGAACAAGTTCAATAATTTTCCCATTGGATATGACAATGCCTCCACGGGCATCTAAATCATTTCCAGTATAAATTGCCATTGGATTTTTAATCCAAAAATTTGCCATGTGTTCGATCCTAAAATAACGCATTGTGGATGGTGTTAAGCAACATCTGTACCAAGGGTGATGTCAAATGAGTACAATGCTTTCAAGCTCCAGTTTTTAATCTGTTCATGCATTTTCTTGTTCAGCCAAACTCACTTCACAATTTTGAAACTTAGTTGAGTTCAATTCATCCAACTTCAGTTTGATGATTTCCATCTCTTCCAGTAAATGTTTAATCATCAGTTGAGAAACACGTGAAATTTGACGCTTTGGTGCAATACACAAAGCCATAGTTAATGGATACAAACCTTTGTCTTGAATGGGTTTAAAGACCAATTCATTACGATTCAGCATTGGTAATGCATCGAAATAACTGAGTAAACTAATTCCTGAATTTTGTTTAAGTAATGAAGTTATCATTCTAATGTCATTACATTCAGTCTTTTTATTTGGTGTGAATTTATGGTGTTTATATAAAGCATTCACATAGTCATGTATGACCAAAGGATGTGCTGGGATAATATGGTACTCATTGACCAGATCTGAAAAGTAGATTTTATCTGCATTGGCTAAAGGATGTTGACACGGTAGAACAAAACCAATTGGAATCTCAATAAAGCCAACGACTTCTAAATGATTATGGGCTTTGGGATTTAAAATAATGCCAAAATCGAGTTCAGCGTTATTAATTTTTGCAGCAACTTTTTCACTTTCCGCGATCTCAATATTTAAGTTGATCCATGGGTATTGAGCATTGATGTATTGGATTGTATTCAGCACAAAACCTTCAGATAAGGCAGAAATTAATCCAAATTGTATGCTGCCTCGTGTTAGCCCTTGAATTTCATCAAAACGAACTTTGGTTTGCTGAAACTCCTTTTGCCATTTGAGTAAGTCTGCATAAAGCAGTTCACCGGCTAATGTCAGTTTTAATCCGTTCGGTAGACGTTCAAAAAGGACAACACCCAAATCTTCTTCCGCTAAAGCGATTTGACGATGTACCGCAGATACAGAGATGAATAATTGTTCAGAAGCTTTTCTTAAACTTCCTGTTTTAGCCACAGCAATAAAATAATCAGAAAACCGTGAAAATGGAATATTCATATTCGTTTCGATAACCAAAAGAATGTATATGCAATCTCTAGCCAATTTCATGCCATTAAAGAGATGTCATTTGGAGATGGAAATTATTTTAAGTGTGTTCTAAAAAACTGAATGATTAATTCAAAACATTCTAATAGACAGAAACCATTGAAATGCTTAGTTTTGAGTTAAAAGAGCATCAAGAATATGAGTTTTAAAGAATCATATTTCTGCTGTGTGGAAAAATTGTAATTAAATATATAGAAGTTTTTGGTGAGCGAATATGAATGCTATTCCAGTGATCAACTTATTTACGCAACCGAGTTGCAGTGATTTTGAACCAACAGATTGGAATATTTTGGCGCAACATTGGTATCCTGTTGCACGCATTCAAGATGTGTCGACTACACCACAACAGGTCATGTTGCTTGATGTGAAAATGGCATTGTATAAAACGGAGAGTGGTGCAATTCATTTGGTTCGTGATATTTGCCCGCATCGTGGCGTGCCACTCACTAAAGGATGGGTCAAGGGTGAAGAAATCATCTGTGCTTATCATGGCTTACATTATAACGAGCATGGCAAATGTACCAAAATTCCAGCACAACCAGAACTGACCAATATTTCAGACCGTTTTAATCTTACTAAATTTCCAGTGGTGCTTAAGTATGGATTGGTGTGGACCAGTTTATTTAGCCGTGATGAATCGAAAGCGAATTTTCCTGATTTAGATACATGGGATGTTGAAGGGCATCAATCTATCTTGCCAGCATTTGTTGATATTGCTGGATCAAGTGGTCGTCAGTTGGAGGGTTTTATTGATGTAGCGCATTTTGCGTGGGTGCATCATGAGTCTTTTGCTGATCGCGACAATCCAATTGTGCAAAAATATTCAACTGTTCGTACGGATTATGGTTTGCACACCGAATATTTAAGCAATGTCAGTAATTATCCACATGGATTGCAACATCTTGCACCTGAAGACTTTGTTTGGAAACGGGTTTTTGATGTTTATCCACCATTTTCTGCAATCTTGACCGTGCATTTTCCAGAAGATGGCGTATTGAAGATTTTAAATGCCTGTTGCCCAGTATCACATAACAAAACACGCTTATTTGTACCCTTAACACGTAACTTCGATACCACCGGTGATTTGCAAGCTGTATATGATTTTAATGCGCAAATTTTTGCTGAAGATCAAGACATGGTTGAAAGTCAAAAACCAGAAGAACTTCCACTTGATATTACCATGGAAGCACATTTTGAGGCGGATCGATCATCAACAACGTATCGTCGTATTTTAGCGGAATGGGGTTTAAGCAAACGATATGTTGTGTAATACACAATGATCATGATGTGTTAAATATTCTATCTTTATTCTGGTCTTTTTATATTTTATGAAAATGTTTTATAACCAGATCTGCGTTTAGATAAAATATAAATATTTAAATTTATTATCCAGTTTTAGACTTAAAATAAGTACGTGCCTTTTTTATTTTAAGTCTTTTTTAATTTATTTTATCTTGTATATGATGCATATCTTGAACGTTCTAAAAGTAACAATATAAAGATGGAATCATAATAGTTTGAAATGTGAGAAAGAATGACGATACCCACACATCAACAATGCCTAGAATTTTTAAGACTCTCAAACGATGTTGGTCGACGTGCCATGCACATGGGGCACCATCCCTTTGGTGCCGTTCTGGTTGCTCCAGATCAAAAAACTGTACTCTTGACGCAGTGTAATATTGATACAGTCAATCATGCTGAATCGACCCTTGCACGTATAGCAGCGAGTAATTATCCAGCTGAATATTTATGGCAGTGTACACTTTATACAGCTGTCGAGCCTTGTTGTATGTGCTCTGGCACCATTTACTGGGCAAATATAGGGCGTGTGGTTTATGGCATGACGGAAGCAAATTTATTGCAATGTACGGGTAATCATAGTGAAAACCCTACCATGAGTGTTTCAGCACAATACGTATTTGAACATGGTCAAAAAAATATCGAGCTGATCGGACCTATAGTCGAAATTGAACAAGAAACCATTCAGTTGCAAAAAGAATTTTGGTCGACAAGATAACCACCTATATATAATGAATGAACCCTCAATATGAGGGTTTTTTTATTCAAAAAAAATATTGGAATGTTTATTGCAATTGTATATGTGTATACCTGTTATTTATTTTAAATTTAAAATTCATATATCGATGGATATTATTATTTTAAATCTACCTGTCTTTATTAAAAACATGATGGTGAATATATTATGCAAAAAAAAATCAACAAAATGATGCAAACATTATTCGCAGTGGGCATTATTGGGGCATCTACACTGGGTTATAGTCAGGACAAAGCTGCATTTGTTTATTTGGGGCCGACCAGTGATCATGGTTGGACCTATTCTCATGAACAAGGTCGTTTAAAAGCACAAAAAGTTTTGGGAAATAAAATTAAAACTTCGTATATCGAAAATGTCCCTGAAACTGCCGATGCTGAACGTGTGATTCGTAATTTAGCCCAACAAGGCAACCAAGTGATTTTTGGTACTTCTTTTGGTTATATGAATGCCATGGATAAAGTGGCGAAGCAGTTTCCAAAAACCATTTTCATGCATGCAACAGGCTATAAGCAAGGCAAAAATCTTGGGGTTTATGAGATTAAAACCTTTGAAGGGGCTTATATGATTGGAGTTTTGGCAGGCTTAAAAACCAAGACCAATACCATTGGTGTGGTGGCGTCTTTTCCAATTCCTGAAGTGGTGCGAAACATTAATGCCTACACCTTAGGGGCACAGAGTGTGAACCCTAAAATTGAGACCAAAGTCATTTGGGCAAATACGTGGTTTAACCCAGGCAAAGAACGAGATGCGGCACTCGCGCTTATTTCTCAAGGTGCTGATGTGCTCATGCAAAACACAGACTCACCAGCGGTAGTACAAGCTGCTCAACAAAAAGGTGTTTATGCATTTGGTTGGAATTCAGATATGACCAAATTTGGTAAAAATGCACACTTGGCAGCAGCAGTTTTACATTGGGAAAAATTTTATGAGCCTGTGATGAGTCAAGTCGTGAATAAAACGTGGAAAACCCAAGCGCTTAAATTTGGTGTCAAAGAAGGTGCTGTCAATATTGAAAATTTTGGACCAGCAGTTTCAACAGAACAAAAAACAAAAGCACTTTCAGTGCGTGATGCTTTGCATAAGGGCACTGTTCATCCATTTGCAGGACCGATTTATAAACAAGATGGTTCATTGCTGATTGAGAAATCAAAAGTACTGAGTGATGCTCAATTAAGTTCAATGAATTACTACGTTAAAGGTGTTAAAGGCGTTTTCCCACAATAATATTTTAAGCGTTTATCGGTGAATCTTATTGCAAGAGATCTTGGACATTCATGGCAATGCTTTTAGCAATAAGATTCACGCAATTTAAGGTGAAAGATGAGTATACCTATTATTGATTTAGCCCATTTAAATAGCTCAAATCCTGCAGATGTGCGACATATTGTGAATTTGATTCGTGAAGCTGCAATGAGTTCAGGTTTTTTCTATATTAAAAATCATGGTGTGGATCCAGCCATTGTAGAAAGGCAATTTGCTTTGGCAAAAAAACTCTTTGATTTACCAGATCATGTCAAGCAAAAATATGACCAATCACATAATTTCAGTCATCGTGGTTTTGAACAAATTGCCGCACAAAAATCAGATATTTATGCCAAAGCTGATTTAAAAGAAGGCTTTTATTGCGGCAAAAATTATGCTGAAGACGACCCGTTTGTATTGGCCCGTTATCAAAACTATGGAATAAATCAATGGCCCAATGAAGAAGTGCCTGAAACCGAAAGTTACTGCCAAGAATATATCGCGTTGATGAATGGATTGTGTGAGCAAATCATGCAGTTATTGGCGTTGTCATTAGATTTACCACAAGATTATTTTGATGAAAGCTGTATCAATCCAATGGTTACTTTAAGACTTTTAAAATATCCACCGCACCCCAAAGATGCAGATGAAAATACTTTTGGTGCAGGTGCTCATACAGATTGGGGGTCGGTGACCATCTTAGCTCAAGATAATTTAGGTGGCTTAGAGGTTTGTCTGCCTGATGGTACTTGGATTGAAGCCAAACCGATTGAAAATACTTTTGTTGTGAATCTGGGAGACCTGATTCCAAGATGGACCAATGGTCTATATAACTCTAATCCGCATCGAGTTCGAAATAAATATTCAGAAGGGCAACCACGGTTTTCCATTCCTTATTTTTATGGGCCGAGTTATTTGACAGTCATTGAGCCTTTACCTGGAACATTAAAACAGGGTGAACAAGCTCAATATAGTGTGTGTACCGCAGGTGAGCATATGGAAGAAATGTACAGAAGGACATTCGATGTGAAAACGGAGGATTTGCCCGTTTTAACTTTGGCTTAAATACCGAAACTTAGGTGAAATATTGATCACACCGATCCTTGGGTTTTCAATCCAAGGATTTTTATTTAGAAACTGCTGACATTGCAGTCATAGGTTTTGATATAGGCTAAAAAATACGAATGAGGCATAAATACATGAAAATGGCTACGCTCTTGTCGAATTTCTAAATCACCGTATAAAAAACATATAAAAGTGCGAGATATTTTTTAATGAATTAGAAAAGCACGTACTAATAATCAGAATACGAAAAAAATAATGTTCTATTTTTTAAAATGTTGGAACGGTATTTGCTAATTACTCCTTATCGAAATTCTATTAGCGTATTTCATCAGGAGAATAACATGCAGCACGATTTATCAAAAAAAACCAAAATGAAAACATTGGTTACTTTACTTTTATCTGCATCAGCGGTGGCATTTGGGGGAATGTCACAGGTTCATGCTGCAGATAAAGCAGCATTTGTCTATATCGGTCCGACAAGTGATCATGGTTGGACTTATTCACATGACCAAGGTCGAATTAAAACTGAAAAAGCATTAGCAGGTAAATTTAAGACATCATACATTGAAAATGTACCTGAAACAGCCGATGCAGAACGTGTCGTGCGTAACTTGGCTCAACAGGGCAATAAAGTTATTTTTGCAACTTCTTTTGGTTATATGAATGCAATGGAGAAGGTGTCCAAACAATTTCCAAATACGGTATTCATGCATGCAACAGGGTATAAGCAAGCTAAGAATTTAGGCGTGTATGACCTGCGTACCTATGAAGGTGCATATATGCTTGGTGTTGTAGCAGGTCAGAAAACCAAATCAAATACCTTAGGTGTAGTTGCATCATTCCCAATTCCAGAAGTTGTTCGTAATATCAATGCCTATACTTTAGGCGCTCAAAGTGTCAATCCAAAAATTAAAACAAAAGTCGTCTGGGTGAATTCTTGGTTTAACCCAGGCAAAGAGCGTGATGCTGCATTGGCCTTAATTTCTCAAGGTGCCGATGTACTGATGCAAAATACGGATTCTCCAGCGGTGGTTCAAGCAGCTGAACAAAAAGGTGCATTTGCCTTTGGTTGGGATTCAGATATGTCTAAGTTTGGTCCTAAAGCACATTTAGCTGCTTCAGTGTTGCATTGGGAAAAAGTCTACACACCAACACTACAACAAGTCGCTGCTAAAACTTGGAAGCCAAGTGCAATTTGGTATGGCGTAAAACAAGATGCAGTCAAAATCGAAAGCTTTGGTCCATCCGTAACAGCACCCATGAAAGCAAAAGCACTCGCAGTTCAAGCAGGGATTCAAAGAGGAACGTTACATCCATTTAAAGGTCCAATTTCTAAACAAGATGGCAGTGTTGTTGTCGCTGCTGGAAAAGTGCTGTCCGATGCTGAATTGAGCAAAATGAATTACTACGTGAAAGGCGTCGAAGGTGTCATTCCAAAATAATTAAAAAGTAAATGTCACGATTAAGTCTCTTGGCTTAATCGTGTGAATTTAGTGCAATAAATAAAGTTGAGCCAAAATTATGAATGATGTCTCACCCGCTTTGGCAGAACAGGTTTTAACAGATCATGATGCCAATCATATTCAAAAACATCAGATTGAACGTTTAGAACTGATCAATATCTGCAAAAGTTATAATTCACTTAAAGCCAATGATGGGATCCATTTAAAAGTTCAATCAGGTCAAATTCATGCAATTTTGGGTGAAAATGGTGCAGGTAAAAGTACCCTGATGAAAATCATTTATGGGGCAACCAAAGCCGATGCAGGTCAAATTCTATGGAATGGCAAAGAAGTCAAAATTGACAATCCATCGATGGCTCGCAAATTGGGCATTGGAATGGTTTATCAGCATTTTTCATTGTTTGAAACTTTGACTGTCGCAGAAAATATATTGCTCGGATTAGATGAGAAAGTTGATCTAAAACAATTAAATGAAAAAATCATTCAAGTCTCAGAAGAATATGGTTTACCTATTGACCCAAGACGAGAAGTGTATTCGCTGTCTGTCGGTGAACGTCAACGCGTTGAAATCATCCGTTGCTTATTGCAGAAGCCTAGCCTAATTATTTTAGATGAACCCACTTCGGTATTGACCCCACAAGCGGTTAAGCAATTGTTTAAAACTTTACGTCTATTGGCTTCACAAGGGGTTTCGATTTTATATATCAGTCATAAATTGCATGAAATCAAAGAACTCTGTGATGAGGCTACCATTCTACGCAATGGTAAAGTGACAGGAAATGTTAAACCAAGTGAAAACAGCACCAGTGATTTAGCCCGCTTAATGATTGGACGCGATTTGCCTACCTATAACCATGCCGACTTTACAGGTCAAAAAGAATCAGTATTTAGCCTAAGCGAAGTCAGTTTTAATTCTGATGATCCATTTGGTGTTTCGCTAGAAAATATTCATTTAAGTTTAAAGACGGGCGAAATCATGGGTATTGCTGGAATTTCCGGCAATGGACAAGCAGAACTTCTATCATTGCTTTCAGGTGAGGTCGAAACGACGCAAGGTGAGATTTATTTCGAAGGTCAAAACATTTCTAAGCTTGATCCTGCAGAGCGACGTAATCTCGGTTTTGGTTTTGTCCCAGAAGAACGTTTAGGACGTGGTGCAGTGCCAAATATGACCTTATCTCAAAATGCTTTGCTCACTGCATTTCGACAAGGATTAACTCGTCTAGGTTTAATCAACTTCAATAAAACCCAAGCCTTTGCAGAACAATGTATTGAAAAATTTGGTGTTAAAGCTGCGGGTCCTCAGGCGGAAGCACGCTCATTATCTGGTGGTAATTTACAGAAATTTATTGTTGGTCGTGAAATATTACAAAATCCCAAAGTTTTGGTGATTGCACAGCCGACTTGGGGCGTCGATGTCGGTGCTTCAATGTTTATACGCCAAACGTTGATTGATTTGTCACGACAAGGGGTTGCAATACTGGTGATTTCTGAAGAGCTAGAAGAACTGTTTGAAATTTCAGATCGCATTTGTGTGTTGTCGAGTGGAAAATTATCTGCGCCAATGAATAGTCAAGAGACCAATGCAGAGCAAATCGGTTTGTTAATGTCAGGTTTGTCTTCACCTTCAAACATCAATAAAACATTCGATACACAGCAAGTATCAGTATAAAGAGAACAGGTGAAACTATGCATTTATTAGAACCTAGAGAACATCCTTCACAACTGATGAAATGGCTGTCACCCGTTATAGCTTTAGTTGCAATGCTGATTGTGGGAAGTATTTTATTTTTTATGTTGGGGGTGAGTCCTACTCAAGCCCTATATGTATTTTTTATTGAGCCCTTAACCACAAGCTATGGTTTGAGTGAACTGGCCATTAAAGCCAGTCCCTTGATTTTAATTGCCTTGGGTTTGGCAGTCGGTTTTCGCGCTAAATTATTCAATATTGGTGCAGAAGGCCAGCTGACCATGGGGGCAATTTTTGGTGGTGGTATTGCGGTCTTATTTTATCAAGACATGGGGTGGTGGATCTTACCCTTAATGATCGTGATGGGGGCTATAGGGGGGATGTTTTGGGGGCTTATTCCTGCCGTATTGAAAACCCATTTTAATGCTGAAGAAACGTTAACCACGCTCATGATGAATTATGTCGCGATGTTTATTTTATTGTATTTGGTGAATGGGCCTTGGCGTGATCCAGACGGTATGAACTTCCCTCAATCAGTGATGTTCAACGAAAGTGCTTTATTACCCATCATTTTAGAAAGCACTCGAGTGAATGCCTCTATTTTTATTACGTTGATTGCAGTCATTTTATTTTGGTTTTTTATACGAAAAAGCTTAACCGCATACAAATTAGAAGTCAGTGGGCAAGCGCCTTTGGCGGCAAAATATGCAGGATTTTCTTCTAAAAAAGCCGTCTGGTTGAGCTTAGGAATTTCAGGGCTTATGGCGGGTATTGCAGGCATTTGTGAAGTAGCTGGACCTATTGGTCAATTGAACCCAAATATTTCACCAGGTTATGGTTATGCAGCGATTATTGTGGCTTATCTTGGACGACTTAACCCCATTGGTATCGTGCTCTCGGGCATGTTGATGGCGCTGATGTATTTGGGCGGTGAAATGGCGCAAATGCAATTACAACTCCCAGTTGCTATTACGGGCATTTTCCAAGGGCTTCTTTTGTTCTTCTTGTTGGCATCTGATGCCTTGATTGAAAAACGTTACCGCTTTGCCAAAAAGAAAGCCAAAAAAATCGATCACAATGCGGCACAAAGTGTTGCCTAGCTTAACTTCAGCAGATCAAAGATAAGGATTAAATTATGAGTATAGAATTAACCGCCATTCTTGCTGGAACTGTAGCCGCTGCAACGCCATTAATTTTTGCAGGTTTAGGAGAACTGGTTGCTGAACGTACAGGCGTCATCAACCTCGGTGTTGAAGGCATGATGTTGGTCGGTGCAATTGCTGGTTTTGCTTTTGCTGCCCAATATGAAGCCAGTGTTGCAAGTGCATTATTGGTTGGTGCATTGGCAGGCATGCTCATGGCGCTGATCTTTGCCTTCTTTACTTTGTCTTTAAGCACCAATCAATCCGCTTGTGGTTTGGCATTAACCATTTTTGGAATTGGGATTTCCGCTTTTATTGGTCAAAACTACGTCAGTATGGCATTGCCGGGTTTACAGTCGTTAAACATCCCAGTTTTGGCTGATATCCCAATCATTGGTCCAATCTTATTTCAACAAAACTTTGTGGTGTATTTATCCATCTTTGCTTTTGTGATGATTTGGTACGTACTGAGTAAAACACGTTTGGGACTGTTGCTCAAAGCAGTAGGCGAGTCACCAGAAAGTGCGCATGCAATGGGCTATAACGTGCTTGCGATTCGTTACGCAGCTGTATTATTTGGTGGTGCGATGGCAGGTGTGGGTGGTGCATTTTTATCGACGGTATATACGCCCATGTGGATTGAAAACATGGTAGCAGGTCGCGGCTGGATTGCGATTGCGCTGGTAGTTTTCGCAGTATGGAAACCAACACGCTTAATGTTAGGTGCATACCTATTCGGTGGCGTGACCATCTTGCAGTTTCATGCGCAAGCGATTGGACTCAATGTACCGAATGAGTTTTTATCGGCATTACCATATGTGGCAACCATTGTGGTGTTGGTCATCATTTCACGTGATAAAAAATTGCTCAAACTGAACTTACCTGCATCTTTGGGCAAAACATTTACCCCTTAAACATCAAATTGATTTAGACGTTTCATCTCCTTCTCAAACTGAGTTATGGAACGTCCTTTTACATCACTTTTTTGATTGAAAAATGACTTTAAAAAAGGGTTTGAGAACAGGTTTTTGAAAACTGAATGTTCAGAACTAAATTTTCAGAGCTGTATGTTGAGAATAATATGAAATTAATTTGTGCAGATTATGTCCTGACCATGAATGCGACACGTGACTGTATTCAACATGGCGCTGTGTTAGTGGACGGTTCGAAAATGATTGCGGTAGGAAAGCAAGAAGCACTTAAATCTCTTTATCCCAATATCGAGATTCATCACTATGATCATGGTCTGTTGATGCCAGGTTTGATTAATACCCATTGTCATTCAGGTTTACTTCGCGGTACGGCTGAAGGTTTACCTGTTTGGGATTGGTTACAGCAATTTATCGATCCGATGCATCGTGTGTTGTTACCTCATGATGCCAAAGTTGCTTCTTATTTATGTTATGCAGAAGCGTTGCTTTCAGGCACAACAACCCTAGTGGATATGTGGCGTTTTATGGATGGTAGTGCTCAAGCAGCCAAAGATTTAGGTCTTCGTGCAGTACTGGTGCCTTATGTCGCAGAGCATCCCGATCATGATTATTTTGAAACATTAAAGAGTAATGAGGCATTGATTCAACAGTGGCATCAACAAGCAGAAGGCCGTATTCATGTTTGGGTGGGTTTAGAGCATTTATTTTATGCAGAGCATCAAGCCTTAAAACGGATTCAAGATTTGTGTCAGCATTATCAAACAGGTTTTCATACGCACAGTAATGAAAGCCAATTTGATGTGCAAGAGAACTTAAAACGTTATGGTCAAAGACCCATTCAAACCTTAGAACAATTGGGTTTATTGGATGCACCTCAAACTTTATTAGCGCATTGCGTATGGACGGATTTGACCGAAATTCAAATTTTAAAACAATACAATGTTGGGGTTGCACACAATCCAATTTCTAATATGAAGCTCGCATCTGGAGCAGCCCCGATTACCACCATGTTAGAACAGGGCGTTGCTGTGGGTTTAGGTACAGACGGTGAAAAAGAAAATAATAATTTAGATATGTTTGAAGAAATGAAAACAGCATCTTTATTGGCAAAATTTTCAAATCTAGATGCTGCTGCGCTTGATGCTTGGTCAGTATGTGAAATGGCAACGATTCTAGGGGCCAAAGCACTGGGAATGCAAGACCAAATTGGTTCTATTGAAGTTGGAAAATGTGCAGATTTAATTGTGGTCAATACTGCAACACCTCGAATGACACCCATGATTGATAATGGCAAACTGTTTAACTTACACAGCAATTTAGTTCATGCAGTTCAAGGCCAAGATGTGATGATGACTATGGTCAATGGCAACATCGTCGCTGAATATGGAGCCTTAAAAAATGCCGATTTAAAACAACTTATAGATGAGGTAAATCTGGTAACACCATCTTTATTTGAACGACGTGAAGCATGGCTATCTACACAAAAGAAAGTTGTAAACGAATTAAATCGTGCCTATGAATAGACGATTGTTTTATGCAGCTAAAATACTGTGGATAGTCATTTTAAAATAGCTTATTTATTTTACTAAAAAATCAAAATCTTGGTTCATTGAAGTGAATTTGCATCAATAGTAAAAAATCTATTTATGAAATATTCATAATGATCTCTGATTTTATTATTTTTAAATATAAGCTGAGCTTTGTACCCTAGACCATTATTCATTTTGAAGATGGTCTTACATGAGTTCTAAAAATAAGAAACCAATTTTTATTGTGATTGCGGTAATCGCTGTGATTGCCATTTTTATATTTTTCCAAAAAAATAAATCGTCAGAAAGCAATACTCAAAGTAAAGCCTCAAATTCAAATCAAAAAGCCGTGGTGATTGGATATCAAACTGGGGTTGATCCATCTAAAGTGGCACAAGCTGAAGGGTCATATGAAAAAGATAGTCAACAATCTATCGAATGGAAAAAATTCGATGCCGGTTCTGACGTTGTCAACGCCTTAGCTTCAGGCGATGTTGATATTGGCAATATTGGTACAAGTCCACTTGCAGCTGCAACCAGTCGTGATTTACCGATTGAAGTTTTTTTTATTGCATCAAAATTAGGCAGTTCTGAAGCCTTGGTGGTTAGCAATAAATCGGGTATTCAAAAACCTGAAGATTTAGTTGGCAAAACGATTGCTGTTCCTTTCGTATCTACCACACATTACAGTTTATTGTCTGCATTAAAACATTGGAAGATCGCTGAGGATCAAGTCAAAATTATTAATTTACGTCCGCCAGAAATTTCAGCAGCTTGGGAACGTGGTGACATTGATGCCACGTATGTATGGGAACCTGTTTTAGGCAAAGCAAAAGCGACAGGTAAAGTCCTGGTGGATTCAACCCAAGTCGGCGAATGGGGTTCTCCAACATACGATGTATGGGTAGTACGCAAAGATTTTGCCAAGAAAAATCCTGAATTTTTAAAATCATTTGTGAATACGTCAATTAAACAGATTGATGCATATAACAAAGATCCTAAAGCATTTGAAAACAATGCAGAAAATATTGCAAAAATTGCCCAACTTACAGGTTCAGATGCCAAAGATATTCCACTGCTTTTAGCTGGAAACGTCTATCTCGACCGTCAGCAACAATTCGAAATTTTCTCTAAAGCGTTTGCCAAAAATATTTTTGATACAGCAAGCTTCTTGAAAGAACAAGGCAAGGTTGACAAAGTGAAAGATGACTATCAAGACAACGTCAGTACCTTATTCGTACAACCTTAAGGAGCGATGACAGATGAGCACATTAAGCGCAGAAAATTTAAACCTAACCTTTGCAAATCAAGACATACCTGTATTGCAAAACTTAAATTTGAATATTGAAGAGTCAACGCTCACTGTCATTTTAGGTGAGTCTGGATGTGGTAAAACCACGTTGTTAAATATTTTGGCAGGCTTTCAAAAACCAAGTTCAGGTTTAGTGAAAATTGATGATGAAATCTTAACTGAACCTGATGCACGTCGTGCCGTTGTTTTTCAGGATCATGCATTATTGCCATGGTTAAATGTCGCAGAAAATGTCGGATTTGCACTTAAATTGAAAGGCTTAAAAGCAAATTTGATTGAACAAAAAGTTGCTGAAATATTAGAGACAGTCGGTTTATCACATGTTGCCGAATCCAATATTTGGGAATTATCAGGCGGTATGAAGCAACGTGTTGGTATTGCACGTGCTTTAGTGAGTCATGCACCCTTTATTTTTCTAGATGAACCCTTTGCTGCATTAGATGCGTTCACACGTGAAAGCATGCAAGAGTTTGTCTTGAATTTATGGATCAAGGAGCAGAAAGGCTTTTTCTTAATCACACACGATATTGAAGAAGCGTTATTGCTTAGCAATCAATTGGTGCTAATGACAGCGCGACCTGGGAAAATTGTGGAAACGCTAAACCTCGATTTTGCTGAGCGTTATCGTCAAGGGGAAGCGATTCGCTCAATCAAATCTGATCCAAAATTCATTCAATTACGTGAAGATTTATTTGAACGTTTACGTGACCAAAAAGTTCAACGTGTGGAGGAACTTGCATGAGTATCTCCAGCAATGAGCACATCACTGAACCAGTACAAGAACAGTTGATTATATCGGAAAAGAAACCCAGAGCAGAAAAAGAAAGTCATATGGTCGATAAAACACAATCAACATTTGCTCAAGTGTTTCACCATTATAAAAGTCTTTTATTGAGCATGACTAGCGTACTTGTAGTGCTGTTGGTGTGGTACATCATCACCGCATTAGAACTAATACCTGCATTGTTTTTACCTACGCCTCAAGCGGTATGGCAAAAATTCTTAGAAGTGAGCAATCAAGGATTTATGAAAGCAACCTTGTGGCAACATTTGGCTGAAAGTATTAGCCGTGTGTTTTTAGCTTTGATTGCAGCTATCGTGATTGGGGTGCCTCTAGGCTTATGGATGGGACTCAATAAATGGGTTCGAGCTGTGTTTGATCCATTGGTTGAGTTGCTCCGTCCAGTGCCTCCATTGGCTTATTTACCACTTTTGGTCATTTGGTTCGGGATTGGTGAAACCACAAAAGTGTTACTGATTTTTTTCTCGATTTTAACCCCCATTATTATTAGTTCGACACATGGTGTACTGAGTCATCAATTGAACCGTGAACGTGCGGCCTTGTCTTTAGGCGCGACACGTTCACAGGTGATTCGCCATGTGATTTTACCAACAGCATTACCGCATATTTTAACTGGGATTCGAATCGGACTGGGTGTCGGTTGGTCAACCTTAGTTGCTGCTGAATTGGTGGCAGCTGACCGTGGTATTGGCTTTATGGTGCAGTCAGCAGCGCAATTTTTAATCACTGATACTGTGATTTTAGGGATTATTGTCATTGCTGTAGTGGCAGTGAGTTTTGAGTTTTTCCTGCGCTGGATTCAGCAACAATTGTCGCCTTGGTACGGGCAACAAATGTAATAATCAATTCTAAGATGGCTCGAATATGATCAGTTTGAATTGAACAAACAGAAATAAATGTAATTTTAACACCTTATATATATCGAGATACGAGAGACGTTATGGCACTCAGCATTGCAAAGATCAAACCAAGCATTGGTGCGATTATTGAAAATGTAGATTTAAATCAACTCAACGAGACTGAATTACAAGATATTCAACAGGCATTGTTGGATCACCAAGTGATTTTTTTTCGAGGGCAAAAACTCACGTCTCAATCTCAAGTGGCTTTAGCAAAAAGCTTTGGTAGCCTACATATTCATCCCATTTACCCATCAATTGAAGATGCACCTGAAGTGATTGTGCTCGATAGCCATCGTACCGATTTACGCGACAATGAATTGTGGCATACCGATGTCACGTTTAGCCAAACACCGCCTTTAGGATGCGTACTACAAGCCATTAAAATTCCAGAACATGGAGGTGACACACTATGGTCAAGTGGTACAGCTGCATTTGATCATTTAGATATGGATTTGCAAAATAAACTGAGAGGCTTGACTGCAACCCATGATATTCGCAAATCATTTCCTGAAGAACGCTTTGCAACTAACGATGTCGAACGAGAAAAGTTAAATCAGACCTTTAAGAAAAATCCGCCTGTGGTGCATCCTGTAGTACGCACACATCCAGATACAGGTCGTCCAATTTTATTTGTCAACGAAGGTTTTACCACGCATATTAATGAATTGGGTGATAAAGAAAGTGCTGAATTGTTGGACTTCTTATTTGCACATGCCGTCAAAGAAGAATTTCATTTAAGATGGCAATGGCAAGAAGGCGATGTCGCAATTTGGGATAACCGGTGCACACAACATAAAGCGCTATTTGATTATGGTGATGCACATCGCATTATGCATCGTGCGACGATTAACGGTTCAGTTCCGTATTATCATCAACAAGCGTCTTAAAAAACAATAATAAAAAAACTCAATCGCGGATTGAAATGCAGTTAAAAATAGAAGGACTAGAGCTCTAAGTTTGGTGCGATAACTTAACTGATTGTTCTCGTTCGCTTATTTTTCAAGGCAATTTCTTTTTCGCGATTCGGGTTAATTAAAATATCAAAATAAGCCAATAAATTAGACAATTAAATTATTGGCTTAAACAGGGTTGGTATAATTAAAAATATAAATATTATATGTAAGTCATTTTTTATAATATTGAATTTAATCATATTTCTTATATATAAATAATAGTGATTTATTCAATAAATTGAATTATATTTTTTAATAAAATTTCTTTATTCTATTTTGATCATATATTAGTGAAATTTTATTCATTTAAAGAATATAAATAAGCGTTATTATAAATAAAAGATATCTAGTGATTTGATTTTATGTTTAATAATATCAATTTGAAGGAATAAAAATGAATAGTTTCACTCATCCCCAAACGCATTCAGAACTTAACGATCAACAGGTTGAGGATATTTTAGAAAAAGCGAAGCAACTCGGCAGTGATCACGAGTTAGCGTTTACAGGTACGGTTTCTCCACATGATGCTTGGTCGTTATTTCAGGCTGGAAAAGTTGTGATTGTGGATGTTAGAACCAATGAGGAGCGTAAATTTGTAGGTTATGTTCCTGATTCAATCCATGTTGCGTGGGCGACAGGAACATCATTTAACCGTAATCCACGTTTTGTAAAGGAATTAGAAAACAAAGTAGGTAAAGACAAAATTATCTTACTGTTATGCCGAAGTGGTAAACGGTCAGCGGCCGCAGCAAACCTTGCTTATAATGCTGGTTTTGAAAATATTTATAATATTGATCAAGGTTTTGAAGGTGATTTAGATAAAAATAATCATCGTGGTTCTTTTAATGGTTGGCGTTATCATAAACTTCCTTGGATACAAGATTAAAATACATGATAATGAATAAGTAAATCTATTTAATTCACAATATTGAGCATGTTTATAATATAAAAAACTTAAGATTTGAGGATTAAATAGATTAATCGAACAAAATTTAAGGTATATTCTTTATCTGTAAATATTATAACTATTTTATTTATTATTATAGCGGAGGTTTATTTACAACCCGTAATGATTCAAAAAAATAAATGCTAAGTAGTAAATAAATATCATTATTTTTATTTTAACCAAGGAATTATAATGACCAAACATAAAGAAGTCACGCGCCAAGCACTCAGTGATCAAGCCGCGCGTCAACTGGCCAATGCCACCAAAACCGTCCCACAACTTTCCACCATTACACCACGTTGGCTTACTCATTTACTCCAATGGACGCCTGTAGAAGCAGGTATTTATCGTGTTAACCGTGTCAGCAATACAGATGAAATTCAGGTCACTTGTACACAACGTGATGAAGCATCATTAACACCGACCTTCGTTGATTATGAAGTCAATCCGCGTGAATACTTTTTAAATGGTGTGTCAACAGTTCTCGATATTCATACGCGTGTTTCAGATTTGTATAGTAGCCCGCATGATCAAATCAAAGAGCAACTTCGTTTAACCATTGAAACCATTAAAGAACGTCAAGAAAGTGAGCTGATCAATAACCCTGAATATGGTTTATTGGCAAGTGTTGCGGATGATCAACGTATTTCAACTTTAACAGGTGCGCCAACACCAGATGATTTAGATGATTTATTGCGTAAAGTATGGAAAGAACCTGGTTTCTTCTTGGCACATCCTGATGCCATTGCTGCTTTTGGTCGTGAATGTACTCGTCGTGGTGTACCACCTCCAACGGTGAGCTTATTTGGTTCGCAATTTATTACATGGCGCGGTATTCCACTGATTCCATCCAATAAAATTCCAGTTGAAGATGGCAAAACCAAAATCATTTTGTTACGTGTGGGTGAAAAGCGTCAAGGTGTGGTCGGATTATTCCAACCGGGTCTTGCAGGTGAACAAGCGCCAGGACTTTCAGTCCGCTTTATGGGAATCAATCATAATGCCATTGCATCTTATTTAATTTCTTTATATTGCTCGTTAGCAGTATTGACTGAAGATGCGCTAGCTGTGCTTGAAGATGTGGAGGTTGAAAAGTACCATGACTATCCAACAACCTATAAATAATCAAGCCATTCATCTGACGGATGATGTTGTCGTACCTACAAATCAATCCGTTTTTGATGAATCGATATTGAATCAATTGGCAGCAGAATTTTTCTCTGCTCAGACGGTTCAGAGTCCACAAGGTTTTAATTTTGATTTGCCCAATCAAGCACCATCGATTACGCATCATCCACAGCCTAAAGATCCATTTTTAGCTTTGGCAGGACGTATTCCAGCGGTTGCAAAGCAAAGTCAAATTAATCCGAGTGTCAATCAACAGTATGTTGATCCGACAGCAGATCATCCTGAGCGTAGAATCATTTCCTCAGCACCGATAGTCGGTGGGGCAAAAACACCTGATCCTTTAGGGGCGATACAAGATCTAAACTTATCATTGCTTGGACAACCAGAGGCAATACCCAATCAAGTGCCTCGTCCAGATCCATCGTCATTTTATTTTTTAGATTTTCAAGCACCGAATCCAACGGCACCTGTTGCCAATGTAGATTTGAATGAAAACCTGCGTAATCCATATGCATATGATGATTTTCATGTGGTCGATGATCATCAGCTGAAGTCTGTTTTAAAAGATCGCAATGACAAACCTGCAACGCCAGAGTCAGGCTTTTATTTTTTAAATCAGCCTGAGGTTAACAGTGGTTATACTTCGGTCAAAGATGATGCGCAGATTCCATTAACACAGCAAGCTTATCAACCACTCGATATCTTGCGTATTCGTCAAGATTTTCCGATCTTGCAAGAGCGTGTGAATGGCAAACCTTTGGTCTGGTTTGATAATGCAGCGACAACGCATAAACCATTGGCAGTGATTGAACGTATTTGTCAGTTCTATAAACACGAGAATTCCAATATACATCGTGCAGCGCACGAGTTGGCAGCTCGAGCTAGTGATGCTTATGAGCATGCTCGGGATGTAGTTGCACGTTTTATTGGTGCAAAATCTTCCAATAACATTGTGTTTGTACGTGGCACGACTGAAGGCATTAACCTGATTGCAAAATCTTGGGGGAAGCAAAATATTCAAGCAGGCGATGAAATCATTGTTTCGCATCTTGAACATCATGCCAATATTGTCCCTTGGTATCAACTTACCCAAGAAACAGGTGCCAAGCTTCGTGTCATTCCTGTAGATGATACAGGTCAAATTCGCTTAGATGAATTTGCAAAACTGTTAAACCCAAGAACCAAATTGGTTTCCGTTACGCAAGTGTCTAATGCCTTAGGGACGGTGACACCTACTGCTGAAATTATTGCTTTGGCACATGCTGCGGGTGTGCGGGTATTAATAGATGGTGCACAGTCGGTTTCGCATATGCCGACCAATGTCACCGCTTTAGATGCAGATTTCTTTGTGTTCTCCGGGCATAAAGTATTTGGCCCTACTGGCATTGGCGCAGTTTATGCCAAATCTGAGTTACTGGATTCTATGCCTGTTTGGGAGGGTGGTGGCAACATGATTCAAGATGTGACCTTTGAACATGTGATTTATCAACCTGCACCGAACAAGTTTGAAGCAGGAACGGGCAATATTGCAGATGCGGTTGGCTTAGGTGCTGCTCTTGAATATGTCGAAAGTCTTGGCATTCATAATATTGCACGTTATGAACATGATTTACTGCATTATGGTCAAAATGCTTTGGCCAGTGTTTCAGGTCTTCGTCCAATTGGTACAGCCCAAGACAAAGCTAGCGTTATGTCATTTGTTCTAGAAGGTTATGAAACAGAGCAAGTCGGTAAAATTTTAAATCAACACGGTATAGCAGTTCGTACAGGACATCACTGTGCACAGCCGATTTTACGCCGTTTTGGCGTAGAAAAAACCGTGCGTCCATCACTCGCGTTTTATAATACCACTGAAGAAATTGATTTATTGGTGTCGGTCTTACATCAGCTACGTCGTGCTAAACCGTATCGATCTTAATTTTATCCAATCAATAGCTAATAAAAAACCTGATCATTGATCAGGTTTTTTATGTTCGATGTATTCAATTGAAAGATCTTTGTATCTTCAATTTATACTGTTTCAGAAATTGAAGTGGGTTTCACTTGAGTTTCAGGCTTCTTATAACGATATTGTGCAGCACGGTGATTGTCTGGAAGGCGAGCTCCTTGCCCAAATAATTTTTCACGTAGTGTGCCTTCGGTATATTCTTTTGGATAAACACCACGACGTTGAAGTTCTGGAACAACGTATTCCACGATGTCCTCAAAGCTCTGATGCGCCAAAATATACGCTAGGTTAAATCCATCGATGCCGGTGACTTCAATCCATTCTTGTAAACGGTCGGCGACTGTAGTTGGAGATCCAACGATTACAGGGCCATTACCACCAACACTGGTCCAACGTGCAATTTCTTCAATGGTCCAGATTTTGTCAGGATCTGCTTCGACATAAGACTGAAGCATCGATTGAATGGCATTGGTTTGAATATATTCGACTTGATCCGTCGCTTTAAACTGAGAAAAATCGACACCTGACCAGCCTGATGCAAGGGTTAAACCGCCATCATAACTTCCGTATTGTTGATATTCTTGGAACTTTGCTTGTGCTTTTTCATCGGTTTCGTCCACCACAATTGCAAGCATGGTGTAGATGAGTACTGAATTTGGGTCTTTACCTTCAGCCACTAAATTATGGCGTATACCTTGTGCAAGTTTTTTTACTGCCACTTGAGTGGGTGCAGAAATGAATACACATTCGGCATTTTGACTGGCAAATTTTTGCCCGCGAGAGGATGCGCCCGCTTGATAAAGCACAGGTGTACGCTGTGGTGAAGGTTCACAAATATGAATGCCTGGGACAGTAAAATATTGTCCATCGTGGTTGATTGGATGGACTTTTTTATGATCCGCAAAAATGCCTTTCTCTTTATCACGAAGAACCGCATCATCTTCCCATGAACCTTCCCAAAGCTTATAGAGAACTTCAAGATATTCATCAGCGATATCGTAGCGATTGTCATGACTGACTTGAGTTTTTAAGCCTAAATTTTTTGAACCACTTTCAAGGTAAGACGTGACGATATTCCAACCTGCGCGACCCTTGGTTAAATGATCAAGCGTCGACATACGGCGTGCAAATGGATATGGATGCTCAAAAGAAATGGAGGTTGTTACGCCAAAGCCTAAATGCTTTGTAACAGCCGCCATCGCTGGAACGATCTGTAATGGATCATTGACAGGCACTTGAACAGCCCCTGTTAACGCATGTTCAGCCGATTGATGGTAAACATCATAAATACCTAAAACATCTGCAATAAACACGCCGTCGAAGATGCCACGTTCTAGAATTTTGGCTAAATCAGTCCAATATTCTAAATCTTTATATTCTGTTGAACGATCGAGAGGATGACGCCATAAACCTGGAGATTGATGTGCTATACAGTTCATTTCGAAGGCATTAAATCGGATGTGCTTAGTCATAAAGTTCTACATAATGTATTAAAAGCATTAACACATCATAAGAAACATTAGAGTTGATATTTAATAAGAAAATAAACATTACTTATCACATTAATTTTTTATGAATGATTGTGATATCAATATATTGAAATAAGGTAGATCAAGATTAACGTTAAAGGCTTTTGATTTTATATTTGAAGCGATTAAAATAGGCATATATGCTAAAAAATGATAATGATTTTATTTTTAAATATACATGATAAATTAATAATTTAAGATTAAATAAAATAAAAACATGGGTTTATTTTTAATATTTTGGTCTTTATTCTTTTTTGATTTAAGTTTTATTGTCTGAAATTGTCAAAATTAAATCATGATAGATGGTTTATAACGATACTTTTTATATTCTATTAAAAAGTGATTTGAATCGCATTTTAATTTATAAATCTAGAATAAAAATGATGCTAAGTTAATTTGAATCACAGTAATACTGAGTAATTTAGCATGACTTCAAAACTTGAAATTAAATTGAAAGATGCACAGAACATACCCCGAGATTTTTATCAGCATGACAATATTGCACATTTGATTCGTTCAGACGAAGAAGCGATTCAAGTTGCACAAGAATTGGCGACATATTTTTCTAAAGATGCTGCAAAACGTGATCATGAGCGCCGATTACCCTTAGAAGAAATACAAAAATATTCAGCATCTGGTCTATGGGGAATCACCATTCCTAAAAAATTTGGTGGTGCAGGGGTGAGTTATAAAACTTTGGGAGAAGTGGTCAAAACCATTTCTAGCGCAGATTCATCACTGGGTCAAATTGCACAAAACCATTGGGCATTTTTAGAACATATTCGTCTAGATGCAGAACAGGAACAACAAGAGTTTTTCTTTGATCAGGTGCTCAAAGGTAAACGTTTTGGCAATGCATTCTCTGAAAAAGGCTCTAAGACGGTTGCAGACTTAACCACACAAATTGAGTTTCAAGACGATCATGCGGTCATCAATGGTCAGAAATTTTTTGCTACAGGGGCACTGCTAGCACATTGGATACCTGTCGTTGCGGTCAGTGATGAGGGTAAACCATATGCTGCTTTAGTTCCACAACATACACCTGGTCTTTTGATTATCAATGATTGGAGTGGTTTTGGGCAAAGAACTACGGTCAGTGGGTCTGTGCTTTTGGACAATGTCAAAGTCGATCTAAAATATATTGTGCCTATTCATCAAGCGTTTGAACGTCCAACGGCTGCAGGTGCAATTTCGCAGTTTATCCAGTCTGCAGTCGATGCAGGTATTGCACGTGGCGCTGTTGCAGAAACCATTCATTATGTGCGTCATCACACTCGTCCTTGGATTGACTCTGGTTTAGAAAAAGCCACTCAAGACCCGTATACCATTGCCAATATTGGTGAAATCAAAATCAAATTGCGTGCAGCAGAAGCGGTATTGGATTTAGCCGCAGAAGCGATTGATCAAGCGATTTTATTCCCTACCGAAGAAAATGTTGCTGAAGCAACACTCATCACTGCTGAATCGAAAGTGCTCACCACAGAAGTGGCTTTATTGGCCGCCAATAAACTCTTTGAATTGTCAGGCACGCGCTCAACTTTATCGGAACTCAATCTTGACCGTCATTGGCGAAATGCACGTACGCATACCTTACATGATCCTGTACGTTGGAAGCTTAATCTGGTTGGAAATTACTATTTAAATGATATTCCATTACCACGTCATGCGTGGAGCTAAGGAGAATAAAATGTCTATACAACAATCTCATCAGAATCTATCTTTGGGTAATAACTATGAAAAAGTCGTTGCCAAATATAGACCAATATTTCAACGCATTGCAGAAGGTGTGGTTCGACGTGAAAAAAACAGAACATTACCTTATGAGCCGATTCAATGGCTGAAAGAAACGGGTTTTGGTGCGGTACGTGTACCGAGCGCCTTCGGTGGGGATGGTCTATCACAAAAACAACTTTTTCAACTGCTGATTGAATTGGCAAAAGCGGACTCAAATGTTGTTCAGGCATTGCGTGGTCATTTTGCATTTGTTGAAGATCGTCTGAATGCCCATAAGAACGCCTCACAGGAAGTTTGGTTTGAACGCTTTTTAAATGGTGAGATCGTTGGAAATGCTTGGACTGAAATTGGTAAAGTCGAAATTGGTGATGTGATCACACGTGTAACTGAACGCCAAAATGGTCAGCTCATTGTCAACGGTAAAAAATATTATTCGACAGGAACAATTTTCGCAGAATGGATCGATCTTTTTGCTTATGATGAAACCACCGATCAGCATGTGATTGCAGCAGTATCGACCAAAGATACGGGTGTACATATAGATGATGACTGGGATGGTTTTGGACAAAAAACCACAGGAAGTGGCACATTAACCCTGAAAAACGTTACAACGACGCGTGATCATATTTTACCCTTTGATGAGCGCTTCAAATACCAGACAGCATTTTATCAAGTTGTACATTTAGCAACGCTGGCAGGGATTGCACATGCTGCTGTAGCTACATTTACTCAAGAAGTTCGTAACAGAACACGAATCTATAGTCATGGTAATGCTGACTTGGTCCGTGAAGATCCGCAAATTCTACAGGTGATTGGGCAGGCATCAGCGCAGGCCTATGCAGCTGAAGCAATTGCTCTACGTGCAGCAGAAGCGCTCGATGATGCGTATTTAAGCCATTTTCAAAATGATGAACAAGCAGAGTTGCAAGCCAATGATCATGCTGAACTGGAATCCTCACAAGGTCAGGTGGTAATTTCACAATTGGTGCTGAGTTTAACCAGCGATTTGTTCAATGCGTTGGGTGCATCGGCAAGTTCGACAGAGAAACAACTCGATCGATTCTGGCGTAATGCGCGTGTGGTGTCTTCACATAATCCGCTCATTTATAAACAAAAAGTGATTGGTGATTGGGTGGTGAATCAAGCGGCACTGCCTTATGTATGGCAAATTGGCAATAGTCCATTGGCAAAAGATAAAGAAATTGCGGCTTAACCTAAGCAAATCGTGAATTTAAAAAAGGCCTGAAAATCTGGGCTTTTTTTATTTGGAATCATGTGTGATATATCGACCTATACAGGATTGGGCAATCGCTTGAATCTGATTATGCTCAAGTTTTAAATCTTCCCATTTATTCATTTGGCTAAGAATCCATTCAAAGTCAGATAGTTTAGGGACTGAATGATCTGCAAAGGAATGGATAATTTGTTGTAGTTTGTAATATTTCTCGACATGCACATGTTCAGAACAATGAAAACGAATAATATCGGACTGTTCTAATAAGTCCCAAATCGCATCTAGATTATCGGAATTTTTTAAATCGGATTGTGCCTGAAGAATGGCTTTTTGTAAGGCATTCAAAGTATGGGGATGCTGTATTGCCCATTCATGTGTCGTCGCTAGAACTTTATCGGCAATCTCAGGAATGATCTGACTGCTTTCTGCAATCACACGACTCAAGCCTTGCAATTCTGCCTGAATATTCCAGGGTTCTCCTACACAAAAACCATCAATCAAATGCGATGAAATGGCTTCGACCATATATGGAGGAGGAAGCGTCGATAAGCGATAATGTTTGGCAACAGCTTCATTACCCAAGGCCAGCCATTCTCGTAAGCAATAATGATGAATCGATTGTTTATATACATGTGCCAATTGAATTTTTTGACCATTTGAAATGGCTTGTGTGATTTTTAATGAAATATCTTCCGGACTTTGATCAGGTGTGATATTTAAAGCATGACATAATTGCTGACTTAAACTAATAAAAGCCCGATTGGTGCTTAACACCAATGAGGTTTGTAAGGGAATCCCAAGCTGATCTTCCCCAGTCGCCGCTGCAGGAAGCATGGCAGATAAGCAATGTGCAGTATCTAAAAATCCAAAAGCCAGCCGATCTCTTAAACTTGCCCAAGAGGGTTCTTTGACCAAGGTGACATTCAAGCCATGTTGAGC
This sequence comes from Acinetobacter shaoyimingii, assembly GCF_011578045.1. NCBI lineage: Bacteria > Pseudomonadati > Pseudomonadota > Gammaproteobacteria > Moraxellales > Moraxellaceae > Acinetobacter > Acinetobacter shaoyimingii. Next base: position 1,481,859 of record NZ_CP049801.1, read on the forward strand.
GAAATAGCCTTGATGATGTGCCCAAAGAAGGGCTACACAATCTAAAAGTGGAATATAGCCCAGTTGAATATCGGTTTTTTCAAGTGCATTCATCTGTTATTCCTTAAATTGTGATTCTAATAAAGCTTGAGCATCGAGTAAGCGCCGTGCCATTTCGCCCATGGTCATACGATGACTCATGGCATTTTTGCGCAGTAAAGCAAAGGCTTCTTCTTCACCTATATTTTTCAATTGCATGAGCATCACTTTGGCTTTTTCAATGTCCTTGCGGTCAGCTAACTTGCCTTTGGTTTCATTTAAATCTTTGAGTAGTTTTTGATGTTTTTTAAATTGTTCAATGGAAATTTCTAAAATACTTTCTAATTTTTCAGGGTCAATCCCATCGACAATATAAGCAGTGACTCCTGCTTGAATGGCATTTTTAATGGTCTCTTTATGGGTATTTTTAGTGAAAAGGACGGTAGGTAGGTCAAATTGATTGACACAACTTTCAATGATATCGCGTTGCGGATGATCAATATTCAGTAAAATCACGTCAGCGTGTAATTGCTGTAAATGCTGATGATTTAAATGATTGATCATGAGACAAGCAACCACATCAAATCCATGAGAACTGAGTGATTGTTCAATAAATGATGCCCGATCAATATCATCATCAATCAGGGCAATTTTTAGTTTTGGCATAACTCAGCTCAAGGTTGCCTGATGGTGAACGCAGAGAATTAAGCAAAAAAAGTGCCAATGCAATCACATAATCATGATGAGGAGCTGTTATAATTTCAGCCTTGAGTTCCTATATAGACTAAAACAACACAAATTAGGAATGAATAGATAAGAAGGCTATTTTTGTCGAGGTCCTCATATTTATGCTGAAAAATCGATTTTCACCGCGGGTTTATCAGCTATATAAAGCGTGTTGCACTATGCTGATGCATTTTGCGCTGTTTATAAACACTTCAAAAAAATCACTTAGCATCAAATTTTAAAAAGACATGAACAGATCTTAGATGATGCTAAAAACTAAAAAAATCTACAGTTGATTAATTTATTTAAGTCTTTAAAAAATAAATCAATATTAAATCATGCGTAAAAGTTGGCACATATTCTGCTTGGTTTTAAGCAAGTCAAAGAAGACTTTCAAAATTTAAATGACGGCCAACGACGTCCGTTCTGATCGTTACTGATTCTGTCCTGTACAGCGTCAGCAACAGCGTTACGTTCAGTTCTGGAGTATAGGCGATGTCTTTAAATTTGAATGCCAATAAAGCAACCAAAATAAATCTATTTAATTTTTCTAGCGCAGCAATGCGAGCCTTCCATATGAGTTGGCTGGCATTCTTTGTGTGTTTCTTTGCATGGTTTGCCTGTGCGCCTCTCATGCCAATCATTGCAGGTGAGTTTCATCTGACCAAAGATCAAATAGCCAATATCAATATTGCAGCTGTTGCGATCACCATTTTGGTTCGATTAATGGTCGGTCCTTTATGTGATAAATATGGTCCACGTAAAACTTACACTGCATTATTGTTGATTGGCAGTATTCCCGTATTTGGTGTTGCTGCTGCAAACTCTTATGAATCCTTCCTCTTTTTCCGATTATTGATAGGCGCGATTGGTGCAAGTTTTGTCATCACCCAATATCACACCAGTATTATGTTTGCGCCCAATGTTGTTGGTACAGCAAATGCGACAACAGCAGGTTGGGGGAATGCGGGTGGTGGTGCGACACAAGCTTTAATGCCACTATTGCTTTCAGCTTTGGTGATGTTTGGTGTTGAACAGGCATTAGGTTGGAGAGTGGCATTACTCGTACCCGGTTTCATGATGGTGATTGTTGGCATCATGTATTGGAAATTTACCCAAGACGCACCACAAGGAAACTTTAAAGAACTTCGTGCGCAAGGTATTACGGTTGGATCTGATAAAAAAGGCGGGTTAGCCATATTGATGCACGCAGCAAAAAACTATCGTGTTTGGATTTTATTTGGTGCTTATGCAGCGTGTTTTGGGATTGAAATCTTTATTCATAACATCGTGGCGATGTACTACGTCGACAGCTTTAAATTTGGCTTAAAAGAAGCGGGCATGGCGGCAGGCATCTTCGGTCTTCTAGCACTGTTTGCTCGTGCACTGGGTGGCATTATTTCCGATAAAGTTGCCACCAAAAAAGGTCTTGATGGTCGCACCAAAGTGTTATTTAGCATGATCCTAATGGAAGGTCTATTCCTTATTGTTTTCTCGCAAATGAACACGGCGATGTTGGCAATCCTCAGCATGACCATTTTTGCCTTATTTACCCATATGGCCTGCGGCGCTACGTATGCACTGGTGCCTTTTATCGACCGTGATGCGCTGGGCGGTGTTGCAGGAATCATTGGTGCAGGAGGTAACGTGGGTGCAGTCGCTGCGGGCTTCTTGCTCAAAGGCATGCTCGATATTCAAACCACTCTCATGGTATTGGGTGGCTTGGTGGTGATTGCGGCAAGTTGTGTCCTCATGATTCGCTTCTCGGTCGAACACAAAGAAAAAGAACAAAAATTGTTTGAAGCTGCTGTACTCGAGCGTGAACGCTTAGAACAAAACGCAACAGCAACACTTAAAAGTAATTCAGCTGCTTAATTGGAACCATAGATCAGGAGAATCACAATGAAAATCATCATGATTGGTCATGGGATGGTGGGACACAAATTTATTGAATCTGTACTGGAACACGCAGGCGATGAAGTTGAAATCACCATTTTGGCTGAAGAACCTCGTTTGGCATATGACCGTGTACATTTGACCGAATATTTTAGTGGAAAATCGGCAAAAGATTTAACGCTCTGTCGTGCTGACTTTGCCGATGCTTATGGGATTGATTTACGCTTAAGTACTAAAGCCGTAGCCATTGATCAAGTCAATAAAACAGTCACCACTCATCAAGGCGATGTACTGAGCTTTGACAAATTGATACTTGCAACAGGATCGTATGCCTTTGTACCTCCAATACCGGGCAATGACCGTGAAAATTGCTTTGTTTATCGAACTATCGACGATTTAGATGCCATCCGTAATGCAAGTTTAAATGCCAAAACTGGTGTGGTGATTGGCGGTGGTCTTCTCGGTTTAGAAGCTGCCAAAGCTTTACGTGATTTGAATCTGGAAACACATGTCGTTGAATTTGCGCCACGGTTGATGGCGGTACAAATTGATGATTTGGGGGGCAAGGTTTTACGTGCAAAAATTGAAAATCTGGGCGTAAAAGTGCATACCCAAAAAGCCACGTCCTGCATTGAGAACGGCACATCGGCAAAGCATGTCATGAAGTTTGCTGATGGCACTGAACTTGAAACTGACATCATCTTATTTTCAGCGGGCATTCGTCCACGGGATGAATTGGCACGTCAAAGTGGTTTGTCAGTTGGTGAACGTGGTGGCATCGTCATTAATGAGTATTGCCAAACGTCGAATGCTGATATTTATGCGATTGGTGAATGCGCACTCTGGAATAACAAGATTTTCGGTTTAGTGGCACCCGGTTATGACATGGCACGCATCGCAGCCAAACATGTGATGGAACAAGTATGTAGTGAATTTACTGGTGCTGATATGAGCACCAAGCTGAAACTCATGGGGGTAGATGTTGCATCAGTCGGTGATGCACATGCCATGACGCCACATTCACTCAGTTATTTCTATGCAGATGAAGCCGCACAGATCTATAAAAAGATTGTGGTGAGTCAAGACAAAACCAAACTGCTGGGTGCGGTCTTAGTAGGCTGTGCCAAAGAATATAACGATCTACTACAAATGATGCTGAACGGACTGGAGCTTCCTGAAAACCCTGAAAGTTTGATTATGCCAGGCTTCGATCAGGCAGTGGCAAAATCAGGTGGTAGCGGCGTCGATCTGTTACCCGACAGTGCCACCATTTGTTCATGTAATAACGTATCCAAGGCGGATATCTGTTCAGCAATTGCAGATGGATCAACTTCATTAGGCGCACTAAAAAAATGTACTAAAGCGGCAACTGCATGTGGGGGCTGTGCACCACTGGTCACCCAAGTCTTAAAAGCAGAATTGCAACGTCAAGGCGTCACAGTCAATAACCATTTATGTGAACACTTTGCTTACTCACGTCAAGAGCTGTATCACTTGGTTCGAGTCAATGAGATTCAAACTTTTGATGATCTGATCCAACAACATGGTCATGGGCTGGGCTGTGATATCTGTAAGCCGACGGTTGGAAATATTTTAGCCTCTTGCTGGAATGACTTTGTTTTAAAACCGAAACACGCAGGTTTACAAGACAGTAATGACTATTACCTCGGCAATATTCAAAAAGATGGTTCTTATTCAGTCGTACCTCGTATGGCAGGTGGTGAAGTTACGCCTGATGGTTTAATTGCCATCGGTCAGATTGCCAAAGAATATGGTTTATATACCAAACTTACAGGTGGTCAGCGTGTCGATATGTTTGGTGCTCAGGTGCATCAGCTCCCTGAGATTTGGGAAAAACTGATTCAAGCTGGTTTTGAGTCGGGTCATGCCTACGGAAAATCACTACGTACCGTGAAATCTTGTGTCGGCAGTACATGGTGCCGTTATGGTGTCGATGATTCAGTCGGCTTGGCGATCTATTTAGAGAATCGTTATAAGGGCTTACGTTCACCGCATAAACTAAAAATGGCGGTGTCGGGTTGTACCCGTGAATGTGCCGAAGCGCAAAGCAAAGATGTCGGTGTGATTGCCACCGAAAAAGGCTGGAACCTTTACGTTTGTGGTAATGGAGGCATGAAACCACGTCATGCAGAATTGCTCGCATCAGATCTCGATACGCAAACCTTAGTCAAGTATATCGACCGTTTCTTTATGTTCTATATTCAAACAGCTGATCGTTTACAACGCACATCGGTGTGGCGAGATAACCTTGAAGGCGGACTCGATTATTTAAAAGATGTGATTGTTTTTGATTCGCTTGGAGTAGCAGACGAGCTTGAACGCCGTATGCGTCATGTGGTTGGAACTTATCAGGATGAGTGGCGTACTGCTATTGAAGACCCAGAAGTGCGTAAACGCTTTAAGACATTTATTAATGCCAAGACTGAACAACAGAATGACCCACATATTCAATTTGCAGAAGTGCGAGGTCAAATTCGTCCTAAAAATCAGGCAGAGCGGGATGCAAATCGTATCCCCGTGGTTGAAGCTTAACTGAACCTTTCAAGGAGAATGAACATGACCATCTTAAAAGAAATGAATGAACTTGAGTGGGTCGAAATTTGTGATTTAGAAGACATCACGCCAAATACAGGTGTTGGGGCACTCTTGAATGATCAGCAAATTGCAATTTTTCGTGTAGGTACTGAAAAACGTGTCTATGCCTTAAGTAATCAAGATCCTTTTAGCCAAGCTTTTGTGATGTCCCGCGGTATTTTGGGCGATTTACAAGGCGAGCGTGTGGTGGCATCGCCCATCTATAAACAGCATTTTAGTTTAGCCACAGGGCGTTGCTTGGAAGATAAAGATCAAAAATTACTGGTTTTTCCAAGCAAAATTGAACAGGGCAAAATCTTTGTTAGTCCTACACCACAAAAAACCTATATCACCAATAATTCAAGCAGTCAGGAAAAAATGAAATTGGTCTTGGTGGGCAATGGTTTGGCAGGTATGCGCTGTCTAGAAGATTTACTAGATATGGCACCCGAACGTTATGACATCACTGTGATAGGTGAAGAACCATGGGGCAATTACAATCGTATTATGCTGTCGCCTGTATTATCGGGAGATAAAACCATTGAAGACATCATGCTGCATCCACATGCATGGTATCGGGACAAAGGTATTCGTTTCATTGCAGGTGATCCTGTGATACGCATTGACCGTCCACGCAAGCAGGTACATACCCAAAATGGCATTGTGGTTGACTATGACCGAATGATTTTAGCCACAGGCTCTAAACCTTTTGTACCACCCATTGCAGGCACAGAGTTAAAGGGAGTCATCAGTTTCCGCGATATTTATGATGTGAATACCATGTTGGAATATTGCAAAAACAAGAAAAATGCAGTGGTGATTGGCGGCGGATTACTTGGACTTGAAGCGGCTTATGGTCTGAAGCAACGTGGGATGAATGTCACTGTTTTACATTTGATGGATCGTATTATGGATCGGCAACTCGATGCTAAAGCCAGTCAGATGTTGAAAGCATCGATTGAAGCCAAAGGTATTCAGATCATTACGGAAGCCAATACTGAATGCTTAATAGGACAAGATGGGCATGTCAGTCAATTGCGTTTAAAAGATGGAACTGTGTTAGATGCAGATTTGGTGGTCTTTGCGGTTGGTATTCGTCCGAATATTGCACTCGCGCAAAGTGCAGGTTTGCGCTGTAACCGTGGTGTATTGGTCAATGACACCATGCAGACCTATGACCCAAGTATTTATGCAGTCGGTGAATGTATTGAACATCGCGGGCAAACCTTTGGACTGGTTGAACCTTTATGGGGGCAGGCTTTTATTTGTGCTTCGCACTTGGCTGAGCATGGCAGTCTTACTTTTAAAGCGCCGACTGTACCAACGCAGTTAAAAGTCAGTGGTTGTGATGTGTTTTCAGCAGGTCATTTCCAGCCTGAAGATGACTTTGAAGACATCATTTTAAATGATGAGAAACGTCAAATTTATAAACGCATTATTGTTCAACAAGACAAAGTGGTAGGTGCTGTACTCTTTGGTGATACCGAAGATGGTGCTTGGTATGCAGAGTTAATTGCCGATCAAACGCCAATCACATCCATCCGCAATAAATTGCTCTTCGGTAAAGATTTTGCATTAAAGAAAGCGGGTTAATGAATAGGACTCAATTTTTCTCAAGACCATTTTGCATTGAAACTTGAATGGTGTGTGAAAGAACCCTTCACTTTTGAGGGATCAAAAGTGACAAAAATCCTTTGTTTCAATGATGTGGCGTCCATGCCACACATTGAAACGGTGGCATCCTTGCCACCAAATGATTGAAAATTTTTCCGAGAATTTAGAATTTAGAATTTAGAATTTAAAATTTTGAGTTGTGTTGAAAATATAACATTGAAATCAATTTAATCCAGACAGGAGCACAGCAGATCATGAAAAGTATCTCAGTTGTGGAACTGCAAAGCTCCACTGCATCATCAACACGAGTGACCCAAACCACGTGTCCATATTGTGGAGTGGGGTGTGGTGTTACTGCCAAAGTGACTGAAACGACATTGGGGAAAAAAGTCGAGGTCACAGGAGATGTAAATCACCCAGCGAATTACGGCAAGCTGTGTATTAAAGGGAGTAACTTAGCAGAGACCTTAGGATTGCAAACTCGTGTTTTGCACCCGATGTTGGGTCGCAAAGGGCGAAGAGAAGTGAGTACTTGGGATACAGCACTCGATAGGATTGCTACGCAATTTCAACAGTGTATCGATCAGTACGGACGTGACAGTATTGCTTTTTATGTGTCAGGGCAATTACTGACTGAAGACTATTATGTAGTCAATAAATTTGTCAAAGGCTATTTAGGTACAGCCAATATCGACACCAACTCGCGATTATGTATGTCTTCTGCTGTGGCAGCACATAAACGTGCTTTTGGAGAAGATCTGGTTCCTGCCAGTTATGAAGATTTCGAACATACTGAGATGGTGGTTTTGGTCGGTTCAAATACAGCATGGTGTCATCCTGTGCTGTATCAACGCATGATGAAAGCCAAAGAACAACGTGATGTTTTTGTGGTGGTGATTGACCCACGTTTTACCAGTACCTGTGAAACAGCAGATTTACATTTACCGATTTTACCAGGGCAGGATGTCGCATTATTTAATGGCTTATTGCAGTTTTTAAATAAACAAGGACATATTGATCAGGCATTTGTCGATGCATATACAGAAGGTTTGGCACAAGCCTTGAATAGTAGTGAATCTGAAGCATCACTTGATACTGTGGCAGAACGAACAGGCATTACGGTAGAAAAATTACAATACTTTTATGAAAAATTTGCCCAAACAGATAAAGTGATGACACTTTTTTCAATGGGTGTGAATCAATCATCACGTGGCGTAGATAAAGCCAATAGTATCATTAACTGTCATTTGCTGACAGGTAAAATTGGCAAACTTGGCGCAGCACCATTTTCCATGACAGGGCAACCCAATGCCATGGGCGGTCGGGAAGTGGGTGGGCTGGCAAATATGTTGGCAGCTCATTTGGAACTGGATCAGCCTGCACATCGTCAATTGGTGCAAGAGTTCTGGAACAGCCCTTTGATTGCAGATTCAGTGGGGTTAAAAGCTGTCGATTTATTTCATGCGATCGAGAGTGGAAAAATAAAAGCAGTCTGGATTATGGCGACTAATCCTGTGGTGAGTTTGCCTGATGCCGATCAGGTCAAACGTGCTTTAGATAAATGTGAATTGGTGGTGGTGTCTGATATTTGCCTAGACACTGATACTACACAATACGCCGATGTTTTATTGCCCGCCTTAGGCTGGGGCGAAAAAGATGGCACGGTGACGAACTCGGAACGTCGTATTTCACGCCAACATGCATTTTTAGATGTACCAGAACAAGCCAAAGCCGATTGGTGGGCAATCGCAGAAGTGGCAAAACGACTGGGTTTTACTGGGTTTGATTATCAAAACAGTTATGAGATTTTTCTGGAGCATGCACGTTTATCCGCTTATCAAAATACATCCCTTAAACAACGATTGGCTTCAAACACTTTCCGTTATTTTAATTTACAGGGTTTAACCGAAATCAGTGTAAATGAATATGATGATTTACAACCCGTGCAATGGCCTGTTTGGGATAAAAATCAACAAGACAACGCAGTTGCACGTTTATTTTCACAAGGTGGTTTTAGTCATTCCAATGCTAAAGCCAAATTCGTTGCCACCAGTGCAATAGATCCTGTGTATTCAATAGACAATGAATTTCCGCTGATTTTAAACACGGGTCGAATACGGGATCAGTGGCATACCATGAGCCGTACGGGTTTGTCGGCAACATTAGCAACACATCGGGCTGAACCTTATTGTGAAATTCATCCACAAGATGCGCTGAAATATGGCATTCAGGATGCAAGCTTGGTTGAGGTACGATCAAAATGGGGCTTATGTGTTTTACGTGCTCAGGTGAGTGAACATATTCGCCGTGGGCAAATCTTTGCACCCATCCACTGGAATGATCAGGTTGCATCGGATGCTCGCATTGGCAAGGTAGTCAATCCTGTGGTTGATCCTATCTCTGGAGAGCCTGAATTTAAACACACACCTGTCATCATGCAGCCCTTTTATACCCATTGGCAAGGAGTGTTGTATATAAGACAAGGGTTTGAATCTTATATTGAAAAAATGCTCAATCGTATGGTGTGGTGGACCAAGATCACAACGACTAAAGCGGTTCGATATGAATTGGCAGATCGTCATAAATTTAGTCAAACCACACAACAACTGAAAAGCCTGCTTCCATTTGATGAAGAAAGTTTTGAATGGATCAATCTAGAAGATCAGTCTGCGCACATTTCTCATAGCATTATTTTGCAACATGGTGTGCTTATTGCAAGTCTATATATTGCACCAAGCGCATTATTGCCAGACCGTGACTGGGTGGCGGGCTTATTTAAACGTGAACGACTTAGTGCAATGCATCGTAAGGCATTGTTAGCAGGTCAAGCCATGTCGATGAGCAATAATGATGGTCCATTGGTGTGTAGTTGTTTCAAAGTGGGGAAAAATAAGATTATTCGAACCATTCAAGAGCAACAGCTGACTCAGGAAAAACAAGTGACAGCATGTCTAAAAGTGGGTGGAAATTGTGGTTCTTGTTTGCCTGAAATTCGTGGCTTGATAAAAGCCTGTCAAATGGAGAATATGCAATGAATAAGAATGATAAAGATGCGACATATCCAACGACTGACCTGGTTATTTTGGCGGGAGGTCAAGCACGTCGCATGAATGGAATCAATAAGCTTTTACACCAATTTGATGATGAAATTCAGTTGTTAAAAATCTATCAGCAATTGAAATCACGTGTGAATCAAGTCTGGATAAATAGTCACCGTGATCACACCATTTATCAACGCTTAATTCCCTCAATTCAATACTTTCAGGATGATGAGGCTGGATTTCATGGCCCACTTATGGGCATGAAAAGTGCGTGGTCACATGTCAGTGCGGATTATGTGCTTTTTGTGCCTTGTGATGTGACCTATATCCCAAACAAAGTCATTTCACGTTTGCACCGTGCCATGCAAAAAAATGCGGCTTGTGAAGTGGCTGTTGTTGAAATAAATAATAAAGCTTTATTCCCATTCTGTTTGTTAAGGCGAAGCAGTTTAAGCAAAATATCTGAACATTTAAGGTTGAATCAACGTAGCTTAAAACTTTGCTTTCAAGAGATGCACATGCAAATGGCGCGTTTTAAAAATCGTGCACTATTTTTTCACAGTATCAACTCATTTGAAGAATTACAGCAACATCGACAACTCAGCTATTTATAAATTGAGTTCTATGAAGCAATAGCTCAACTTTGTACAACAAAAAATTTATTATTTTTTAGTCAGATACTCGTAATGCAAAAAAATAGCACAAAGTTGGAACAGTTATTGCTTTTTATGATGTATGAAAATAGGGCGTGTTTTTAAACCGATCAAAATCGGTGCAAAAAAATGCTATGGAATATAGAAAAATGAACAGTATGACAGTATTAAAAAAGCTGACTGTATTTCAAGACCAATATGGTCGTCAGAAGCGTAAATTACGTATTTCTGTGACAGATCGCTGTAATTTTAAATGCGTCTACTGTATGCCTGAACATCCAGAGTGGATCAAGAAACAGGATCTACTCAGTTTTGAAGATCTTTATGCCTTTTGTGAGTTTATGGTGCAACGTGGGATCGAACAGATTCGTATCACAGGGGGTGAGCCACTCATGCGTCAAGGGGTGGTGCATTTTATTGAGCAGCTTCAAGCTTTAAAAGCGCTCGGCCTAAAACGCATTTCCATGACCACCAATGCTCATTATCTTGAAAAGTATGCCCAAGCTTTAAAAAAATCAGGATTAGATGATCTTAACATTAGTCTGGACAGCTTAGACCCAGCACAGTTTCAGCAAATCACTCAAAAACCATTGGCTCCTGTTTTAGCTGGTATTAAAGCTGCGAAAAATGCAGGGTTGAACATTAAGATTAATACAGTACTGATGAAAGGGTTGAATGAAGATCAAATGATTCCATTGGTCAAATGGTCGCAAGAGCAAGGCTTTGAACAACGCTTTATCGAATTTATGCCTTTAGATGGTGATCAGCTTTGGTCAACACAGATCGTGGTGTCTGAACAAGAGATTTTACAGCAACTAGAATCGGTTTTTAATGTGCAATCAATCCCGAATCAAGGTGCAAATCCAGCACGAGGTTATTCGGTCAATGGTCAAGCTGTGGGAATTATTTCTACAATCACACATTCATTTTGTGGTGAATGTGATCGCCTACGTTTAAATGCACAAGGCGAGCTTTACAACTGTTTGTTTGCGATGCGCGGGCTGAATTTAAAATCTGAAATTCGTGGGCTTCGACCTACAAGTCAGTCTGATCAAGATAAACAAGATCAATTAATGTTGCAAAGCAAATTACATGACTATATTTGGGCAAAAAAGCAAGGTTTTCATGAAATTCAACAACTCAAAGTCAATCAACAACTAGCGCAAAATCAACAGCAAAATATGAAACCTCTTTCGAAACCACAACGAAAAATCAGTATGTATATGATTGGAGGTTAAGCCATGACTGAACTTATCACATCGTCCATCAAAGCAGCGACCATACAAATTAAAATTGAAGCTTTCGGGGCAATCGAGCGTCAGATACCTGCCGATTTGCATTTTATTTGTCAGAGTGATGTGCAGATTACCCAGGTTTTAGAGCAAATCCTTCAATACTATCCAGAATCAATAAATTTGTTAGAACGATGCGCCTGTGCCATAGGTGAAGATATTGTTCCAAGGCAGATGCAGTTAACTCGCGATACGCATTTGGTGCTGTTATCTCCAGTTGCTGGAGGTTGATGATGCAATTCAAACAATTTGCGCGAATTCAACAGATACCATTCAGCCAAGATCTATTTGATTCTATCGAGTCTTTTCCCGAATGCGGTGGAATAGGTATCTTCATCGGTACGGTGCGAAATCATCATGAAGGCAAAGCGGTGAAAGCGCTGAAATATACCGCTTATGCGCCTGTAGCAGAAAAAATGATTCGTCAAATTGAGTGTGAGATTCAGGTGAAATATGGCGTGTCTTATGTACGGGTCGTACATCGGGTGGGGGTTTTAGATATTGCTGATACTGCCATTATTGCCATTGCTTATGCAGCGCATCGCCGTGAAGCTTTTGCAGCTTGTGAAGAAGCAGTTGAACGGGTCAAGCATGAAGTACCAGTTTGGAAAGAAGAATTTTATACCGATGGCAGTAGTCAATATGTCGAAGGCTGTTGTATTCGTAAAGATCATGCATGTGAGGCTCATCAAGCACATTCAATAACGCATCAGCATCATGAAAATAAAAGTTCTGTACATCAACACGATCATCATTTGCTTGAACATCATGCTGAAAAAATGACTTAAGTGAACACTATTTGTGACTTATGGCATCGCTAAATATGAACAGTACAGCTTTGCAATTTTTATCTAGTTTAAAATCAGGATCGATTCAATGAAAAATGTGGGAATGAAAGCGGAGAGTTATCGCACTGCGATTGCAACAGGAATTTTGCATGCACCGCCACATTGTATTGAATTACTTCGACTGGGCAATACCGAAAAAGGTGATGCACTGAAAACAGCGAAAATTGCTGGTATTTTGGCTGCGAAACGGACAGATGAATTGATTCCACTGTGTCATCCACTTCCCATTTACCGTGCTGATGTTGAATATGAATTGTTTGAATCACATGTGGTCATTAGCGCTGTGGTTGAAACTATCGGTCCTACTGGGGTGGAAATGGAGGCATTAACCGCTGTCAGCCTTGCAGGTTTAACCCTGTATGACATGCTAAAACCGCATTGTGAAGCTGAAGATCTTTGCCTTGATCAAATCAAATTACAAAAGAAAAAAGGTGGTAAATCACATTTTACTCGTGCCTTAAAAGAAAGTTTAAGTGTTTCTGTCATCGTTCTTTCAGATACCGTGGCATCTGGAAAAAAAGCAGACACCGCGGGTCAAAATGTTGTGGAGATTCTTGAAGAAGCAAATTTCTCCAACATCGCTTATCAAGTCATTCCTGATAGTCCTGAACAATTATTAAGTCTCATTGAAGAACAGAAAAATCAATATCCGCTGATACTTACCGTTGGTGGAACAGGACTTGGCCCTAAAGATTTGACGGTCGAAACCCTTCAGCCATTATTGAAACGTGAAATTCCAGGTTTGATGGAAGCTTCCCGTAGTTTTGGGCAAAAAAGAACGCCTTATGCAGCACTCAGTCGCGGAGTGGCAGGTTATATCGACCAGACTTTGGTGATCACGTTACCAGGGAGTCGTCAGGGAGCAAAAGAGTCGCTGATTGCAATTCTACCTGCTTTAGTCCATTTGTTTGATGTTCAAAACAATATTCCGCATGCAGGAGGGTATCAGTGAATCAAGCTATAGAGGAACCTGTGCATGTGTCCAAAAGTCATGGTGGATGTGGAGCCGAAACGGGACTGATATCAGTGGATGAGGCATTAGCATTGATCATCAATACACCTCAAACTGTCGGGATACAAAGTCTACCTTTGTCTGAAGCATTACATCGTTATTTGGCTGAGCCGGTTTACTCGCAGATCGATTTACCTTTATTTAGCCAAAGTGCAGTTGATGGTTATGCGATTTGTAGTGAAACGGACATTTTAGCGGGTTCAGCATTTGAACTGGTGGGGGAAATACGCGCAGGTGAAGCTGTTCATCATAAGTTGGCTATAGGTCAGGCGATGCGGATCTTTACGGGTGCTCAAATTCCTGAGTATACAACGACAGTGGCACGACAGGAAATTGTACATGTTGAAGCGAATCGTATTCGATTAACCGCAGATTTACCCTTACATGCTGATATACGGGACATAGGAGAAGAAATTTCAATTGGGCAATGTTTGGCAGAAAAAGGACAGCAGCTCAGCGTGGGTGCAATTGCTGCCTTAAGTATGGCTGGTATACATGATGTAATGGTATATAAACATCCCAAAATTGCTGTGGTGATTACAGGTGATGAAGTTGCTGAATCGGTTGAAGATTTAAAATCTGGTAAAATTTTTGATGCCAATGCGCCACTCATCAATGCATGGTTTCAGACCAAACATATACCCATTGAGACTTTTCATGTTGCTGATTCAGAACAGACAGTTACTCAATTATTTGATCATCTCAAAGACCAATATGACCTGATTTTAACCACAGGTGGTGTCTCTGTAGGAGATTATGATTTTGTTCGACCTGTGGCATTGAAACTTGGCTTCGAGCAAATATTTTGGAAAGTCAAACAAAAACCAGGGAAACCGATGTTTTTCGCACAGCATCAACAGGTAGATCGGACATGTTATTTGCTTGGACTACCAGGAAATCCAGCGGCCGTGTATGTAGGGATGCAAATTTACGTTTCGACACTCATTAAAGCCTTACAGGGACAACAGACTTTAGTTGAATGGATCAGTGCGGTCATTCAGCATGATCTGAAAGCAGATAGCCGTGAACGTTTTTTAAGAATGTCAGCTGAATTCGAGCAAGGCATATTACAGGTAAATAGCCTAAGCAAACAACAATCTCATATGCTCAGTAATCTCATGCAAGCCAATTGTCTTGTACGCATTCCAGCACATCAAAATATTCAGACTGGTGATGTATTACAAGGTTGCTGGATTTTCGATTAACAACGGCTTGGGATATAGAACAGTATGATATGGCGAACAGTGGTATTCATATTGGTTAGTCTGATGACAACCATTCATGTTCAAGCTGCACATGTCAGAATTTACGCCGCGGCAAGTCTAAGCAATGTGATTCAAGATATCGCCAAGTTATATCAAAGTAAACATCCGCAGGTCAAAATTATTCCAGTCTTTGGTGCATCTTCTACTTTGGCGAAACAAATTGAAGCAGGTGCACCCAGCGATATTTATTTTTCTGCAGATTTAGATTGGATGAAATACTTACAACAAAAACAAAAAGTTCAAGTTAAAACGATACAAAATATCTTAGAGAATGAGCTGGTACTGATTAGCGCCGAAAACAGCATCTATCCTATCCCGATGACACAAAATTCAGCATTCATCAAAAACTTTTCTGGACGTTTATGTACAGGACAAATGCAGTCTGTACCTGTCGGGAAATATGCCAAACAAAGCCTGCAATATATAAATTGGTTCAATAGCCTAAGCACAAGAATCGTTGAGACCGATGACGTTCGAGCTGCATTAACTTTTGTTGAGCGCAAAGAATGTCAATTGGGCATTGTCTATAAAACAGATGCCAAGATGAGTACAAAGGTGAAAATTATAGGTACATTCCCAAGTCAAAGTCATGAGCCAATTGTTTATCCCATTGCTTTGACACGCACAGGTGCTCGACAACAAGATGCTGTTTCGTTCTATCAATTTATAAAAACCAGTCCTGAATCAAGACAAATTTATCAAAAATATGGTTTTGGTCTTCAACATGAGAGGTGATGTCGCTAATGTGGCTCAGTCCAGATGAACTTTCAGCATTGTACTTGTCTGCAAAGGTAGCGAGTTGTGCAACATTGGTGAGTTTACCTTTTGCGACTGCATTGGCTTGGTTTTTGGCACGTTACGATTTTCCGATGAAATATCTGTTTGAGGCAGTTTTACAGTTGCCGATGGTATTACCACCTGTTGTTCTCGGTTATTTGCTTTTAATCAGTTTTGGTAGTCAAAGATGGATTGGAAAATGCTTAAATACATGGGGGATACAGCTGGCATTTAACTGGAAAGGTGCTGTCTTGGCATCAATCATTGTTGCCTTTCCTTTAATGGTTCAACCGATTCGCTTGTCATTTCAAATGATCAATCGCCAATTTGAATATGTTGCAAATACATTAGGGGCTTCACCACGTCGTGTATTTTTTACCATTTGTCTACCTTTGGCGTTACCTGGAGTTTTGATTGGCAGTATTTTATGTTTTAGTCGAAGTTTGGGTGAATTTGGCGCAACCATTACTTTTGTAGGCAATATTCCAGATGAAACACGAACCATTCCCATCGCAATTTACACGCTTATACAGCAACCTGATGGTGAATTTATGGCCATGCGCTTGGTGATGTTATCTCTATTTTTAGCTTTTGCTGCATTAATCGTGAATTACTATATCTTGCAGAAATACAAAAAGAAATTAGGACATGATTGATGTTAGATTGCAATTTGAAATATGAACATGACGGCTTTGCTTTAGACGTCCAATTTCAAATGCAACATCCGATTATGGGGTTAATTGGGAATTCAGGTCATGGCAAAAGTACGCTACTGAAATTGATTTCTGGTCTATTAACTCCTTGTTCTGGTCATATCGTTTTAAATGATCAGATGCTTTATCACGATCAACATAAAATCAATGTTGCTGTACATAAAAGGCAGATTGCCCTGATTTTTCAGAAGGCATGGATTTTTCCACATCTGAGTGTTGCAAAAAACCTGTCCTATGCAGAAAAAATGAAGCAAAAATCTCAACAGAAATTCTCATTTGAACAGATCGTTGAATTATTACAACTTGGAAGCTTGCTTAATCGTAAGTCGCATCAACTTTCAGGGGGCGAAGCACAGCGTGTATCCATTGGACGTGCATTATTATCGTCGCCAGATTTATTGCTACTGGATGAACCCTTAACTGGCTTAGACCGTATTTTAAAAGATCAATTGCTATTTTTTTTACATGAAGTTATTCAAGAGACGCAAGTGCCTATGATTTATGTGACGCATCATCATAAGGAATTAGATTATTTGAATGCAGAAATTCACATAATTGAACAAGGTAGAATGAGATAAGTGATGGGAATTAAAATGATTGAAAAGTAATAATAAATAAAAAGCCCTTATCTTTCGATAAGGGCTTTTTCGTATTCTGGAGCGGGAAAGGAGACTCGAACTCCCGACCCCAACCTTGGCAAGGTTATGCTCTACCAACTGAGCTATTCCCGCAATATGGGAGCATTATAGAGCGTTTAATAAAACTGTCAACACTCTATCATTTTAATTGAACAATTAATCAGCACGGCGCCAAATGGTGCCTTGGCGTGTGTCTTCTAACACAATGCCTTGATCCAGTAAAGATTGTCGAATTTCATCAGCACGGGCAAATTCTTTGGCTTTTTTGGCATCTTGACGCTGTTGAATCAAGTCTTCAATTTGAACTTCGGTTAAAGTCAGCGCTTCTTGACCAATATCAGACTTTAGAAAATCATCCACATTGTGTTGCACTAAACCTAAAATATTGGTGAGATGACGTAATGTTGAATAATAAAGAGTTGCTTGTTCAGCATGTTCATCTTTCACAGCACGGTTTAATTCTTTGTTGATTTCAAACAACACCGCTATAGCTTCAGAGGTATTGAAATCATCACGCATTGCAGCATTAAAGCGTTCAACCAAACTGTCTTTAAGTTGTTCTGAAGTTTTGTCTCCATAAACCGCTTGATATGCTTTAAACGAATGATAAAAACGTGACAGGGTATTTTTTGCTTCTTTTAAAGCGGCATCCGAGAAGTTCACTGGACTACGGTAGTGTGAAGACACAATGAAGTAACGAATCACTTCAGGGTGGAATTTTTCCATCACATCACGAATGGTGAAGAAGTTGCCCAGCGACTTCGACATTTTTTCGCCATCAACGTTGATGAAGCCGACATGCATCCAGTAGTTCACATATTGTTCACCTGTTGCTGCTTCACTTTGAGCAATTTCATTTTCATGGTGAGGGAAAGTTAAATCTGAACCACCACCATGAATATCGAAATGATTACCAAGGCAGCAAGTAGACATGGCTGAACATTCAATATGCCAACCTGGACGGCCATTGCCCCACGGTGATGCCCACGATGGTTCATTTTCTTTCGCATGTTTCCAAAGTACAAAGTCAAACGGATGTTTCTTTTCAACTTCTACATCAACACGTTCAGATGCACCTGCTTGCATATCCTCAAGCTTGCGACCAGATAAACGACCGTATTTGGCAAACTTTTCTACTTCAAAGTAAACATCACCATTGTTTGATGGGTATGCTGTACCATTATTGACCAGCGTGCCAATCATATTTTGCATTTGATCGATGTATTCGGTGGCACGTGGTGCTTCATTTGGCGCTTCGCAACCTAAGCTTGCCGCATCTTCATTCATGGCTTGAATAAAACGATCTGTTAAAGCGGTAATGCTTTCCCCATTTTCATTGGCACGTTTAATAATTTTGTCGTCGATATCTGTGATATTGCGGACATAATTAACATTCCAACCTTGACTACGTAAAAAACGAATAATGTAGTCAAATGCAACCATGACTCGAGCATGTCCAATGTGACAGTAGTCATACACGGTCATACCACAGACATACATGTCAATGTGGCCTTCTTTACGTGGTACGAATTCTACTTTTTTACGTTGCTCTGAGTTGTAAAGAACAAAAGGTTGCATAGGTCTTCAAAATGTTTCATTAAAAAGGTGCTTCATCATAACGTAAGGCGTATATTTCACAAAGTTTTATACGTTAATTTTCTATATAAATGAAATTTGTACATTTAGGAAATCCTACTTAGCGCTGATATGTTAATATAGGAATATTATTCCTCTGTTTGAAATCATAAACTCCAAGTGAGTTAAGGTACGTTTATTTTGAATTCTGCAAATATGCCAAATCAGATTGATTTTCAAAAGGTTGCAATTGAGACTTTGTCTATTGAGCAACAAGCGCTTGCTGTACTTGCGACGCAAATTGATGATCGCTTTAGCAAAGCATGTGAAATAATTCTGCAGTGTCATGGTCGATTGGTTGTGACAGGTATGGGAAAATCTGGGCATATTGGTCGTAAAATGGCCGCAACCTTTGCCTCAACAGGTACACCATCATTCTTTATGCATCCAGGCGAAGCTGGTCATGGTGACTTAGGTATGCTCGTGCGTGGCGACGTCTTGATTGCGATTTCAAACTCAGGAAAAAGTGATGAAATCATGATGCTGATGCCACTGATTAAGCATTTAGGTGTGCCACTCATTACGATTTCAGGCGATGACAAAGGACCGATGCCTCAAAACGCTGACGTGGCTTTAACTTTGGGCAATATTCAAGAAGCTTGTCCACTTGGTCTTGCACCGACTTCAAGTACGACTGCAACTTTGGCTTTAGGTGATGCACTTGCAGTTGCTTTATTGGAAGCCCGTGGCTTTACTGCCAATGATTTTGCAATGTCGCATCCTGCAGGGGCTTTAGGCAAACGTTTGCTGTTGCATGTAAAACACTTAATGCATACAGGGCAAGAGCTACCCAAAGTCTCGCCAGATACACCAATGAACAAAGTTCTTTACGAAATCTCTAACAAACGCCTAGGTTTAACCACAATTGTCGATCAGAATGATGTTCTATTGGGCATTTTTACAGATGGTGACTTACGTCGCTTGATCGATAAGCAACAAGGCTTTGATGTGACTTTACCTGTGTCGGCGGTGATGATTCAAAACCCATTGACCATTTCACAAGAAGCGCGTGCGGTAGAAGCGCTTGAACAAATGAACGCAAAAAAAATTAATCAATTTGTGGTGGTGAATGAGAATCAGCAGGTCATTGGGGTCATTAGTATGCATGATTTGATTCAAGCTGGGGTAAATTAAACAATGGCATCGTATGTAATGTTAGAACAAGCGCGTCATGTAGAAGCTTTAGTTTTAGATGTTGATGGTATTTTAAGTGATGGTTTTGTAACATTAACCAATACGGGTGATGAAATTAAATCATTTGATATCCGTGATGGTCTAGGAATGAAACTGGTCCAGAAGGCTGGCATTAAAGTCATTATTATCACGGGTCGTAAGAGCAATATCGTTGAAAAACGTATGTCAGACTTGGGTGTAGATTTAGTTTTTCAAGGTCGTGAAGACAAAGGTGTTGCACTGAAAGAAGCGTGTAAACAGTTGAATCTTACACCAGATGATTGCTTATATATGGGGGACGATTGGCCCGATTTATCTGCCTTTGCAATAGCAGGTATGTCAGTCACCGTACCAAATGGACATGTTGAAGTACGACGTCGTGCAGATTTGGTCACTCAAGCTTATGGTGGTCGTGGCGCTGTTCGTGAAGTCTGTGACATGTTACTCATGGCAAAAGGCGTTTACGATGAACTACTTGAACAATTCCTTCAAGTGGCTCATTAAGTAAAGTAATTGCTTTTGTATTAATTAAGATGATGATTTATGGATACTAAGGCCCTATATGTCACTGCAGTAATCATCGCGGCTATGAGCGGCGGGTATTACTATTACAGTGGCAAAGGCAAAAAGCTTGAGGTAGCATCAGCTCAAAGCATGATCAATACTGCAAATGGTATTCAGGTATTACAAACCAATGACCAAGGGCAATTGTATGTGACGGCAAAAGTTGATCGCCTTGAACAAGACATGAAACTGCAAACATCAAAGTTGGATCACTTAGATGCTTCGGTTTATACCAATAATCAAGTTACTTCTACGTTCTATGCGAAAGAGGGCTTTGGTTATAATGACAATGAAAAAATTGTCCTTAAAGGTGATGTTAAAGCCACCAAGTTTGGTAATTTAGGCGAGATGGTTTTAGTTACAGAGCAGTTGACGGGTTATCCGAAAACGATGAAGCTTGAAACTCAAAATGTAGTTACAGTAAATGCGCCGAATGCTCAATTTGTAAGTCAAGGATTACAAGCAAACTTGAATCAAGGGCAATACGAATTTTTTAATATTCGAGGAAAGTATGCACCACACTAATCATCATTCTTTAATTTCATCTTTCCTGAAAAATGCTCTTTTGGGTGCAGGATTGTTGACTTGTTCAGTCATGGCTTTTGCATTACCTAGCGACCGTAATCAACCGATTTCATTAGTGGCAGATCATGCAACATATAATGATAAGACCGGTGTTACCACATACACAGGCAATGTGCTGATCGAGCAAGGGACAATGAAGCTACAAGCAGCTTCAATTGTGGCAAACCTCAATAAAAATAAGCAAATCAGTACGATTACTGCAAATGGTTCACCTGCAAAATTTCAGCAGCAAATAGAAACTAATCGTGGCATTGCGCGTGGTGAAGCCAAAAAGATTTTATACAATGCTGAAACAGGCATCATTACGCTCATAGGCAATGCTTATCTGAATCAAGATGGAGCAAGTCTACGAGGTAGTACCTTGAAATACAGTATGAACAAGGGTGATGTTGAAGTTTCTGGTAGCTCAAGTGAAGCAGGTTCAACCAAAGGTCGTGTACAAATCATTATACCACCATCAAGTTCACGTACATTCCAAGGAGTACGTGATTAATGTCAGCTGTAGAAAACAAAGTTCAAACGTTAACGATCAAACACTTGGCTAAAGTGTATAGCAAACGTTGGGTAGTCAAAGACGTTTCTTTTAGCATGCAAAGTGGTCAAATTGTCGGCTTACTTGGGCCAAATGGTGCGGGTAAAACCACAAGTTTCTATATGGTTGTAGGACTTGTACGTATGGACAAAGGTGAGATTCACCTTGATGATCGTGATATTTCTGATTTGGCGATGCATGAGCGTGCGCGTTATGGCATTGGATATCTTCCACAGGAAGCTTCAATTTTCAGAAAATTGACCATTGCTGATAACATCATGGCGATCCTGGAAACCCGAAAAGATTTGACCAAATCACAAAGACAAGCGCGCCTCAAAGAATTATTAGCAGATTTTAAAATCACCCATATTAAAGATTCTTTAGGTATGAGTGTTTCTGGTGGTGAGCGTCGTCGCGCTGAAATTGCACGAGCGCTTGCAGCCGATCCAAAATTTATGCTTTTAGATGAACCCTTTGCAGGTGTCGATCCGATTTCGGTTGGGGATATCAAAGATATTATTCGAAACTTGAAGGATCGTGGAATTGGTGTTTTAATTACAGATCATAATGTACGCGAAACCCTAGCAATTTGTGAGCATGCGTATATCGTGAGTGAAGGTGCTGTGATTGCTGAGGGAACACCTGAGCAAGTGTTAGCAGATGATACAGTGCGTAAAGTTTATCTTGGGGATGACTTTACGGTTTAACAGAGTGTTAGCACAAATCAGAAAAGAAATAAGGTGTAGAGATTTCATGAATGATTTGAATCTGCACCTTATTTTTTAATATAAATCTTTTTAATATAAATGTTTTTTAATATAAAATTAAAGATTACTATAGAATAATATATAAATAGTTTAATAAATATAATGAGCCAAGGTTACATCTTCAGCAGTAATGATGTAATTCAAATGAGAACAACGTGAATAATAAGAAGATCAAAATGAACAATAGGGGCATTGTTTGTTTTTTATTTTTGGCAATGTATGGCACAAGTTCATCAGCCGAAGATAAGAATAAAATTAATTTTCATGAGGTCAAACAGAATGTTCAACGTTTGTTTGTTCCAAAATCAAATGATGATTATCAAAAAGTTCAATTAAGTGAACTGAGTAACTTTGAATATCATTCAGAGCAGATCACTCAACTTCCTCTTATTTCTTTCACTGCAGAACATCAAAAG
The DNA here is from genome assembly GCF_011578045.1 of Acinetobacter shaoyimingii. Classification (NCBI taxonomy): domain Bacteria; kingdom Pseudomonadati; phylum Pseudomonadota; class Gammaproteobacteria; order Moraxellales; family Moraxellaceae; genus Acinetobacter; species Acinetobacter shaoyimingii. The sequence goes on from NZ_CP049801.1 coordinate 1,504,619, forward strand.
AAAGTGTTTAAAACAGCAGCTAAAATAACAAATATGAGTATAAATGAAGCCGTTCAAATGGCTGTTAAACGTCATCCAACCATTAGTCAAGGTGTTTCATCTCTTTCAGCACAAAATGCAAATATCGATTTTGCAAAGTCTGGCTATTATCCACAGCTGAGTGCAGGTTTAACTACGGGTGATTTAACCTCTCGTCAATATGGACGACAGTTATTTGAAGTTTCAGCTCGGCAGTTGCTGTATGACTTTGGAAAAACCAAAACCAATGTTGATTTGGAAAAAACACGATTACTGGCTTATCAAGCTAATTTCTTAGTGGGTGTTGATGATATTGCAGCGCAAGTTGCAAACTCAGTGGTCAATGTTCGTCGTTATGAAGAACTTATACGTATTGCAAAAGAACAAATTAAAGGCATAGCCCGTATTTTAGAAATTGCATCTTTACGAGCAAATGCGGGGATCAGTAGTCAAGCAGATCCCATTCAAGCCGAAACCTATTTACAAGCAGCTGAGGCGAATCTCATTGTTCAACAAACACAATTGAATTTGTATCAACAAAAACTCAGTACATTGTTGGGAATGGATGTAAAAAATATCAAATTTGATGTATCGGAAAGTTTAATTCGTTCTTCCGATATTTATGATGATCCACAATACAATAAAATTCCGCATATGATGCTGGCCAAAGTGCAATCGGATCTTGCACATTTGGAAAAAAAGCAAACCCAGCTGACTGCCTACCCAACACTTAGTGTACGCGGTAGTGTGAGCCAAGCGATTAATGGGCAACATCCAGATACGGGTAAAAGTAATGATACAGATGCCAATATGATGCTTGAAGTATCGAGTAATTTTTATCAAGGTGGAGCTATTGCTGCGAAAACACGCTCAGCAAGTTATGCAGAACAAGCTGCCAAAGCTAGACTAGATGAAATCTATCTACAAACCCAAGACAACATTCGCTTTGCCCAAGAACAAATTGAAAATAAACAAAAACAAATGAATGTGTTGTTTATTCAACAAGCAGCAACAGCCAAAACAAAAGAGCTATACCAAGAACAATACAAATTAAATACAAGAACGTTGGTTGATCTATTAAATGCAGAACAATCGATTCATAGTGCGCATCAGCAAATTGAATCGATACGATATGACATTTATACCCACATCATTGACTATATTTCTTCTGCTGGAAAATCTAGAGATGTGTATCAACTGAATCATTTAGTCATTCAAGGCATAGAGATCCAACCATGAATAATAAAATCAATGATCAAGCATGGTTGCAAGGGGTGCTAACCATTGCGAAACATTATCGAATCGAATGTTCTGCTGAACGTATTCGTCTGGCACTCAATTGGAATACGCAGAAAAATACCGACAATATTTTAAATATCATTACACGACAAATCGGGCTAAATGTTCGAAAGGTGAAGTTTACACCTGAAATCTTAAATCCTTGGCGTTTGCCTGTACTTGTTGCTTTTAAAGACAATATGGTGGGAGTAATTGATAAGGCAGATGCTGAAGGCAATGTGAGTATTCAATTCAGCGGTGATGAGGGCTTGACGCAAAATTTTTCAATTGAGTCGCTGAGTGAATCGATTGAAGCAGTTTATATTCTACGTCCTGAGACCTCAGTGCCAGATGCGCGAATAGATGAATATATTAAGCCTTATGAAAAAAGCTGGTTTTGGGACATCGTTTTAAAAGATTGGAAGCGTTATATAGACATTATGTTTTCATCGATGATTGCAAATATTCTTGCACTTGCAACCATCATATTTTCAATGAATGTTTATGACCGTGTTATTCCTTCACAATCTGAAACGACATTATGGGTATTGGCGGGTGGTGTTTTACTGGCTGCTATATTCGAATTTGCCTTGAAATACGCACGCCTAATTTTATCCGATATGATCGGTAAACGCGCGGATTTACGCATTTCAGACAAAGTTTTTGGTCACGCACTGCGTATTAAAAATAGTCAGCGTTCAAAATCGACGGGGACTTTTATTTCACAAATTCGTGAGTTGGAAGGTGTCCGCGATCTGGTCACTTCAACCACCATTACTGCTTTTGCAGATTTACCGTTCTTCTTTTTATTCTTGGGTATTTTTTGGCTGATTGGAGGCAATCTTTTTTGGGTCATTTTGGTGGTTGTACCGCTGATGATTATTCCAGGATTGCTTGCACAGAAAAAGTTCGCAGAACTTGCTAAAGAAGGAATGCGCGAATCTTCAATACGTAATGCCATATTGGTTGAGGCTGTTCAAGGCATAGAAGATATCAAACTGCTACGTGCTGAATCACGTTTTCAAAATCAGTGGAATCATATGAATGATGTGTCAGCCAGCATTAGTATGAAACAACGTAAGCTTGCAGGCGTCCTGACCCAATGGACACAAAGTCTTCAAAGCATCACTTTTGCTATTGTTGTGTTGGTGGGATGTTTTGCGGTGATGAAAGGGGATATGACGACAGGTGCTTTGGTCGCTTGCTCGATCTTGTCCTCACGAATGTTGGCACCTATTGCACAAATCACGGGTGTACTCGGGCGTTTTCAGCAAGCAAAAACAGCGAAAGAAGGTTTAGATGAGCTGATGAAAAAAGAAGTCGATCAGCCAGAACGAAGCCAACGAATACAACGCCCTGTGATTCATGGTGAATATCAACTGAGCAGTGTGTTATTTAAATACACAGAAGAGGATCCGAAACCCAGTGCAAAGATTGCCAATTTAACCATTGAACCAGGGGAGAAAATTGCCATTTTAGGGCGTAATGGTGCAGGTAAATCGACTATTTTACAATTATTGGCAGGCATGCAAACGGCCGTCCAAGGCAAAGTCAATTTAGATGGCGTAGACATCACATTGCTTGATCCAGCAGATATTAGACGTGATGTCGGGTTACTGAGCCAAACATCTAATTTATTTTTTGGGACTGTTCGTGAAAATCTGACATTAGGTGCACCACTTGCTTCAGATGAAGATATTTTACAAGCATTGGCTGTAACAGGTGCGCTGGCTTTTATTCAAGACAAAAAAGAAGGATTAGATCATTTAATTTTAGAAGGGGGCGTAGGTTTTTCAGGGGGGCAACGTCAAGCATTGTTATTGTCCCGATTACTACTTTGTCAGCCCAATATTTTGTTATTGGATGAACCGACGGCTTCTATTGATGATGTAGCAGAAAAGCAAATTATTGATCATTTAAAAACGTGGCTTGGGCATCGAACTTTAGTTGTAGCGACACATCGACGTGCAGTTTTAGAGTTGGTCGATCGTATTATTGTGGTGAGTGATGGTCAAATTGTCATGGATGGACCACGTGATCAGATTCTAAATGGCGCAACAAAAGAAAATGATCAAAAAATAAGTGCGGAGGCTGAAAAATGAGTGAGATTCGTAGACCAGGTGCAACGCAAATCACCCAATTAGAACCCCCGCTGCCTAAGGCCAGTATTACCATCTGGATTATTTGCCTAGGCTTATCTGCACTGTTGGTTTGGGCATGGTTCTTTAAATTAGAAGAGGTCTCTAATGGTACGGGTAAAGTCATTCCATCTTCTAAGGAACAAACGATTCAATCGCTTGAAGGCGGGATTTTAACTGAACTTAAAGTGAAAGAGGGCGATATTGTGCAAAAAGGTCAAGTGCTTGCTCAGCTTGATCCAACACGCTTTGCGTCCAATGTTGGTGAAACGCAATCCTTACTGATGTCATCGTTAGCTACGGCAGCTCGATTACGTGCAGAGGTTAATGGTGGGCCATTGAATTTTCCTGAAAGTGTTCAAAAAGATCCGAAACTGATTCAGGAAGAAACACAGTTGTATTATTCACGCCGTGCCAATATGCAAGAGTCGATTGCAGGTTTGAGGAAGTCTTTGGTCTTGGTACAACAAGAGCTACGTATGACTGAACCTTTGGTGGCGAAAGGGGCAGCTAGTGAAGTTGAAGTCTTGCGGTTAAAAAGTAAAGCCAATGAATTACAAAATCAAATCAATGATATTCAGAATCAATATTATGTCAAAGCACGTGAAGAATTATCAAAAGCCAATACCGATGTTGAAACCCAACAGCAAGTGGTCAAAGGTAAATCGGACAGCTTAAATCGCACAGTATTTAAAGCACCCGTACGCGGAATCGTCAAAGAAGTGGATGTCACGACTATTGGAGGTGTCATTCCTCAAAGTGGCAAAATCATGACCATTATTCCTTTGGATGAGCAATTGTTAATTGAGGCTCGAATTTCCCCAAGAGATATTGCATTTATTCATCCTGGTCAGGAAGCTTTAGTGAAAATCACTGCCTATGATTATTCTATCTATGGTGGTTTGGTTGGGAAAGTCACCGTAATTTCACCTGATACTATCCGTGATGAAGTAAAACAAGATCAATTCTACTATCGTGTTTATATTCGTACCGACACAGATAAGCTGTATAACAAAGCGGGCAAAGCATTTGCGATTACACCGGGTATGGTGTCCACTGTCGATATTAAAACTGGACAGAAAACCATCATGCAGTATCTATTAAAACCATTTAATAAAGCCAAAGAAGCTCTGAGAGAAAGATAAGCTAGCGATTGAACTTTATACTCATATAGTCAAATGTATATGCACTGGTTCAAATGGCAAAGGTGAATGATCTTGAGCATGGTGATGCAACTGGCTAAATCTATCTCATTTTGAAGCCCCATTTATTCATCATATTTGGGGTGTTTTTATAGATGGTTATCTTTAAAGGCATTGAAAACACGATATAATCGCTGATCTTTTTATGTTTAAGATGAAGATATGCCATTTACACTCACGCAAGAAACGCAGTTTGAAGAAGACATTAAGAAGAGTCGATTTCAAGCCATTGCGGCAGTCGTGGACAATGAGCAAGATGTTAAATCTTTCCTTGAACGACACAGAGACCCGACCACTACTCATCAATGCTGGGCATGGAAGATTGGTCATCATGTGCGCTTTAATGATGATGGTGAACCTTCAGGAACTGCAGGGCGTCCAATTCTCGCAACCATTGAAGGCAATGATTTGACCAATGTTATTGTACTGGTCAACCTTTGGTACGGTGGGATTAAACTCGGTACGGGTGGCTTGGTTCGGGCATATGGTGGCTGTGCGGGCCAATGTTTATTACTGGCTGAAAAAATCGAGCTGATTGCCAAAAAGAATGTTCAATTTAAATGTTTATTTAATGAATGGTCGATTTTGCAATATGAATTGAAAAGCCATGAGATTGAATATGTCGAGAATTATCAAGCCGATGGAGTATATGTTGAAGCTCGTTTGCAAATTCATCAAATTGAACCATTGGCACTTAAGTTACAAGACATTACTCGTGGGCGTGAAGCTGTAAAAGTTATGGACGAAGAAACATGAGCGATTTAGACAAAGACCATCAAGATCACGTCCAAGCTGAACGTCTATTAAAATATAGAGAGCAACATAAGCATCGTTTAAATTATATGCCTTGGCTCTATTGGTCGCTCAAAGCTAAAAACCGTGTCTGGGCGGAACAATGGCAAAAAGAATATCAGCAGTATTTGATGGATATGGAAACGGTCGAGATTGGTGAAAATTGCTTTATTTCACCATTGGCGCATATTTTTGCTGAACCTGGTCGTAAGATCAGCATTGGAGACAATTGTTTTATTGCAGCAGATTGTACGTTGCATGGACCATTAACCATTGGTAATGAAGTCGCAATCAATCATCATTGTATTTTAGATGGTGGACGAGTCGGTATTACCATTCATGATCAAGTGCGTATAGCAGCCTATTGTCATATGTATGCTTTTGATCATGGTATGGATTTGGAGCAACCCATTTATAAACAAGCGGTGACTTCAAAAGGCATCGAGATATTTGAAGATGTGTGGTTGGGTGCACATGTTGGGATCAAAGATGGTATTTCTATTGGGAAACAAGCAGTGATTGGCATGAATAGTATGGTCACCAAAGATGTTGCTGAGCGCGAAATTGTGGCGGGTAATCCTGCAAAATTTATCCGATATCGACATTAAATTCACAAGTATCTGTATTTTTTATGTTTTTTGGCTCACTTCGGCATAATCATTTTAAAAGCTAAATTACATAAAAAGGAATAATAATCTAAAAACTTATGTTAATTTAAAGAAAGAACAAAAACTGAGAATGTGTTTGGGAGACCATTATGAATCGTGTGATTGCATGTATAGATTCATCTCCATGCATTAATGCCGTTGCAGATGCTGCAGCATGGATTGCGCAGAGAACAAATCGTGAACTTGTGCTTTTACAAGTGTTGGATTATTACCCTGCAAGTTATCATTTAGGTGAAATTAGTGGTGTGATTGGCTTTGAAAGTAATGCAATGTTACTCAAAGAGCTGGCTGAATTGGAACAAAAGCAAAGTGAAATTGCTTTGGATTATAGTAATAATTTATTGCGTCACATCTCTGAAACGATTCATGAAAAATATGGCATTACTGCTGCACAAATTCAGGAAAAAGGGGATTTCTTAGAGCAATCTTTTAATAATATTGATGAAAAAGATTTTGTCATCATCGGCAAAGTTGGCGAGCGATCTGCGGAAAAAAATAAAAGTATAGGCGGTAATGTTGAGAATTTTATTCGCGGTGCCAAGTCTACAGTCATGACTGTTGGAGAAACTTTTAAGCCACCTACACGATTTATTTTTGCATATGAAGACTCACAAACGTGCAAAGACATGCTAGAACGTGTGGCGAAAAGTGATATTTTACGACAGCTCCAATGTCATTTGCTTTATGTTGGTGATCATCCTGAAATTTTAAATATTCCTTCGCAATTTTTAAAAGATGCAGGTCTTGATGTCGTGGTTGAATATCGCTATGGCGATGTTGCCGCCAATATTTTGGAATATCAACAAGAGCATCAGATACAACTCATCGTATTGGGTGCATACAGTCGAAGCAAAGTTCGTCAATTTTTCTTAGGAAGTGTCACAACTAATATTTTCCGAAATGCAACGATACCTTTATTGGTAGTGAAATAATTGATGCTAAAAAAATTGTTGGCAAATCGTTTTTGAATGAATGCAGCTGATGGTTTTATGATTTAAATTTATCTGAGAGTTAAGTTTAATCAATGAAGTTTATAAGCTGATTTCATCCTATATTTAGCCAACAAGATGTTTAAAAAATCATTTGGATATTTTATCATCTGTTAATTATTGTTTATTTAAAACAATAACTTAGATTTTAATTTAGTACTTATCCACAGAGATACAAACAGTAATCGGGGATAACTTCTGGGATATTTTGTTTATTTGTTAGGCATGGGATATTGACAAAAAAAGCCTCATATTTTATGAGGCTTTTTATTGTAATCTTCAACTTAACTTTGTGGATTAAATCAGTGATGAATTGCTCACCAAACTATTTAACAATAGCAATTGCAAAACCATCGTGTCCTTTACTTCCGACCGTTTGTAAAGCAGTGCTGCATAACAATTGTGGATGATTTTGCATGAGCTTATACATGTCACGAATGCCTTCAATGCTCGGTTTTTTATTTTCAGGATCCATGATATCACCAGCACGGATGACATTGTCCAACACAATAATGGTTCCTGAATGCGATAATTTCAGGCTAAGTTCTAAATATTCAGGATAGCTTTGCTTGTCAGCATCAATAAAAATGAAGTCAAACTTTTCAAAGTCTTCAGGGAGTGCACGTAAAATATTTGCAGCACGCCCCACTTTGAGTTCAATGGTCTGTGGGAGTTTGGCATTGTCGATATTTTCTTGCCCTAAGGCAGCATGCGTGTCACGACCTTCAATTGTTAAGATGTATCCATCCTCAGGTAAGCCTCGTGCTAACCACATGGTGCTATATGCAGCAAATGTCCCAAGCTCAAGCACTCGCTTACATTTGTTCATTTGAAGAAGCATTTGAAGGAGCATGCCTTGATTGGCAGCAACAGCTAAATGGTCAGGAAAACCTTTTTCATCCGTATTTTTTAACGTTTGTGTAAGAATTGGATCTTCTGGAATGAGATGTGATTCGATATACGCATCGATGTCTGACCACATTTGTTGCATAGCTGTGTTACCTAAATCTGAATAGTTGCATTGTAGTCGTTTCTCAAATCAGTGCAATTTATATCGTTTTTCTTGTTGATTATTTATACAAAGAAAAAAAGAAAAAGAGGCTGAAGCCTCTCATCAAGATCATCACGAATGGATAAAAATAAAATGATAAAGTTTTAGTAATTACACATTGAACTATAACGTGAATGATCGGGTCCCCACGTACGATAACCTTGAGTATCAATATGAATCTGACCAGATGAATATAAACCAAGACCCATATCTAGGCTTTGACCATGTGTTTTCCAGAATTCACACAGTTTAAATTTGGTATTTTCAATAAAAGCATAATCACTTGGTTTTGGATATTGAGGACCGATTCTAAAATCAACTGCAGAATTAAATAGATGGCGAGATGAGTTTGCACCGCCAGCACATTGATTTAGGGAAAGATCACGATAGACCGAAGTAACTTCAAAATCAGTCAATACTTTTGCAGCTACGAGATATTTAAACACACGTAAAGTTGGAACTTGATTTGCCCAAACTTCACGATTTGGCACCATATATTCTTCGCGGCCACATTTCTGCCAGTCACGAGCTGTTTTCATGAGCTCAAAACTTGGAATGATATTGCCAACACCTTTGGATTCTAAATATTCTTCATATTCACGTACAAGAGATTGATTATTCGACTGCATGATCCAATAACGATATGAATTCGGAACAACTTTTGGCGTAATTGGACGTTCTATAATAATTCTTTCTTGTGGAATATAAATGCGTTGCCCAGTTGGTGTTTGAATGGTTCTGGTTTTTTGAGGGCTTGAGGTACATGCAACCATAAGAAATGAAATTGCGCTGATCGAAAATATGCCCTTCAAAAGTGCTTTCATTATTAAGTAAGTACTGAATTTAAATAAATAACTATTTTAGTCCAATTTTGGTGCTGAAATGAGGATATTTTGAAAAAATATGTACTTTTTAAGTATAAAAAAAGACCAGACAAAGCTGGTCTTTTTTGATTGTATTATTTTTCTAAATACTGAAGTTTGTCTGGTTTACCATTCCATTCTTCACGGTCAGCAGGTTGATCACCAATTTGAGTGATGTTCGGCCATTTTTCTGCAAGTTCAGCATTTAATTCAATAAATACTTCCTGACCTTCTGGTAATTCATCTTCAGAAAAAATTGCATTTGCAGGACACTCAGGTTCACACAATGCGCAATCGATACATTCATCAGGATTGATGACGAGAAAGTTTGGACCTTCGTAGAAACAGTCAACTGGGCAAACTTCTACGCAGTCTTGATATTTACATTTAATACAATTTTCAGTGACAACAAAGGTCATGGCGACAGCTACCTAAAAAATATGGTTCTAATGACGAATGGTGTATTTTAGGCAAAAAAGGGTTGAACAAACAATTCCTTTTATTGATATTTGTTATTTATATGTGTGAAATACGAATAATAAATTGATATATAGCAATTTCGAACATGCTAGCTAACCATAAAAAAACATTTTTTATCAAGTACTCATGATTAAATCTAATTTTAACTCAAATTTAAAGTCTATTCTGATGATTCTTTCTTATGTTAGGTGATGGATATTATTTATTTTGAATCGTGATGATGTCGGCATATTTTGCTAAAATACGCTCATGCGAAAACGTCCTTATCGAAAGCCTGTTATTCCAGCATCAAGTTGGTCTACAGAGCAAGATTGCTATTTGATTGAACATAGCTTAATGAGCTATGAAGAGCTTAAGCAGGTGCTACCGTATAGCAACGAAGAGATCCAAGAACGTAAAGAGATTTTGGGTCTCATTCGTCGTAGCAAGCAATTGAAAAAGTGGATTTAAAAAAACCTCGTTCTAGAACGAGGTTTTTGCTTTTTTAAGATTTAAGTTGGTCTTTTAAAGCATACAACTGTTGCAAAGCTTCACGTGGCGTTAAATTGTCAATATCCAGTTGCATCAAGGCTTCAAGAGCTGGTGAGGTTTTCTCAATTTCAACAACTTTCTCTATGACCTTTTCCACCACCTGTATTGAACTTTCACTGCTTTCAGCAAACAAATCTGTTTGAATGGTCGGTTGTAACGGTTGGTGGTGTTGTTTTTCCAAAATTTTTAAACGATGTTGTGCTTCTTTGATGACGCTCGCAGGAATACCAGCAAGCTTAGCCACTTGTAAACCATGACTTTGACTGGCTGGGCCTTGTTGAACTTTGTGTAATAAGATCAAATTGCCATTCATTTCTTTGGCTGTCACATGATAATTTTCAATGGCTGCATCATGCCCTAATTCGGTCAGTTCAAAATAATGCGTCGCAAATAAACACAAGCATTTAATACGATGTGTTAAATCGAGCACGCAGGCCCAAGCCAGTGATAGACCATCATAAGTACTGGTTCCACGTCCTACTTCGTCCATCAGCACCAATGATTGATTGGTCGCATGATGTAGAATTTGCGAGGTTTCAGTCATTTCCACCATGAAAGTTGATTTACCTGAAGATAAATCATCGGCTGAACCAATACGGGTAAAGATGCGATCGATTGGGCCGAGTTTCGCAAATTTGGCAGGTACAAAACTTCCACAATAGGCGAGTAGGCTGATGAGGGCAGTTTGACGCATAAAGGTCGATTTACCGCCCATATTTGGACCTGTGATAATCGCCATACGGTGATTAAAATCAAGCTTTGTATCATTGGGTGTATAGGGAACTTTAATCAGTGATTCGACTACAGGGTGTCGACCTGCAACAATATGAATACCAATTTCAGGACTATATTCAGGACGTGCCCAGTTTTTTAATCGTGCTTGATGGGCGAAATTACTGATCAGATCAATCTGTGCAATGGCGCTACTCATCATTTGCAAATTGGCAATGTCTTGACGTAATTCATCCAGTAACATTTCAAATAACAGTTTTTCACGTGCCAATGCACGTGATTCACTAGACAAGACTTTATCTTCAAAAGACTTCAGTTCAGGCGTGATATAACGCTCTGCATTTTTAAGGGTTTGACGTCGAATGTAATGATCAGGCGCTTGCTCTGCTTGAGCGCGTGTCAATTCAATATAATAGCCACTGACACGGTTATAACCAATTTTTAAAGTATTGATCCCTGTGGCTTCACGTTCTTGAATTTCTAAATCAATCAGGAATTGCCCAGCATGATCACGAATTTGACGGAGTTCGTCGAGTTCTGTGTCGAAACCTTCTGCGATGACATTACCGTCACGTAACAGTACAGGTGGATTTTCAACGATTGCGGATATCAACCGTTGATGAAGTCCATGAAAATCTCCAAGTTCATCATTTAAATGTGCCAATAATATTGATTGATTTTGGCTGATAATTGGGTTTAAGGCATGGCGTAAATAGGGGATTTGCGCGCAAGCTTGGCGTAATTGAACCAAATCACGGGGTCTGGCACTGCCTAAAGCCACACGACTTAGCACGCGTTCGATATCGCTAATTTCTTTAAGTACTAAACGAATAGGGGCTTCATGATAACCCTTCAGCATGACCTCTATGGCATCTAAGCGTTGATCTAAAATGGCTGTATCACGCATGGGTTGCATCAGTGTTCGACTGAGTAATCGACCACCCATGGCTGTTTGGCAATCATTAATGAGAGAAAATAAAGAAGTACCATGTTCAAATAGTGGATCAATAATTTCCAAATTGCGACGTGTCACAGGATCGAGCGCAATAAAGTCACTGCTTTGTTCAAGTTGAATAGAGCGAATATGCGGTAATGCTGTTTTTTGAGTTTCTTTAGCATAGTGAATCAAGGCTGCTGCACAAGCTTTTGCAAGTGGCAAATGATCAATGCCAAAGCCTGAAAGTGTCGAAACGGCAAATTGATCGCACAATGTTTTTTGCGCATTATTTAAATTAAAGTCAACATTGGGGCGTTTAGTGATAGGGCATTCAATGTGTTTTTTTAAGTTCTCAACAATTTGCTGATCGACAAGATTTTCATCAATTAAGATTTCGCTTGGCATAAGACGTGCCAGTTCAAGCGGTAATTGTTCAAGTTGAAATTCTTGTTGTTGAACTTTAAAAATACCTGCACTTAAATCAAGTAGCGCAATACCAATCTGATTTTGCTGGATACACAATGCGACCAGATTTGAACTTTGATGTGCATTGAGTAAAGCGTCATCCGTTAAAGTTCCAGGAGTAATAATACGTACTACACCTCGTTCAACGGGTCCTTTACCTGTAACTTCACCAATTTGCTCACAGATGACAACGGTCTCGCCTTTTTTGATCAGTCGAGCCAGATAACCTTCAGCAGCATGGTAGGGAACACCCGCCATTGGAATAGGTTCACCATTGGCTTTACCACGATGCGTCAATGTGATGCCTAAAATTTTGGCTGCTTTATGTGCATCATCAAAAAATAATTCGTAGAAATCACCCATTCGATAAAACATCAATGAATGAGGATGCTGCATTTTTACGGACATGTACTGTTGCATCATAGGTGTGAGAGTTGAAAAATCAGTCATGTTTTCCGCAAAGTTCATGTATTCGAAATCCTAAAGTCAAAGCCGTAACTTTTAAAATTAAATAGCCTAAGTAATTATGAATAGATTAAGCCTTCAAGCCTTTAGATTCTAGCAAAAAGCATAGGTCAAAGGTAATTGTAAAAATTCAGTTCAATCTATTCATTTCCATGGATTCTTGAAAGTTACACTATAATGAACTGAGATGTCTTAAAGCCAGTCAGTATAAGTCAATCAGGGTTTCACTTATGTTCATTAAATCCAAAACTTAAAGCAATTCTTTCGGCAATTTCTAATGCACCAATGTACCAAATGATAATAAAAGAAAATCCAATTAGACAAATAAAAATATACCGAAACGAAAATGTTAGAAGATTTACTTTTGATGTTTTTATTAAGTAATAAGTCATTTGAGAAGTTGAATTTTTATGTTGTATTTTTATGGGTTGAATTTTTAAAGATTGCTCGTTCGATACAGCATCGACACAACTTTCTAAATAGATTTTAAAGTCGTGACGTAAGACATGGATATTCGCAATTACTAGATAAAGTGACCACAGTAAAACAATCAATCCTACTGAATTCAATAATAGATGATCCCATACTTCGATATCCTTTTTAGTGTTTGCGCGAACTATAATTACAATAGACAAACCTGTGATGAACGTGATTGCGGCAATATTGCGAGCAAAGGAAAGTAATCTTTCATTAAATTTATGATCGAATAGCATGTTTTAATTCCATATTTTTATAAAAATGTGTTGAATAAATGATCATAAATAAAATATGTAACTTCACAATATACATTGTACATCATGACGTCATTTTGTGACGCTGTAGATCGGCTTGAGTAAAAATAAGGAATGGTTATCGGAATGTTGAATTTGAAATATATGTTGAATAAATGTAGCTAACTAAAGCTTAGCGACTTAGCAGGAGTATTTAAGATAAGTGTTAGGTTGTGATGCTTGTTTGAATTTTTCATCAAAACAAATTTACTCAAAATAAAAAACCGATCCTAAGATCGGTTTTAAAAAAGTGGCTAATTTATTTTTATGCCAAGCTCTTTTAAATGTAAGCGTAAAATACGACGTAACTCTAGGACAGCTTCAGGTGTTTCTTGAATAGAATGGCCACCTTTAATAATGATTTCAGAGGCTGCACCATCTAAATGAGCGCTCTTATAAGGAACGACACCATCATTGATCTGACTTGGATCATTGTTCTTACTCAAATTGCCCAAAATAGAATGATAAACTATACCTTTTGCGGGCATAACATTTTCAGTAAGTTCAGTAAATTTAGAGTTATGGCTTAAGTCACTTGGACCATTTTGAATAAGACCGTGACCTAAATCTTTCATGAAACTTTTGATATTTACATCATTGTCTGTAATTGAGTCAGCCAGAGCGCCTAAGAAAGCACCTGGTACTTTAATAATTTTACGCGCAGCTAAGGTAAACCAACGATCGGCATAATCGGTCCCACGGTGAGGACTTGATAGGAAAATGGCACGATCAAAATTGGAAATCGGTTTGATCATCAAGCGTGCTTTAAACAATGGCTCATTTTTAAAACGGTAAAGCTGTTGTGGTTTCATGAGTTTTAATGCTGGTTGCGTCAAGTCCGCATCACTGACCATAAGACGCGCAATGATTCCACCCATACTATGTCCAATGAGCACCGCATCCTTAGCTGAAGGTGAATTTTGATCTAAGGTGGCAAAAGCTTGTTGCACAATGGCATCAATTTGAAAACGACTTTCCAAAATTGGCATATTCGTCGAGTAAAAAACTTGCCAAACTTGGTAATTTTCACGAAGTGCAGTGTCGCCCATGATGTCATTGGTTAAACGAATCCATGCTTCAGGACTACTTGCTAAACCATGAACCAAAACAATAATTTTTTTGTTTGGGTTATAAGGTTCTAGCATATATAAGTGTGGCATCGTAATGCTTTTATCACGATCAATCAGACTTAAATAAGCTGCAGCACCTAAGTTATTTTCAGCCAGCCATAAACCGTAGGGTGCTGAAAAATTGGCTGCAAGCGGATATTGATTACCACCAATATTTAATTTCTCAATACTATAAGGGTCATAGATATTGAGCTGAAAATTTGGACTGTTCAAAATGTCATCAACAGATGATGCATTTTGAGGCTGAGCTGTCATGGTGACAGACAAATAGCGAGGCTGATGAATATTGGGGTTGATGCCATTTTCATATTTATAATTCAATGGATCAACGATATATTTTGAGTCTTTGGTGGTTTTATCTGCAGGTAGAGTTGCAACAAATTCTGAACCGAAACCATCTCGACGGTTAATAGATCGTAAACCAGAAAAATTCAAATTATAGCTGGATTCAAGACGGTCTAATTTTTTATCGGCAAGTTGTGGGTAGTTGTTGTAATTAATGGCATATATACTTTTACCGATTTTAATTTGTTTGGGTACTTGTTCACCTTTATAACGTGCAGTGTAAATGGTGATCATCTTTGCCAAAGCTTGGTTATAGAAGTCACGGATCTGAACTTGTCTGTTGTCGAAAAGTCGTTCGGTAGGATGTCTTTTGGTTTTGAATAAATAAGCATAGCTATAGCGAATACTTTTATCGAGCATTGCCAATTCTTGATCTAGGCATTGTTCATATGCTTTTTGATGACTATCTTGTTTTTCTTTGGATTGATATTTATTGACAACGCTGATATTGCATGAAGAGCTTGAATCTAAAGATAAGGCATTGGTCAAGTAAATTTCGCTGGCAGTCGCTAATAATTGCTCGTCTTGAATTTGAGGAATAATTTTTAAATCATGAACACATTCGTCTGGCGTTTCAGTACATTTTTCAGCTTGGCGTCCAGTCATGGAAAGTACATTGAGGCTGGCTTCGCTCATTTTCTTTCGTGTCAGAATACTGTCACGCTCATTGGCGATTGTTACATTTAGGGATTGATTTTTTACACTAACAACTTGGCACCCACTAAAAAGCAAAGGAGTGAGGGTAAATAAAGCGATTAATGTGTGTTTTTGTATAGGCGACATCATGACGGATAAATACAATTAAGTTTCCGAAAATAATACGTTATTTTTTTTTAATTAAATATAACTTTAAAAAAAATAGACCGATAAATCGGTCTATTTTTTTAGGTAAATTGTAAACGACATAGAATTTTTATTTTTTCGTAGTCGTTAGAATTTGCCAAACGTTATAACGATTACTTTTTTCAATTTCAGCAATTAAACGATCTGCAACTTCAGCTTCGTCAGGGTATTTCACCTTATAGTTCTTTAAAGTTTGAATCGCATTTTTGTTTTGCTCAAGACTTAAAAAGTTATTTGCTGAAACCAAATACGCTTCTTGTACACCAGCTTTCATTGCTTTATCGATATAAGGAATTGCTTCTTTTTGAGCACCACCTTCAGATAAAGAGAAACCGAACCAGAAATTCGCTTCTGCATCATCTTGGTTAATCTTGATAATACGTTGTGCATATTTCAAAGATTTTGCTGAATAAGCAGAACCTAAATCTAAATTACGACCCAATACACTTGCTTTAAATGCACGGACTAAAATATCGAACGATGCATTATTATTCGCTGCTAAAGTGTCGAGTTTGGCAGATACTTCTTTAAGTTTTGATTCAAAACCTTGACGTTCTAAACGATTGGTAAACTTAGGTGGATAATGTCGTGCTTTGCCTTCAATGTTTTGTAAAACATCATCAATTTCTGTGATGTCAATTTCATTCTGACCTGCTAGAGGTGCATATTTCATTGCGCGACCGTTGTTGTTCACCGTCGGAACAATCAACTTATTGGTGTCTAAAACAAGTTTTTTATTCGGATTTGATGGATCGGTCACTTCAAGTTTAGTCACAGGTTGAAGTGCAGCTTTTCTCAAATGAAGTTCAAATACAGGCGGTTGATCATAATTAAATGGATTTAACGCATAAAATGGAGCACTAAGATCAGGTTCTGTGTAGACGATTGGGTCAGTTGCTTTAGTGCTTTGTTTCTTGACAGGAGCACTACCACAGCCTGCAAGTAATGAACCGGTAATGATTGCGCACACCAATGGTTTAATCGTCATAATTATTTCCAATAAATGAATGAGTTGTGTTAAAGACTTAAGTGCGTGTTGTTTAGTCTAAAAAAAGAATTCTAAACATGCAACTTGAATTCTGAACAGTTATTAAAAACTATACAGACAAGTTTTCTTATATTGCAAACTTGTATCCATTTCGCACTTGAAGTTTGATGAGTTACGCGGAATTTCACTCAAATTTAAGGTGTTTGAGTGGAACTATCCCGACGAACTGCATCGATAATTTTTAACTCATCAGAGCTGAAAGGTTCAGACTCAGGTTGAGATTTGAATGATGGATCCAATTCAGATAAACGTTTCGATAACTTATTCAAACGCTTTTCATTTTGTTGAATACGATCAAGCAAGACACGCATGGTTTCAAGCATCGGATCGGATTGATCTGGTGTTGTTGCGTAGGGTTGGAAACTGTCAGGCGCAGTTTCTTGAACCGGCGTAGGTTGTTTGCTGTTTAGCTTTTCTTTTTGCTCTACAGATTCTTTTAAAATAAAACGTGCAGGATTGCCTACAGCAGTTGCACCTTCAGGTACTTCTTTGGTGACCACCGCATTTGAACCCACTTTGGCATTTTTGCGTACTGTAAATGGACCTAAAATCTTCGCGCCAGCACCAATCACTACACCATCTTCTAATGTTGGATGACGTTTGCCTTTATTCCAGGTTGTGCCACCTAAAGTAACACCATGATAAAGCGTAACATCATCACCAATTTGAGCAGTTTCACCAATCACTACGCCCATACCGTGATCAATAAAAAAACGCTTACCAATTTTAGCGCCTGGATGTATTTCAATACCTGTTGCAAAACGACTAAAAGAAGACAGCATACGTGCAGAAGTTTTATGTTCTTTTAACCAAAGTTCATGCGCAACACGGTGCATAATAAGCGCATGAATGCCTGGGTAAGTGGTAAGCACTTCAAATGTATTTCGTGCAGCAGGATCTCTGGCGAACACAGCTTGAATATCTTCTTTGAGCTGTTTAAGCATTAGGCTGATCCTCTTTTTCGGCAGATTTTTTCCATGTTCCATTGTTCAAGGCTTGTACTCGAGAGAAAATACCTCTAAGTAGATGGTATTCCATACGATCTAATTGTATACGTCCAAACAAACGGCGCAAGCGTAATGGCAGTAGTCTTGGGTTTTTTGGATCCAAAAATTCAATTTCTGCCAACATTTTTTCAATGTGTGGATAAAATTGTTCCATTTGCTCATGGGTCACTAGTGGTTCGTCCCAATGCATTGATTCCTCATCAGTGACTTGCATGGTCGCATCTGTATCCACAGGTGTATCCATGTGTTCTACAGCGGCCATACGCATTTCATAGCAAATAATTTGAATGGCTTGAGCAACATTGAGTACGCCATATTCTGTGTTTACAGGAATGGTGACGTGATAGTTGGCCAATGCTAATTCTTCATTGGTCAAGCCACGGTCTTCACGTCCAAACACAACGGCAATTTCTTGTCGATCTTCGATCACGGCTTGCATGGATTTTTGTGCGGCAGGACGAGCATCGAGCAACGGCCATGGAATAGTACGTGTACGCGCACTGGTTCCAAAGACCAAATGACAATCTTTAATGGCATCTTCGAGCGTTTCAACAATCTGAATTTGATCAATCAGATCGCTTGCGCCAGCAGCAAGTGCATCGATATCTGGATGAGGATAGGTTTTCGGTGCAACCAATACTAACTTACATAAGCCCATTGTTTTCATTGCACGTAAAGCACTACCAATATTTGCAGGTAAGGTGGTATTCACCATGACAATACGCACATGTGCTAAATGCTGCTGGACTGCAGCATTGTCAATAATATTCATAACAGATCCGATAAATTAAGAGTATTGACTGATTTCAGATTGGTACAGATCCATGGCTTCATCCATGTCGATATTATTCGGCAATGGTGCGCGCGGGGGAGATTGAACTGGATCTGCTGCCTTACTCTTTGCAGCTTTGGATTTAACTTGATACTCAATGTGAAGCTTATCCTTTCCAAAATAATCTCGTAATTTGGCAAGGAGTTCATCGAGTGGAGCCACATTCCAATGTGCACCTAAATGCAACTCGGCTGTAGCATAAGGATAGTCCAGTAATACATGAACAGGAATATGATTACACATATCTATGTTGGTAAATGGACGTAAAATGTTCTGTAAGTCTTGGCTTAAACTTGGGATATTGGTCTCTTCGTTTAAGCTAATCTGAATCGAATTGGCACGCTTTTGGCGAATTTCATTTAAGGTAAAGGCTTTGGTTAAACGACCCATTGGGCGGTCAAAACCTTCACGTTCATAAATTTCACCTTCAATCACTACGACTTTTTCATTCACGATCACATCTTTAAAACGTTGAAAACGTTCGTGATTGGCAGAGATCTCAATGCGCGCTGTACCATCATCTAGCGTCACCATCATGCGGTTAGGGAAGTTGGCTATATCCACCACCAAACCTGCAAATACTGTGGTAACCCCACGACGTGTCGGTGTCAGCTCATTAATTTTATGCGGAATAAAGGCTTTAAGTTCAGGCTTATAAACATCAATAGGATGACCAGTCAGGTATAAACCTAATGTATCCTTTTCACCTTTTAAACGAACTTCATCTGACCACGGTTTGACAGGTTTTGCAGGTTTACGCTGAACTTCTTCAACTTCACCAAACAAATCCATAATACCTGTTTCACGGTTACTACGTGCTTGTTCAGCGGCTTGGACAGCTTCAGGAAGTTGTGCCATTAATGTCGAGCGTTCTTGACCTAGGCAGTCTAAAGCCCCAGAACGAATTAAAGCTTCAAGGGTGCGTTTATTGATTTTTTTGAGGTCAATACGATGGCAGAAATCAAATAAATCTTTATATGGCCCAAGTTGCAGACGTGAATCGATCACAGACTGCATCGCTTGTTCACCCACACCTTTAATAGCACCTAAGCCATACACAATGGTCGATTCGCTACTGGCGTGGAACTGATACAACGACATATTTACAGAAGGTGGGAGTACTTCTAATTTGTTATTACGACAGTCATCGATTAAGAATACAATGCTGTCCGTATTCTGCATTTCCGATGTTAGTACCGCAGACATGAATTCAGCAGGGTGGTAAGCTTTAAGCCATGCCGTTTGATAAGCAACTAAAGCATAGGCTGCCGCATGTGATTTGTTAAAACCATAGCCAGCGAATTTTTCCATATAATCGAAAATATGATTGGCTGTGGCTTCATCGATGTCTTTTTCAGCTGCACCCGTAATAAAGATTTGGCGTTGTTTCACCATTTCTTCAGGTTTCTTTTTACCCATAGCACGACGCAGCATATCTGCGCCACCGAGGGTATAACCTGCACAGTACTGCGCAGCTTGCATTACCTGTTCTTGGTACACCATAATCCCGTATGTCGGTTCAAGTACACCTTCAAGAAGCGGGTGTAAATACTCAAACTCACCACCATGCATACGATGAATAAAGTCAGGAATTAGATCCATTGGACCTGGACGGTACAAGGATACAAAGGCAATAATTTCTTCAAATTTACTTGGTTTTGCCTCTTTCAGCATTTTTTTCATGCCGACGGATTCAAACTGGAACACCGCAGTTGTATTGGCATCAGCAAAGACTGAATAGGCTTTTTTATCGTCTAATGGAATACGTGAAATATCGAGTGGTACTTCAGATTGAATACGTGAGTTGATGTGTTTAACAGCATCTTCAATGACTGTTAAGTTACGCAGGCCCAAGAAGTCGAATTTGACAAGACCTGCTGCTTCGACGTCATCTTTATCGAATTGTGCTACACGTGCGGTACCATCAGCTTCACACATGACCGCTGAATAATCAGTAATTTTGGTCGGTGCAATCACTACACCACCGGCATGTTTACCTGTATTTCGGGTAATGCCTTCCAATTTCAAAGCCATTTCCCAAATTTCAGCGGCATCTTCATGGTCTGGGTTAGATGGATTGGTAACAATGTCTTTGAGTTGTGGTTCAGCTTCAATCGACTCTTCCAAACTTAAACCTAAAGGTTTGGTCGGAATCATCTTCGAGATACGATCGGCTAAACCATAAGATTTACCCAATACACGTGCCACGTCACGAATCGCACCTTTGGCTGCCATAGTACCGAATGTTGCAATCTGAGATACAGCATCACGACCATAGTTACGTGCAACATAATCAATCACTTTGTCTCGACCTGCGATACAGAAGTCGACGTCAAAGTCGGGCATGGATACACGTTCTGGGTTTAAGAAACGTTCGAAAAGTAAGTCATAACGCAGGGGATCCAGATCTGTAATCTTTAAACTATACGCCACCAATGAACCTGCACCAGAACCACGGCCAGGACCCACAGGTACACCGTTATTTTTAGACCAACCAATGAAGTCCATGACAATCAGGAAGTAACCTGGGAAACCCATTTTATTGATGATGCCAATTTCATAAGCAAGGCGTTCATCATAGGGTTTACGAATTTCTGGCCAGTCTTCACCACGTTCTTCAACTGGATAAAGGAAATTTAATCGCTCTTCTAAACCTTCTTGAGAAATATGCTCAAAGAAGGTGTCAATGGTATGACCTTCAGGAATTGGATAATCGGGTAGATCATTGAAACCTAAACGTAAAGTAACATTGCAACGTTTGGCAATTTCCACAGTATTTTGAATTGCACTAGGAATATCTGAAAACAGTGCTGTCATTTCTTCAGCGGTTTTAAAATATTGATCTGGGCTGTAATTTCGTGGGCGACGGTTATCACCGAGGACATAGCCATCTGCAATACAGACACGTGCCTCGTGCGCTTCAAAATCTTCTGCATGAATAAAGTGCACGTCATTATTGGCGACGACACCAATTTGATATTTCGCTGCGAGTTTAACGGCTTCCTGAATAAATTCTTCATCTAAAGGTCGATTGGTACGACTTAAAGACAAATAAACACGGTTGCCAAATTTCTCAATCCATTCTTCGAGTAGTGGCTCAGCTTTTTGTGGATGACCAGAACAGAGCATCTCGCCAACATCACTGTTTTTTCCAAGCAAAACAATAATATCTTCAGACTGTTCAAGCACCCATTCTTTTTTAACGCAAGGGATACTGAGTTGTTGGCCTTCAATAAAACCACGAGAAACAATTTCAGTGAGGCTACGCCAGCCTTTATTGGTCATAGCCAATAAAATGACACGATGCGATTCATCATTGAGGCGTATCGTACTGCCCAAAATAGGCTTGATACCTTTATCGAGGCTTTTTTTATAAAATTTTACCGCAGCATGTAAATTGGACAAATCAGTAATGGCCAATGCCGGCATCTGATCAGTGACAGCAGCTTTTATAAGATCAGGTATACGTACAATCGATTCTGTAATCGAAAACTCTGTATGAATACCAAGATGTACAAACTGCATATATGATTCCTTCGCTAGGCTAGGCAATATTTTAACATGCTCTGATCAATGATAGATGGCTAAACTTCAATTTTGTAATAGAAGCTCTAAGTTATCAAAGCTTTTGATTATTTTGTATACACAAGTGAAATGTGTCGTTAAATTTTAAACAAAACACAGACTTGTCACTTCGCTTCGCATTCAAAAACCACCCCATTGTAAACAAAAAAAAGTGCCCTTAAGCACTTTTTTATATCACACTTGTACACATTTCAATGTGGATCAGTATTCCCAGAACATGCGTTGAATTTCTTTAGCATCTTTGGTTTTAGTGAGCGCAAGCGCTGCTAAAAGTTTAGCTTTTTGCGGATTTAAGTCATGCGCAACAACCCAACCATATTTATCATCAGGTTGTTCAGCATTTCGTAGCACAAAGCCTTGAGGAACACGTGATGAGCGAATAATTTGTACCCCTTGTTGTTGTAATTGGTTCAAGGTTGGCACAATATTTTTAGCCACTGATCCGTTGCCTGTACCTGCATGAATAATAGCCTTCGCACCTGCTTTGGCATAAGCGGTATAAGCATCTGGAAGCATGTTGCCTGAACCATAAACAATTTGAACAAGCGGCAATGCATCGCCTTTAATGTTTTCAATATTAAATTCTGAGCGGTTATTAAAACGTTTAACTGACTGTCTGAACCAATAGGATTTACCTTCAATAAGTGTACCTAAAGCGCCCCATTGGCTGACAAAAGCATTGGTATGTAAATTGATGGTTTTTGAAACATCACGTGCAGCAAAAATACTGTCATTCATTAAAATGAAAGTCCCTTTGCCTTTGGCACTGTCATCTGCTGCCAATGCTACCGCACTGTATAGATTGAGTGGACCATCTGCAGAAAGCGCAGTCGATGGACGCATTGAACCTACTAGAACAATAGGTTTGTCTGTATGTACCACCAGATTTAAAAAGAACGCTGTTTCTTCTAGGGTATCTGTACCGTGGGTAATCACCACACCATTCACATCAGGTTTTTTAACCAAATCATTGACTTGACGTGCAAGTGATAATAGCTCTTTATCGGTGATGCTTTCAGAAGCCACTTGCAATGCTTGAACGCCACGAACATTGGCAAGATCTTTAATTTGAGGAACAGCATTTAAAAGATCATCTACAGGGACTTTAGCCGCAGTATATGTCGCACTGTTGGTCGAACTTGCACCAGCACCTGCAATTGTGCCACCCGTTGCAACCACAACCACATTGTTTTTAGCATAACTAGAAAAAGAAAGGACTAAACCGAGAGATAATGTAAGGGCAGTAAGCGTTTTTTTCATAATGTTTCCTTTTTCTATATTTATTTGAGACCTGAAGTACACAGTCTGCCTTAAAGTGAGGAATCTTTAAGCCAGTCCAGCGCTTTTAAAGACTCATATAAATCTCAGAAAATTTGACAGACATTCAGTTTTAAATGAATTTTTAAAATAATCGAATTTTGAGTAGTACGCCAATACAATTGCAAAATAGTGAATCAAACTCGATCAATCAAATTGATACTGAATATTTTCGGCACTGAAAATATTGTAAATATAACAAAAGCGAGCAATAAAAAAGCCTCACTCTAAAAAGTGAGGCCTTTAAAATTGATTGTGAATCAAATCATCCCTAATCAAATGCTTCTTAATGGCATAATTTAGCTTAACGCATTTTTGCTAAGAATCGACCGAGACGGGTAATCGCTTCACGTAGCTCATTTTCAGCAGGAAGGAATACCACACGGAAATGATCTGGAGTAGGCCAGTTAAAGCCAGTACCTTGAACCAAGAGAACTTTCTCTGCACGAAGTAAATCAAGCATCAGTTTTTCATCATCTTGAATTGGGTAAATATTCGGGTCAAGTTTAGGGAAGCAGTACATTGCACCTTCGGGTTTTACACATGATACCCCGGGAATTTCATTCAGCATTTCCCATGCAATATTACGTTGTTCGTATAAGCGGCCACCCGGACGGATTAAATCATTAATGGATTGATAACCACCCAATGCAGTTTGAATCGCATATTGTGCTTGATGGTTGGCACAAAGACGCATAGACGCCAACATGTCTAAACCTTCAATATAATCGGCTGCACGTGCTTTATTGCCTGTAATTGCCATCCAACCTGAACGATAACCTGCAATACGATAAGCTTTAGATAAACCATTAAATGAAACGCAGAGTTGATCACCTGCAAGTGCTGCCACAGCAACATGCTCAACACCGTCATAAATAATTTTGTCGTAAATTTCATCTGCAAACAAAATCAAATCATATTTTTTAGCCAGATCTACAATTTGTTGTAATACGCGGCGCGGATACACAGAACCTGTGGGGTTGTTTGGGTTAATAATCACAATACCGCGAGTATTTGCTGTGATTTTGCTTTCCATATCCGCTATATCAGGATACCAGTTGTCTTCTTCATCACATTTATAGTGAATCGCAGTCCCGCCCGATAAATTGACCGCAGCAGTCCACAAAGGATAATCAGGCATAGGAATAAGCATCTCATCGCCATCATCAAGCAAACCTTGCATCGCCATAACGATCAGTTCAGAAACGCCATTGCCAATATACACGTCATTGACATGCATATCTAAAATGCCTTTTTGTTGATAGTACTGACAAATCGCTTTACGTGCAGGGAAGATCCCTTTTGAGTCGGTATAACCTATCGCATTGGGGAGGTTTAGAGCAACGTCATTAATAATTTCTTGTGGTGCTTCAAAGCCAAAGGGCGCAGGGTTACCGATATTAAGCTTAATAATTTTGTGACCTGCTTCTTCCATCTCATTGGCCGCTCGCAACACAGGTCCGCGAATGTCGTAGCATACATGCTCGAGCTTAGACGATTTTTTGATTTCGCGTGGGATGTGAGGTGTGTTTGGCATTTTAATGTTCTCGGAAAGAGTGGAGGTCACTTTTGCATAACGATATAAATAGCTTTTAAATGTCTCAGTCGTCACAAGGTCGAGATCGTGATCATCTCGAAGCAAAGCAACTATTTTTTCGTGCGTAAAACCGAGTTGCTGATACTGTTTAATTACAGGAAGCAAATTTTTGAATAATACGCTCTTTTTTTGCGACATTTTTTAATCCTGAGCAAGAATAGACCGTAGATTAGCACTAAATTTGCTCACAAAAAAGTATTTAAATAACAAAATGCTTACTTTTATTTTTCATTTTGCTTTCTTTTTGCTTTTTTGAAATATATATCTTTTGTAAAATCTAAAATAAAGACTAGAAATTTCAATATGAATAACGTAAATATAGGATTATCCTATTTTAAAATATCAAGATAAAAAGGTACGTCATCATGGGAAAACTCAATAAAACTGACAGAGAATGGCAAAGAGAGTTATCACCAGAAGAATTCAGGATTACACGTCAAAAGGGCACAGAGCCTGCATTTACGGGGAAATACTGGAATTCTAAACAAGATGGGACTTATATTTGTCGTTGTTGTGGCGAGGAATTGTTTTCTTCTACGACAAAATATGATAGTGGTTGTGGGTGGCCAAGCTTTTATAAGCCAATCATACCAAGCGCTGTTGAAGAGCATGATGATAACTCGCATGGAATGCACCGCGTCGAAATCATTTGTCATCATTGTGATGCACATTTGGGGCATGTTTTCGAGGATGGGCCAGAACCAACGGGATTGCGTTATTGTATAAACTCAGCATCTTTAGAATTAAAAACACAGAAGAAAAATGACGAGGAAACTTATCCATGACCACCAATATTCATCAATTTGAAGCGGAATTGTTAAATGGGGAAAGTAAGAAATTTTCCGACTACCAAGGAAAGGTACTATTGGTTGTTAACACCGCGAGTAAATGTGGCTTTACACCACAATTTGCTGGTTTAGAAAAATTATATGGAAAATATAAAGACAAAGGATTTGAAATTCTTGGGTTTCCTTGCAACCAATTTGGTGGGCAAGATCCAGGGACAAATGATCAAATTGGTGCTTTTTGTCAAAAAAACTATGGTGTTTCGTTCACGATGTTTTCCAAAGTAAATGTCAAAGGACCTGAAGCGCATGTGGTGTTTCGTTATTTGACCAATAATAGTAAAGGTGTCTTGGGCAGTGGAATTAAATGGAACTTTACCAAGTTCCTTATTGGCAAAGACGGTAAAGTGATTAACCGTTATGCACCTACAACAAAACCTGAAGCATTAGAAGCAGACATTGAAAAAGCGTTAAAAAAATAAATGATAAACAGCATAAAAAATCAGCTAAATTTAGCTGATTTTTTATTTTCTAATGATCGTTTTTAACTATTTTAGATAAACATTTCCCTTCCTTAAACTCGATAAAAACTCTCAAAGAAGGACTGACACCCTGTAATAAAAATTGGTGTAAGAATAAGAATAAATTTGATTAGAATATTTTTTTTCATTGTTTGTTGCTCTTATAATTAGATCTATTACTATAGAAAAACTTCATCCGTAAAACAATCGAATTAACAAAAAGCACGATACACTTTGCGTGATAGATTAAAATTTTAGGGTAATAATGATTTTACTTCTACATGTAAAATATTATCAATTATATATAACTTACTTGATAGCTATATTTACTTCACATCTTTCTATTCGACCTTGATAACTTCAATCTATACCGCAATGTAAAGCCAAGTTTTCTTGGCTTATTTTTTATGTTTGACTGATTATTTTTAACTATTTTTTTACTTTCCTTAAATACATCTGACTCCCTTCGATTTTGGTTTCAAATAACTCAAGCATTTTAATGAGCCCTGATAGCTTTGCGCGACCGTAATTTCGTGCATCAAAATCTGGTTTTACCATACTAATATATTGACCCACTACAGATAAGTTGGCCCATCCATTGTCATCTGAATTATCTTTCACTGCTTTATAAATTAGATGAAGCGTTGCAGGTTCAATTTCGACGTTTGTTTCTTTTTCTGAAGCTTTTTCAGGGGCTTTTTTCAATTCTTGTGCGGTTGTAGTTGTAGTCGTATTTGTATTTATTGCTTTGGATTTTTGGGGTTGAGTATTTTCTTCTTTATGTTCGGTGGGTTTTTCTAGTGTTGTTTTGACCTCTGAAATGGTTTTATCTTCGATTATGAGATTTTCAATATAAATAAATTTATCACAAGCTTTACGAAAGGCTTCAGGTGTTTTCTTACGACCAAATCCATAGACCACTAAGCCACTTTCTCTGATCCGAGAGGCAAGTGGGGTAAAATCACTGTCACTTGAGATAATACAGAATCCATCAAGCGCACCAGCATATAACAAATCCATGGCATCAATAATCATGCCCATATCCGTTGCATCTTTACCCGCGGTATAGGCAAATTGTTGTACGGGGGTGATGGCATTGGGAAGCAAAATATCGCGCCAATTTTTTAAAGTTTCGCTACTCCAGTCGCCGTAGACGCGTTTGACACTGGCGATGCCATATTTTGCCACCTCTTCTAAAATAGGTGCGATTGATGAAACGGATGAGTTATCAGCATCTATAAGCACTGCAAGTTTTTTTGTTTGTATTTCCAATGAAAACCCCAAGGAGTGATGATTATTTCACCATCATATGATTGATTCATTTGGGGATTCAAGTGAAAGATAGGGAAATTATGACCAATGGAATTTCTATTCATAGCCCTTATAAAGCAGCTAAAACACTCACCAAAATAGGTGCAAGTAAGGTTAAGATAAATCCACTGACCATGGCATGTGGAATAAATTCATTCCCACATGCTTGTTTCACCATAGGTAAAGTCACATCCATAGCAGTTGCTCCCGCAGATGCAATTGCTGAACGTGGGTAGCGCCAACCCAGGCTATACATCAAAATAATCGCATATATTTCACGGAATAAATCATTGAGTAGGGCAACACTTCCAAGTTCAGGTGTTTTCAGTTCACTCACCACGATTCCTGACATTGAATAAAAGCCATAACCTTGAGACAACATGATTAAATCTTTTAGGCTGATATTTTCAATGAATACGTATGCGATTAATGCGCCAATGATAGAACCTAAAATGCAGCCTAAAGGCACCAATACAATCTTCCAGTTCATCCATGAGCGCTCGATGGGAGAAAAGGACAAATCCAAACCAATCAAAAACATAAATACCAATAACAAATGCCATGTACTAATGGCATATGGAATTGCAAAATAATTAATCAGTTCAGACAGTACGTAACCAAATGATAAAGCAAGGAAAGCATAGCTGATATTGATGAAGGATTTTAACAGTAAGTCGAATGAAACTTTGCCTTGCGTCGTTTGATAGCCCGCGTATTTAAAAAAGACATAACAACAGCCAAAAGCGCCAAAGGATGTTAAACCCGCAAGGATGAGTGCATTACTTAAAATCAGTTGAGGATTTGCAATGGTGTGCAGGGTTTCAGCAAACTCACAGGCAATTGCAATCAATAACAAATAACTAAAATAAGGTAATACTTTCAAAGCGCCTTGCATAAGCCATAGTGGAAATCTGTGTGCAAATGCATAACCGATGAATAGACACAATAAGAGTTGAAAAATGAGCCAGAGAGAATGCATAAAAAAAGCAGAATAATAAAATTCTGCTTATTATGCCTTTAGTTAATGATAAATTAATGAAATTTACACAGATTAACCTAAAAAGCGATAGTCTGAAGGGTTCACTTTTAAGGTGTTTAGCCAGTATTTCCAAGTATAAGATGGCCAAAGTGCAAAGTTTTTCCCACCATCTTGTTGATACCAACTTACACAACCTGATTGCCAAACTGTGCCTTGAAACTGATCTTGTATCTTTTCATTAAATAGATCTTGAACTTGATCTTTGACTACAACAGCCTGTGTGTGGGTTCGATCGACCGTTTGTATGAGCTGTAAAATATAATTAACTTGTGACTCAATCATGAAGATCACAGAATTATGACCCAATACTGTATTTGGGCCTAACAGTTGGAAAAAATTTGGAAAACCTTTGGTACTCATACCATAGTAACTTTCAGCGCCATCTTTCCAGACTTGTTTGAGTTCCAGACCCTTTTCGCCATAACATTCAAATGATTTGAGGTAAATTCGTGGATCTGTGATAAAACCTGTGCCATAAATCAGGCAATCAATTTTACGATTTTTTCCGTCACGGCTAATGATTGAATCTTCGGTAATCTCCTGAATAGCATCGGTAACTAATTCAACATTTTGTCGGTTAAAAGTAGGAAAGTATTTGTTTGAAACCAATATTCGTTTACAACCCATGGTGTAGTTAGGGGTTAGCTTTTCAGCTACGGCTTTATCTTTAACTTGGTAGCGAATAAAAAGTTCAGCCAACTTTTGCCCGATTTTCATCATTTTGGGTTGTACAATTGGCATTACACGAGATTCGTTTGACCAATACAGGCGTGCGCGATGTAGTTTTCGATACCAATCAAATTTTGCAAAAAGTTTTTTATCTAGATTGCTATATGCACGTTCGTCACGTGGAATAACCCAAGCGGCTGTACGCTGAAAAACGTAAAGTTGATCGACTTCAGGTGCAATTTCAGGAATGTACTGAATTGCGCTACCTCCTGTACCAATTGAGGCGACCTTCTTACCTTGTAGTGCATAGTCATGATTCCAATGTGAAGAATGGAAAACTTCACCTTTAAATTTTTCAATACCTTTAATTTTTGGAATTTGAGGAATATGTAAAGGGCCATTTGCGAAAATTACAAATTGAGCTTCAAGCTGATCTTGCCCATTTAATACTAAATGCCATCGACAATTTTGCTCATCATAACGAGCTGAACTAAGTTCTTGATTAAATTTGATATATTTTTTTAAATCGTAGTCTTTTATAACGCTTTGAATGTAAGAAAAAATTTCAGGTGCTTCAGCATATCTTTTACTCCAATCCGATTTTGGAACGTAAGATAATGAATACATATGAGATTGCACATCACATGCAGCACCAGGGTACTGATTTTCACGCCAAGTACCGCCTACATCATTGGCCTTTTCAATGATGACAAAATCATGAATATTTGCTTGTAAAAGACGAATGGCAGTTGCAATTCCACCAAAACCAGCGCCAATAATTGCAATTTTAACTTTCTGATTTAATGTTGAATTTTTGACTGCGTCTTGCATTTTTTTAATTTCCGTATTGTTGATATGACACATCATAGTGTTTTTTTTTAACTTCTAATATGGTGATAGCGACCTTTACTTTTGATATTTTCGGCAATATCCATCTTTTACTAAATCATGTACAAATGTCAGTTCAGAAAAATTAGGCAATTGTATTTGATCTATTTTTTTGTCTATTGGGATTTAATCTGCTCATTAGAACAGATTCATCCTATGTATTGATAATTTGTAGCATCTTGAATATATGCAATAAATGTGATCAATACATGTTCGATTTTTTGACACTTAAATCGGTATCAGTACAGATTAAATTATTTGAAATATAAAACTTTTGGCGGTTGTAAATCGTACTTATCTAAGAAAATGCTCAGAATAAGCTTTGGGCATTAAATGCTGTTTATAAACAGATAAAGTATATGAAATTTGCGTTTTATTTCACATAAACAATTGTTTATCATGACCTTGGTCATTAAAAAATGTTGCAAATGAATGCTGGAATCATTTCCATTGCACATGAATCTGTGCTGAAATACATGTCTTCTATGAAGATGTTAGTCCAAAGTTTTATTTAAAAAATACCGAAATTCGATATACTTTCTTCAGCCTTAAAATAGTAAACGACTTATATGTTAGACCAAAACCTTACACACAGTACTAGTTTTACTGTTCAGTCTCCCTCGGAACGTTATGCAAAAGCAATTTCATCGGGTCAGTTTATGCCAGATGATGCCCAAGCCCAGGCTGTACATGAGCTTAATCGTACTTGGGAAGAGCTAATACATCGTTATAAATCTTCTAAAAAAGCGTTTCGTCGTTTTCGCCGTCAAACAGCACCTAAGGGCGTTTACATGTGGGGTGGTGTAGGTCGTGGTAAAACATGGTTGATGGATCAATTTTATGATGCTTTGCCATTTCGCCGAAAGACACGATTGCATTTCCATCATTTTATGCAATTTGTTCATAAAGAATTAAATCGTAACTCTGGTCAACAAAATCCACTCGATATTGTGGCAGATCAGATTTATAAAGATGCCGTAGTAATTTGTTTTGACGAGTTCTTTGTCTCGAATGTCACTGATGCCATGATTTTGAGTGATTTATTTCAGAAGCTCTTTCAGCGTGGTATTACCTTGGTTGCAACTTCAAACATTGCACCAGATGGGCTATATAAAAACGGTATTCATCGTGATCGTTTCTTACCTGCTATTGAAATGGTGAAGAAAAATTGTGTGGTTCTAAATGTAGATGCAGGGGTAGATTATCGTTTACGTGTTTTAAAACAGGCACAACTGTTTAAATCACCATTAACCCACGATCATCAAATCTGGATCGCAAAGCGTTTTAGTGCTTTGACACAGTCACAAACAGTCAGTGATGAACCCATTATTATCAATAAACGGATTGTGGAAACACTTGGACATACTGAAGATGTGTTGTGGTGTGAGTTTTCAGAATTGTGTATGAAACCTCGTAGTCCAGCAGACTTTATTGAAATTGCCAATATTTATAATACAGTTTTGGTGAGCAATGTTCCTGATCTCAATGACTTTTTGTCTGAAGGTACACGTCGATTTATCTATTTAGTCGATGAGTTTTATGATCGTGGTGTGAAATTACTCCTCACTTCACAGGCCAGTATTATTGAATTGTATAGTGGTGAGAAATTGGCTTTTGAAATTGAGCGTACCCGTTCACGATTACTAGAAATGCAGTCAGATGATTACCTTCAATCTGCACATCGTCATCTGGATGCGGTTGAGTCTGCTTAAACTTTTCATGATTCAAAAAGCACTTCTCTTGAAGTGCTTTTTTTTGCTTAAATATTCTTGTCTTGTCTTGTCTTGTCTTGTCTTGTCTTGTCTTGACTTGTCTTGTCTTGTCTTGTCTTGCTCAAATTTTTACTTAGATCAGCGCAATAAAAGATATTATTTGAATTGATATAAACTTTGTTGCTAAACATTTTAATAAAGAAAATCATTGCACTTGTATCAATTTATTTACAGTTCTGAACTTAAGTCTAATGTCGGAGAGTGTTAAATTTAAATACAGTAAAGACTGATTCTAAAAGTTGAAATAAATCATATCTCTATTGTCTGTAATATTCATCATTTAGTCTGGTGTACTAAATAAAAAATGATCATTATTTAGCAATGTGATATTACTATTCAGCTTGGTATAAATAGGTATACTAAGGGTCTCTTGTATAAAAAGTAGCAATGATCAGGAAAGACAATGACTGCACGTATTCAAAAAGGCAAGTTAGCGATTGCTAAAGAACTTTACGATTTCATCGAAAATGAAGCATTACCAGGTACTGGTTTAGACAGTGAAACATACTGGAAAAATTTTGAACAAGTCGTTGTCGATCTTAGCCCTAAGAACAAAGCTTTATTGGCTAAGCGTGATGACATTCAAGCTAAAATTGATGAATGGCACCGCAACAACACATTTGAATTGGGAGCTTACAAAGCTTTCCTGACAGAAATTGGCTACTTGCTACCAGAAGTAGAAGATTTTCAAATTACCACTGAAAATGTAGATGAAGAAATTGCATTATTGGCAGGTGCACAATTGGTTGTGCCAGTACGTAATGCACGTTACTGCTTAAACGCTGCTAATGCACGTTGGGGCTCACTCTATGATGCACTTTACGGCTTCGATGTTATCTCTGAAGAAGGTGGTGCAGAGAAAGGTAAAGGCTATAACCCTGTTCGTGGTGACAAAGTTATTGCATTTGCAAAGAATTTCTTAAATGAAACTTTCCCATTGGCAAATGGTTCACATGCTGATGCGACTCAATATGTCGTTGAAGGCAATAAGCTTGTTGTAACTTTAAAAGATGGTTCTAAAACTTCTTTAGCTAAAGAAGCTCAATTCGTTGGTTTCAATGGTGAAGCTTCAGCTCCTACAGAAATTGTATTATTGAACAATGGTCTGCACGTAATCATTGAGATTGACGCAACCAGTCCTATTGGTAAAACTGATGCGGCTGGCGTAAAAGACTTAGTTCTTGAAGCTGCGGTAACGACTATCCAAGATTTAGAAGACTCGATTGCAGCAGTTGATGCTGAAGAAAAAGTTGAAGGCTACCGTAACTGGTTAGGTTTAATGAAAGGAACTTTGGAAGAGAAAATTGAGAAAAACGGTAAGACCGTTACTCGTTCTTTAAACAAAGACCGTACGCATAAAAACTTAATTGGTGGCGAGACTAAACTTCATGGTCGTTCATTGATGCTCCTTCGTAATGTAGGTCATTTGATGACAAACCCTGCGATTCTTGTTGATGGTCAGGAAATCTATGAAGGCATCATGGATGCTTTGATCACACCATTGTTGTCTTTTGCAGACATTAAAGGTCAAAACGAAAACAAGAACTCTCGCAAAGGTTCAATGTATATTGTTAAACCTAAAATGCATGGTCCTGAAGAAGTGGCTTTTGCAGTAGAGTTATTTGAACGTGCTGAGCAAGCGCTTGGCTTACCTGCAAAAACTTTAAAAATCGGGATTATGGATGAAGAACGTCGTACATCTGTGAACTTGAAAAACTGTATTGCTCAAGCGAAAGATCGTACCATCTTCATCAATACAGGTTTCATGGACCGTACAGGTGATGAAATTCATACATTCATGGAAGCTGGACCATTCGTACGTAAAGGCGAAGTGAAGTCTCAAATTTGGTTCCCAGCGTATGAAAACCGTAATGTGATGATCGGTCTTCAAACAGGTTTACGTGGTAAAGCGCAAATCGGTAAAGGCATGTGGCCAAAACCAGACATGCTTCTAGACATGTATAAAACAAAAATTGAACACCCTGAAGCAGGTGCAAGCTGTGCTTGGGTTCCATCACCATCTGGTGCTGTCATTCATGCGATTCATTACCATCAATGTAATGTATCTGAACGCCAAAAAGAGTTACTCAATACTCCAGCATTACCGCTTGATGATTTGTTAACACCACCTTTAGCGACAGATACTAACTGGACTGAAGAAGAAAAGACCAAAGAACTTGAAAATAACCTTCAAGGTATCCTGGGTTATGTGGTTCGTTGGGTCGATTTAGGTGTGGGTTGTTCTAAGGTTCCAGACATCAACAACGTTGGTTTGATGGAAGACCGTGCAACGCTACGTATTTCGTCTCAACACGTTGCAAACTGGTTGCGTCACGGTGTTGTGTCTAAAGCGCAAGTGGAAGAGGTATTCCAACGCATGGCTAAAATCGTGGATGAACAAAATGCTAACGATCCTGCGTATACGCCAATGGCACCTGGTTTTGATGGTTATGCATATAAAGCTGCTTATGATTTAGTCTTTAAAGGTGCAGAACAACCATCAGGTTATACAGAGCCTTTATTGCATGCTTATCGTTTAAAATTAAAAGGTTATACAGGTGACTAAATCACCTAAAGTATAGTTTTTTAGTAAAAAGAAGCCTCTAAGGAGGCTTTTTTTACATCTGGCGTTTTGACAAAATATCGATAAATAATAAGAAAAAGAATCATAAAAAGATAAAATAGTTAACTAATTTCAATCATTTTGTTACATGACAGCTGTTATTATTAAGTTTTAGTTTATTTTAGCTGTTGTGCTTATGTCACAAATCTTAAAACTAGATGCTTTAAAGCAAGCACCTGTTCATCAATCTCCTTATCCATATTTTGTTGTAGAAAATGCAATTTTAGACAATGAAGTGAAATCGGTTATTCAGGATTTTCCATCGATTAAGCAAGGCGGTAGCTTTAATCTTGAAGATGTTGAAATCAAACCAAATTTCGATCGCCTTTTAAAATCAATTGATACGCCAGAATTCCGAAAAATTTTAACCGAAAAATTTGATGTAGATGTTATGGAACATCCAATGATGATTACATTGCGTGGTCATTCACGTCAAAAAGACGGACGTATTCATACCGATTCTAAAAGTAAGTTATTAACCATCTTAATCTATTTAAATGAATCATGGGACCATGAAACAGGTCGTTTACGTATACTTAATAATCAACATGATATGAATGATTACGTGGTAGAAATCAACTCTGGACCTGGTGATCTAGTGGCGTTTAAAGTCACTGAAAATGGTTGGCATGGGTATATTCCATATGAAGGTCAACGTCAGTCGATTCAAATTAATTTCTTAACCAGTGATAAAGCCAATGCCAAACATCGTTTTGTACATGGTTTAAGTGCGAAATTCAAAAAACTTTTTGGTTAATGATGTAGATGTTGACTATAGATATCAGTAGATCCATATAAGATTTAAATGATTGTCTAGATCATCAGTTAAAACCTTGAATCACGAGCGTGGGATTCAAGTTAAAAAGCCTCCTTTGGGGGCTTTTTTGTTTTTATTTGTTCTTTCAATAAGTCTGTGCACATAAATTTAGGCTGAAAGACTAGAAGCACAGTGAAAATCGAATTACATTGAATGTAGACATGATGAAGGATGCAATAGGATGAGTGCTTATCAATTTTTAAATGAGTTGTATATATCGGGTAAGTGGACAGTCGGTTCATCGTCACATGTAATCAATGATATCAATCCTTTTAATCAAGACCATATTCTTACATTGAATTCAGCCAATCAAGATGATGTTGATTTGGCGTATCAGGCTGCGGCAGATGCTTTTAAAGTATGGGCAAATTCTGCAGCTCAATCACGTGTTGAATGTATTGAGCGCGTGATTCAGATCATCACTGCTAGACGAGAAGAAATGATTGATTTACTGATCAGTGAATCTGGTAGTACGCGGTTAAAAGCCAATATCGAGGTCGATGCTGTTTTAGCCATTTCAAAAGAAGCAGCGACATTTCCACATCGATTAATACCTGAAATGCTTGAATCTAAAAACCCGCATCGCAAAAGTTGGGTCTATAAACAGGCCTTAGGTGTCATCGCGGTGATTAGCCCATGGAATTTTCCATTTCATTTGAGTATGAGATCGGTTGTAACAGCAATTGCAATTGGAAACACTGTGGTTCTAAAGCCTGCAAGTGATACTCCAATCACAGGTGGTTTGTTGTTGGCCAAGCTATTTGCTGAAGCAGGCTTGCCTGAAGGTGTATTGAATGTGGTGACAGGTGCTGGTGGTGAAATTGGTGATTATTTTGTACAGCATCCAGTGCCTAAAATGATTTCATTTACGGGATCAACTGAGGTCGGTAAAAGAGTGGGCGAATTGGCTGTTGGCGGTCAACATTTAAAACGAGTGGCTTTGGAATTGGGGGGGAATGCACCTTTGGTGGTTTTAGATGATGCAGATCTGGATTTGGCTGTAGAACTTACAGTTATGGGGCGTTTTCTGCATCAAGGGCAAATTTGTATGAGCACCAACCGTGTCATTGTAGATGCTCAGATTTATGATGAATTTGTCAATAAACTGAAAGTGCGTGTTCAAGGAATCGCCTATGGTGATCCAAATTCCGCACAAACTTTAATTGGTCCTATCATCAATCAAGACCAAGTACACAGAATTGAACAACTCATTCAAACAGCCAAAAATGATGGAAGTCAGTTGCTGTATGGTGGTGAAATTCATGGCAACGTCGTTCCTCCGCATATTTTTATTGATGTAGATCCTCAATCATCATTGGCACAACAAGAGACTTTTGGACCTGTACTTCCTATCATTAAAGCAAATGATGAAGCACATGCCTTAGCACTCGCAAATGACACTGAATTTGGTTTAGCCAGTGCGGTTTGTACATCAAATCGAGAACGAGGGCTACAGTTCGCTTTAGCAGTAGATGCAGGTATGACGCACATCAATGCAATCAGTGTTGCTGATGATCCAACAGCGCCTTTTGGAGGAGAAAAAAATTCAGGCCTAGGACGTTTCAATGGGCAGTGGATTTTAGATGAATTTAGTCGCACGCATTGGATTAGCGTAAATGACTAATGTGAATGGATTGAAGTAAATATTGAAGTAAATAGAGGGGGATAATCATGTGCGCAAATTATAAACCAATCACACTGCAACAGATCGCAGAGCTGGGTTTGCCTGAAATTCCATTTGCGTATCCTGAAGAAGTTTTTCCTCTTTTTTTGACGCCACTCTTATTCGAAAGTGAGCAAGGGTTAGAATGGCGATTGGTTAATTTCGGATTGGTACCCAAATGGGCGACAGATTTGGACATAGCTAAACGCACGTATAATGCACGAAATGAAACACTGCATGAAAAAAGAAGTTTTCATGAGGCTTTAGAAAAATTCAAGTTCGGTGTGATACCTGTGACTGAATTTTATGAAGCAAAATATGTACGTGGAAAAGCGCAACGTTGGGGGGTAAGACGTAAAGATGGTAAAGCCTTTTATATTGCAGCGTTATATGAAATTACTAAAATTCAGGATCAAGTTATTCGATCAGCAACAATGCTGACTATGAATGCAATAGATCATGAAATGATGAAAGAATTCCATGAGCCGGGTGATGTCAAACGATCAGTTATTATTATTCCAGATTATCGTTTATTAGAGTGGTTAAGTTTAAAAAGTGTAGACATTCAAACTTTTGTCCAAGGGTTCCCAGTAAATGAGTTTGAATGTTTTTATTGCCCCAAAACAAAACTATCGAAAGACTCACCCCAACTTAATATTTTCGATTCCTTATAATATTGTTGATCTATTATTATAATTGATAAGGAATTAGTGCGATAAATTTTTGAAAATATGTTTGAGTGATTCCATCATTTTTTCAATTTGAAGTGGTGTCAAACCATCAAACGATTGTTCTAAAACAACGGTCATTAGATCATTAATTTTAACTGTCATATCTTTACCCGCTTGGGTTAAGACAACACGAGTAATACGTGCATCGTTTTCACAAGAATAGGTATCTACAAGACCTTCTTCTTTTAAACGATAAACGATTTTCGTCGTGGTCGACATTTTAGAAACAATCATTTCTGATAAATCTGAAACACTTGCATCAGGTTTAGCATTTAAGGCCAACAAAATGCGTCGTCTTGAATTATCGACTCCGTATTTTTTAAGTACATGATCTACGTTTAAAACATATTGCGAATGTACTTGAGTCACCCAAAAAAAAGGAAAGTTTTCCAAGTTAGAATTATCTACGGAAGGTAGAAATTTTGTATACTTTTTTGACATTGGATTGTCCTTAAATTTTTTTTTTATATAAATTGATCGGATTGATTCAGGTCTATGATAGTAGATATTTAATACAATAATCAACATGTGATCAATAACTTAATGCGTAAAATGTAGATAAATTAACCAATATGTGTAAAGTTTTTTGATTAAAAAATGAACATATTAATTGATTAGTAATATAGTTTTAGCTATATTATTTCGTCTGAAAACCGCAGTACATATACAAAAAATAATTGCCTTTTCGTTTAATTTATGATCTTATTTACGATCAAAAAAATTATTTAAAAAAACTTCATTTTTTTGAAAAAAAATTTAATTTAATACCTTATTTGTTGCGCTGATGATTAAATCTCTTGGATTTAAGATATGAAGGTGAGTGTTGCAATCTTTAGCACAAGTACAAATTATTCAGATTTCGACATAAATTTAATATGTGGGTATTGTTTTGTCATATTGGCATCACTTTGTTTGGTGTTTAGTACAAAGGAATGCAAATTCGGTATCTAGACCTATATTCCTCGGTCAATACTCAGGTTATATTAATTAATTTTTGTGGTTTTAGGTTGGCAATTTATTTTAAAAATACTGTCATTTAAGTCATAGGGAAAAGCATAAGACATTTAGATTTAATTCATAATCCATATCTTAAATATAAATCCTGATCGCATTTGTTTTGGCGAATGAACAATGAAGATTATGAATTGTATATTAATTGTAAGTTTTTGTTAAATATGGATTTTTATAGATGGATTAATTTAACTAAACTTGATTCATCATTTAACTGAAAATCATTTGATCAATCCTTTAAAAAATGTGCATAATTATAGTCACTATTTTTGAAAAGGTATCTTATATGGACCCATCGCCGAGTTGGTTAAACGCTTTAATGATTATATATGCGTTTGAGGGGGCCAAATAATGGAGTTTTTATTAGATCCTGGGATTTGGGTTGGCCTACTTACACTGATTGTGCTTGAGATTGTTCTCGGTATTGATAATCTCGTCTTTATTGCTATTTTGGCAGATAAACTTCCTCCAGAACAACGAGATAAAGCTCGTGTCATTGGTCTATCACTCGCATTGGTTATGCGTTTGGGGCTTCTTTCAGTTATTTCTTGGTTAGTCACTTTAACCAAACCGATCATACATTTATGGGATTTAAGTTTTTCTGGTCGTGATCTGATTTTACTTTTCGGTGGATTATTTTTGGTCTATAAAGCCGTGACCGAATTACACGAAAAAATGGAAGGCAAACCAGAGCTTAAAAGTTCAGGAAGTATTGCTTATGCAAGTTTCTGGGCGGTCGTGGCTCAAATTATTGTACTGGATGCCGTATTTTCACTAGATTCAGTGATTACCGCAGTGGGTATGGTAGATAACATCTATGTCATGATGGCCGCTGTAACAATTGCGGTGATTGTGATGCTTATTGCTTCGAAACCGCTTACCGCATTTGTAAATCGACACCCAACTGTTGTTATTCTATGTTTGAGTTTCTTGCTCCTCATCGGAGTTAGCCTAATTGCTGAAGGCTTTGGTTTCCATATTCCTAAAGGTTATATTTATTCTGGTATTGCAGTTGCAATCTTAATTGAAGCATTTAATCAATTTTCATCACGTAATAAAGCAAAAGAAGAGGCGAAAATTCCATTACGTCATCGTACAGCTGATTCGATTTTAAAATTAATGGGCAGTAAGCTCAATGCAGATGTTCAGAATGACCCTGATATTGCAGAAGCACAGCGTACTTTTGGTGATGAAGAACGTTATATGGTCGGCGGGGTATTATCGCTTGCTGAACGTCCTGTAGCGTCCATCATGACACCAAGAAGTCAAATTTCTTGGGTTAACTTAGATGATGATGCTGAATCGATTCGTGAGCAAGTGCTTTCTGTACCGCACAGTTTATTTCCAGTATGTCGTGGGCAACTGGATAAGGTTATAACCATTTTACGTGCGAAAGAACTGATTGATGTTCTGGATGATGCTGAAGAATTAAAAGCATTGCTAAAACGCAATCGACCCATATTTATCTATGAAAAGATGAAGGTAATCGATGCAATCAATACCTTGCGATCTTCAAAAGGTTCATTGGTTTTAGTGACCAATGAATATGGCAATGTTCAAGGTTTGATTTCACCACTCGATGTTTTTGAAGCAATCGCGGGCGAGTTTCCAGATGCAGATGAGCAACTTGAGCTACAAAAAATAGATGAAACCACTTGGAAAGCCACGGGGATGCTGGATCTTTATCAGCTTGAACTTGAGCTCGAAATGATGGATTTGATTGAAGATGATAGCGATTACTTTAGTGTTGCAGGGCTAATCTTAGATAAAACGCAAGGTGATGTCACTGTTGGTACCATCATTGAACATCAGGGGATTCACTTTGAAGTCCTTGAGATGGATCAAACACGGATTAAATTTGTGAAAATTACCTTGCCACAAAGTGCTTAGTTCAAGAAATTAAATTTTAATGTTTTAAGTGAAAAAAGCCTCAGTACCTGAGGCTTTTTTTATTGGCTTTTATTATTTGTAGTAAGGGGCTATGGAATAAGTGCTGCAGCTAAAACAGGCCATAGATTTTGGTGAGATTTTTTAAACATGTTCATATGCCCAATCGTTTGATGATGAAATTTCGATGGTACCAGTTCAATCATTTTGGTCTGTGCATTTGGATATAATCGGATCAAATCTTTTACATTGGCTTCAGTGGCAATTTCATCATCAGATGACCAGAGCACAGTGATGGGGATGCGAATCTCTTGGTGATAATCTTCAAATATAGTCTTACCTAAGGCGTTGAAAATATAGCCTGGACGACTGCAAAATTGCGCCCATTGTTTGGCAACATTTTTAGGTAAATCTTCACCCATACCAATAAATTTTGTTGTGCCATATCCTTTGATGATACGTGAAATCGGGAAGATCACATTAAACATGACAGGGGCAAGAAATTTGGTTTTACCTTTTAAACCCTTCACATGACCGGTTGAACCTGAAACCGCCACCAGATTTTTGACTTTATTATAATTCGGCACAATTCCGAGCAATTGACCACCAGCACTATGTCCAAGTAAATTGACGTGCGTTGCACCTGTTTTTTCAAGCAATGCATCGATAGCTGCGGGAATATCTAATTGTCCCCAGTCTTGAATGCTGGCATCTGAGTCTTTAAGTTTTCCATGTAAGGATGCACCAATGCCACGGAAATCAAAGACTAATACGGCAAAGCCTTGCTCTGCTAACCATGTGGCAAAACTATGGTAAAACCATTTGGTGACACCAGTGGCAGGGCAAATTAACACTGGGGTCATTTTTTTTGGCCCTTGTTGTGGATAGAAACGAGCACTTAAGGGGTATTGATCTGCACAAGTCAAAACAAGATCTTCAAATAATTCCATACTCTTTTTGGTCGTGTATCCTAATGTTGGTGTTAATTTA
The DNA here is from genome assembly GCF_011578045.1 of Acinetobacter shaoyimingii. NCBI lineage: Bacteria > Pseudomonadati > Pseudomonadota > Gammaproteobacteria > Moraxellales > Moraxellaceae > Acinetobacter > Acinetobacter shaoyimingii. The sequence goes on from NZ_CP049801.1 coordinate 1,546,409, forward strand.
CACATTTTCGCTGATGATCAGCGCTTTAAAGCTGACTTAGAAGTCATAAGGAAATCGAGCTTTTTTAAAAAACCAAATGTTAAAGATGTAATCTCATGTATTTAACATGCTTAACTTGTATCAACAGTACAAAATCATTTACATCCAAAGTTTTAAATAGATTGAAATGCTGTAAGCGCAAAGTTGGATAGCAAGAATACTAGGGTTCAAAAACTGAAAATTAGGTAACTGTTAATTCAGCAGCTGGAAATTTAATAACTGCAAATTAAGTAACTGCAAATTCAGTAACTGGGAATTAAAACACTTTAAAATAAATTCAATAACAAGGACGTATGTCGAGGATTGCTATGCTTGAGCTTTATCAATTTGATTTATCAGTTAAAATTGCTTTACTTTTTAGTGGCATTTATTTGTATGTTGGCATGTTAACTGGGGTCTGGAAGTATTATCAAATCGCACATTCTGAACAAGCACGTGCGCATTACTATGTCGATATCGCGCATCGCAGTAGCTTACTTTATGCACCCGCAACACTCATTTTAGCTGTTTTGGCGCATTTTTCTGTGTGGAATGAATGGGTTAATTTCTGGTGTGTCATCATTAATATTGTCTTTTTTTCATTTTCTATCATAAGTTATATCCTGCATGGGATATTGAAAGACACTAGCAATCAATTTAAAGAGCCACATCAAATTGGCACATGGACTCTGCCTCGTATTTGTATGCGTTTAGCGATGCTATCACTGATATTTGCTGAATTGGCAGGGACGGGGCTTCTATTGCTTGGTTTAGCGTTGAATCTTATGCCTTGAAAAATGTCGTTAAAGTTTGCTAATGATGGTTGGTATAGTTAATTTCAGTTCATTGTATATCTAGATATAATTTGATCGACTTGAATTTGAATGTTGAACGTTAAAAATAAGGCTTATTCAAAGTGTTTAGCACAATGGATTTTATAACGAAATTAGAAGGGATATTTGAGGGTAGGATTGCTTAAACTGAAGGCTTTTGATTTTTTAAGTGGTTAATTTTTAATTTTAATTATTATTTTTCATTTTAAAGATGGATGACGAGTCATCCATCTTTTAACTATTTTCTGAATCTTGATCAATGATCGATACGTTGCGGTATTTATAGTCAATAAATGCCCAAACATAAAATGCCATAGAGACAATGACGGCATACATAAAGAATTGTGGTTTCAAGTTACCTTGGATTGTGCCTTGTAATAATAATGTGAGCATCAAAGCAATGGTTGTACTTAGAAATACAATTGTATTGTTGTTGGCCTTCAAGGTGCTAATGAAGACTTGCTTGTTGAAATGTATTGGTGACATCTCCATCCCTCCTGTTGACGATAAAACTAAACCGAATAATTTAGTCAGATTTATATTTATAGTTGTACAGGTCTTTGCAAAAGATTTCAAGGGAAAATACTACCATTATGTAAATTAATTATGACAGTTTTATGACAGTTTGTCATATTTCTACATTTTTTGCAGTTTTTCGATTGAATTTGACAACTGAGTAAATATAAAAGTTAAAATAAGTATGTGTTTTTTTAATACATTCATTTTATAAATGAGACTATAACATCAAATTTATGAGAATGAATAGACATAATTGACCACATCACATGTAAATATAAGCAATTTTTTTGCCAAATAAGAAAAATATGAAATCAAAAAATAATATGATGAATTCATTCATAAAATTTAGAAAATAACGGCAAGATCTAAAAATTATATTGTGCAACATGTGTTATGGGCTGGCGATTATAGTGGAATTGCTACATGACAGTGCAAAATAAATGTTACAAATTGAAAAAGCGACGCAAAGCGCATCAAGTTGAGATAAGAAAAGGGGGAAGTAAATTATAAAATTGAGTAATGATTTGAAATATGGAACTCAAGATAAAGTTGCAATCAATAAGCGTCATTTGGGTAAAACAATCATTTATTGAATATCGGGCTAATCAGTTTGGGTAAAACTTAATTAGTGCAACTTTAATGAATCAGGAGCTTTAAGCAGATTTCTTTGTTTTATCTAATGCAAAACATAAAATAAATACGATAAAAGAAGGAATGAGCCACGCTAAGTTTTGTGAACTTAGAGGTAAGTGATTAATCACATCTGGTAAGAAATGATCAAATCCAGCGACTTTCATACCGTCAAATATACCGAATAGAAATGCTACAGCTGTCACCGGTGCAACAACACGTGAGGGATGATTGAAATATTTCCAAAGGAAACATAATAAAATCACGACAATTGCAGGTGGATAAATTGCGCTCAATACAGGTACAGAGAAAGCGATCAATTTTGTCAAACCTAAGTTTGAAATAATGAATGCGAAACCGACTAAAATAAATACCCATTTTTTATAGGTAATTTTAGTGATTTGAGAAAAGTATTCAGCACAAGCACAGGTTAGACCAATGGCAGTAACCATACATGCAATAAAGATCATCGCGCCTAAGAAGATTGAACCTGAGTCACCAAAAGCATGTTGTACATAAGCGTGTAAAATAATTGCGCCATTTGCTGCATTGGGTGCAACTTCATGGCTACCTAAACCGAGCTTAAATAAACTGAGATAAACTAAGGTTAGACCAACACCTGAAATCAGGCTGGCGATGACTGCGTATTTAGTCACCAGTTTTTTATCCGTCACACCACGAGAGTGGATTGCATGGACGATAACAATACCGAAAACTAAAGCGCCTAAGGTATCCATGGTCAAATAACCATTGACGAAACCTTCAGAGATAGGCGAGTTTACATAGTTATCGATTGCAGGTGGAATATAACCTGAAGGAATCAACACTGCAGCAATGCCGAGTACAATCAGTGACAAAATCTTTAAGGGTGCAAGAAAATGTCCAATTGTATCGAGTAATTTGTTTGGATATAAAGAAACAACAGTTACTAGAGCAAAATAAATTGCACTATAGATCAATAAGCTAGACCCTGAAGTTCCAAAATAAGAAGAGAAACCAATTTCATAAGAAACAGTTGCTGTTCGTGGTGTTGCAAATAAAGGTCCTACAGCTAAATAGCACGCGACAGTTAAAATCAAACTTGCGATTTTACCTAAAGGTGAACTTAAATTTTGAATAGAACCTTCAACACGCGACAAAGCAATAATGGTAATGACAGGCAGACCCACTGCGGTCACTAAGAAACCTAACGCAGCTAACCATACATGTTCACCCGCTTGCTGAGCCACAATCGGAGGGAAAATAATATTGCCCGCACCAATAAATAGTGCAAAGGTCATAAAACCTAAGGCAATAATATCCCGTGTACGTAAATTCGTCATGGTGGGAGATGGTTCGAACAAAAAAAGCGATTTTAGTAGAAAAACACTGAATTTTGGAGTTTATTTTATACTGAATATGAGTTTTATTTATATTGATTTGCAATTTTTGAATAAACATTCAATAAATAGTTAATTTATATAATTGAATCATTTATGAAAAATAAAAATATAGTTTTATTATTGAAAATACTTATCCATTTAATTGAAAAAAACATAATCCTATATTGGATTTCAAGTGTCTAATATTTCGACAAATCTCCCAAATTATTTTAGCAAATGATTTGGATCAAACATTCATTCATGAAATAAATTATTATAAGTATTATAATTCTATTTAATTTATTAGAGATCGTGGCAATGAAAGCACGCAATATCACAATTAAAACTGAACAAGATCTTGAAAATTTGAGAATTTCAGGGCGTTTGGCTGCTGAAGTTTTATCGATGATAGGTGCCTATGTTAAACCAGGTGTCACGACCGAATATTTAGATGATATTTGTCATGATTTTATTGTGAATGAGCTAAAAGTGATTCCAGCCAATATTGGTTATTATGGCTATACCAAAACCACCTGTATTTCTAAAAATGAAGTGGTTTGTCATGGAATTCCATCTGACAAAATCGTGCTTGAAGATGGCGATATTATCAATATTGACGTTGCAATTATTAAAGATGGATATTTTGGTGATACCAGCCGCATGTATTATGTAGGTGAGGTAAAACCAGCTGCAAAAAAACTCGTTGATACCACCTATGAAGCAATGGTTGCAGGTATTCATGCCGTTAAACCTGGTGCAACATTGGGTGATGTTGGCTTTGCCATTCAATCGGTTGCGCACCGTGAGGGTTATAGCATTGTGCGTGAATACTGTGGTCACGGCATAGGTAAGATTTATCATGAACAGCCCAATGTTTTGCACTACGGACAACCAGGTCAGGGCATTGTGTTGAAAAAAGGCATGGTGTTTACCATTGAACCGATGGTGAATGCTGGACGCTCATCTGTGAAAGAGTTAAGAGATGGTTGGACAGTCGTGACTTCAGACAAATCATTGTCTGCACAATGGGAACATATGGTTGCCGTGACTGATGATGGCTTTGAATTATTAACACCTTGGCCAGAAGGTACGGGTGAATATCCAGCGATCTAATTTTAGATCATTAAGATGTATAAAAAAGCTCATTCATTTGAATGAGCTTTTTTATTAAATTTTTTGAACAAGTTATAGGCTTCATGTTGATTGATGATCATCATTACAATAATGAAGAGTACGACTATTCATGGGTTTTAGATTTAGATTTGACTTTAAAAATAAGATAAACCGCAAACCCAAACAATAAACCCCAAAATGCTGATCCTATTCCAAAAAATTGCACGCCTGATGCGCTAAATAAAAAAGTCATCAAAGCTGCTTCTCGCTCATGAGTTTGGGAAAAAGCTTGAGCAATGTTGTGTCCAATGGTGGCAAATAAAGCAATGCCAGCCAAAGCGATCATAAACACAGTGGGAAACGACATCAAAAAAGTGGTCAGCGTGGTAGCAAATAGCCCTGTTAAAATATAAAAAAATCCGCTGCTGATACCTGCAATATAACGCTTTTTAGGATCAGGATGGACTTGATCATCTAAACTTACCGCGGCACTGATTGCGGCAATATTGGTTGAGAATGCACCAAAAGGTGCAAGTAAAGTTTGAGCAACACCCGTCCAGCCAATGAGATATTTTACATGTGGGGTATAGCCATAACTTTTGATCATGGCGATACCTGGTAAATATTGCGAAGCCATATTAATCAGGAAAAGCGGCAAGGCTAAGCCCAGTATAGCTGACCATGTAAATGTGGGTTGCATCCAAACAGGTTGTGTTAAATGGAAATCCAATTGTGGAATATTCCAAACCATGAAATAAGGACAAATCACAAAACCCGCTAACAATGTAATGACAATGCAATAACGTTGTGCAACTTTTCTAGTAATAATATACACAGAAAGCAAAATCAGGATAAATGCCCATTCATGATTCAACTGCGCAAAAACTGCAATACCAAATTTAAGTAACACGCCAGCCAACATTGCGCTGGTTAAACTTTGAGGGATGTATTTGAGTAGTTTTTCAAATACCCCAAGAAACCCTAAAATGGCAGTGAGTAAACCACAGATCAGAAATGCGCCAATCGCTTCATATAAAGTATAACCACTGCCTGTGGCAATTATGAGCGCAAGACCCGCAGTCGACCATGAGGTTGCGACAGGATATTTAAACCAAGCAGACAGTAATAAACCTGAAACTCCAATGCCAAGTCCTAAAGCCCAAAACCACGAACTGATTTGATCGGGATGTGCACCTAATATTTGAGCAGCTTGTATCACCAGTACCGAAGAGACGCTAATACCAATCAGAAAAGTGATAAAACCTGCGAACACCGCAGGTATAGAAAAATCTTTTATAATATTGTGCATGGTTTGTCTTAAGAATATGAGAATGGTTGTATAAATTTTCATTGATCATACGCTGTTCATGCAGGCTCTGAAAGTCTGATAAATGTACAGATGACTGTGAAAAGTATGGTTGGCAAATCATGATTGAACAGCTACGTATGTAAGCACTTTTACAAGCGTTATTCCACATCTTAATTTGATTCATATTCACTTAGTTTGTGTTCAGTGTTCAGTGTTTTGTATACAAGCTTATAGGTTCAAAGAGGTGATTATATTCACATGGTCGAGAGTGCCAGTTTGATCCCGAAACCACAGAACAATAAGCCAACTGTGGCAACAGCGATCGCAGAGAGTTTATATCTTTGATTAAAAAAGTTGGCAACTTTCACGCCTGAAAAAATCAGCAGGGTTAAATACGCCATGCTCAAGATCTGTAAAATAATGGAAAGAATTGTAAAACTCAGCGCTGGGTAAGGATAATTCGGCTCTACAAACTGAACAAAAAATGATAAATAAAATAAAATGGCTTTCGGATTCAGTAAGCTTACGGTAAGTGCAGTGCGAAATGGATGAAATTTTTGAGGATTCTCAGTTTCATCTTGTTCTATGCGTTGTGTATGATTCGCCCAAGTATGATATGCCGCAATCAATAATCTTAAGCCTAAGTAAGACAGATACAGCGCACCAACAACTTTAAGGGCAATAAACAACCACGGAAAATTGTGCAATAAGGTTGCAGCCCCCAAGACCGTACATAAAATTAAGATACAATCGCCAGTAAAAACGCCTAAAGCACCGATATAGCCAATTTTTATGCCATATCGTGTCGCAATAGACATCACATAAAGCGAATTTGGTCCTGGTAAAAGAATAATAAGAATCGTGCCTATGATAAAAGTCACGATGTCAGTAATACCAAACACAATCAATCTCGCTGTTTACAAAACTTGGGGGGAAACTTGATCTACGTAGGATGAATAAATCAAATCAAAAATAAAACGAGCCTTCTAAAAGACTCGTATATCTTATATATAGTGCAATGTAGTAATCGACTTCGGAAACGTTGATTATAGTCGTATTAATTATGCATGAATGTTTGCATCGACACCAAAAGATTGACGTAATAACGTACTCAATTGTTCACGGGCTTTAATAAAGCCATCAATACCGCCTTGTAAGAGCTGAAAAGCCATCAAGTCTTTTTCAACTTCAGCTTTGAATTCCGCTTTAGCAATTTCAGTGTATTCATGTTGTTGATGTGCGTGAGCATGATCTGTGCATAGCTGTCTTTCAACAGTACGTTGATCTTGTGCAAGATCAGCCAGCAAATTTGGTGATACAGTGAGTAAATCACAACCAGCCAGACCAAGGACTTGATCTACACTACGAAAACTTGCACCCATGATTTCTGTTTTTACATTGTGTTGTTTGTAGTAATGGTAAATTTGTTTGACTGACAAGACACCTGGATCTTTTTCAATCGGATATTGGTCAACATTTTCAGCTTTTTTATACCAATCTAAGATACGGCCCACAAAAGGTGAAATCAGGGTCACTTTGGCATCTGCACATGCACGTGCTTGATGCAAGCCAAACAATAAAGTCAGATTGCAGTGAATTCCTTCTGCCTCAAGTTGACGTGCAGCTTGAATACCTTCCCAAGTGGATGCGATTTTAATCAAAATACGATCTTGATCGACACCATAAGCTTTATAAAGAGCCAGCAATTCCTTGGCTTTCTCCACGGTCGCCTCAGTGTCGTATGAAAGTGCGGCATCAACTTCAGTTGAAACACGACCTTCAACAATTTTTAAAATTTCAGCACCGAGTTTGACGGTTAAAATATCAATCGTACGTTCTATAAGGAGATCTGTTTCATAACCTTCAGCTTTTGCTTGAGCATAAGCCGACTCGATCAACGCTTTATTTTCTGGAAGTGAAGCTGCTGCAGTAATTAAAGATGGATTGGTCGTCGCATCTAAAGGTCGGAATTGTTGTATTGCTTTTAAATCACCAGTATCTGCAACAATAGTGGTCATTTTTTTTAATTGATCTAATGCTGATTGAGTCATTGCGGTGTAATTCTTTATTCAAAATACTTGTAACTTTATTTATATCACAAGGTGATTTTTGAATTGAATCAAAATGCATCATAATGGTGATTATTTTGTAGAATTTCGTTGATTTCTGACGTGATGAATCAAAAAACGTGCAGCAGCCCCCAGTTTGTTTTCACGACTCCAGACTAAATCGACCGAATATTCAAATCTTGGGGTGAAATCGGTCAACTGTAAAACTTTTAATTTCTGTTTTAAATCAGGGTTTTCCTCTAACATTTGTAAGGGGAGAATGCCCCAACCTAAATTCGCTAGTATGAGCATCGCAGCAGAGTGATGGTTATCTGTGCGCCAGTATTTTTTGGAAAATAAAAGTTCAGGTTTAATCGATTTATCACGACTTGCGATCACAATTTGACGATTATTCTGCATTTGTTCAAAAGAAACTTGTTCAAAATCTGCCAATGGATGTTGCGTTGAAACCACAGGTATTATTGTTTCCCGTTTTAATTCTACAAACTGTTCGCTTGTGTCTAAAAACTCTCGTTCAAACATCAGTGCCAGTTGAGCGGATGAGTTCATCAGCATGTTTTGTGCATCTTCTTGTGGCGCTGAAATAATATTGATTTGAAGTTGAGGAAAATTTTTTTCCAGTAGTGCGATGTACTCAGTCCATTGTGTGTGTAGAAGTTCAGAGACCACCACAATATTTAAGGATGATTCTAAGCCTTCACTCAGTGCAAAGGCTTGTTGTTTCCATTGATTCATTTCAACCAAAAGTTGTTCGGTTTTTTCAAACAGTGCAATTGCTTGCGCTGTTGGTCTTGGCTCACGTCCAACTCGATCAAACAATTGTAAATTTAAATCAATTTCTAAGTTTGCAATAGACATGCTGACGGCTGAAGGAACTTTACCTAGTTGTCTTGCCGCTGCTGAAAATGAACCTAATTCCATTACAGTTTTAAAGATGACCAACTGGTCTTGATTGATATTCATAATGCTCAATTCTTAATTGGAAAATGATGTTTTAGATTGCCACAAATGAATAAACAAATAGCTTTATCCATGTGTTTTCACTCACACTTTACTCTGCTGGAGAAGTAATAAGGATAAATATTGCGTCTTATCTATCAATATTATTGAAAGAATCTGACTACTATCTTCAATTATACAGACATATAATGCCAAAACTTTAAACAAATTGAGAATTTTTATGTTGATTTCCAAAAGAAGGATTATTCATGCGCTGAGCTATGAAATCATCTTATTGGTGATCATTGCGATTGCGTTGAGTTATATGTTTGAAATGCCGATGGAAGTGACGGGTACATTGGGTATTGTGATGGCGGTGACTTCTGTCATTTGGAATATGATTTTTAATCATTTCTTTGAAAAGGCAGAAGCAAAGTACCAATTTAAAAGAACTATACCTGTACGTATTGGGCATGCGATTGGATTTGAAGGTGGTTTGATGTTAGCGACTATTCCAATGGTGGCTTATGCGTTAAATCTTGGCATATGGGAAGCTGTATTACTCGATTTAAGCTTAACCTTATGTATTTTGGTTTATACCTTCATTTTTCAGTGGTGTTATGATGGTATAGAAGCTCATTTTACAGAGGTCAAAGCTTCTTAAAAATTAATTTTAATAAAATTACTAAATATAGATTAGACCCAATATAATGAGATAAATACCTCATTATATTGGGTTTTTGAGTACTTGATATTTAACATAAGTTGGATAATTAAGACTTTTTTTATTGTTAAATTTTTTCGAAAAAAATAGAAAAACATATGTGTAACATTATAGTGATTTATTTTCTTATAGTAAAAAAATATTAATCAAAAAAAACTTTTGTCGGATTTATGAAACTTTTGTTTGATTTCGTATATCTTATATGTGCAGGAAATGTATAAGATTTTAAAAATATTTAAGGACAAAAAATGAATAAAATGATTTGGGGCAAAATCATCGTAGCAGGTTCATGTGTTGCTTTAACCAATATAAGTTACGCAGAAAACTTTAAACGTTTTTCAGTATCAGCGGGTTGGATGCATGTGATGCCACAAGGGAAAGCCAATCCTTTCAATATCAATAGTGTCGTAGATCCTAATAAAGAGAATGGATATGGTATCGGTAGCATATCACAGCAAGCATTTTTAGGTTCAATAGATCCAGATGCGCAGTTATATACGGGTGAGAATGCGCTCGATTTTTTACCTTTAACTTTTGAAAGACCAGGCATAGGAAATCAATCGCTTGCACAAATGTTAGGTGCTTTGGAAAATAATGATGCTTCTGATGATCAAAGTTACTTATCTAATATAAATGCATCTACTGCAGGTTCAGCACAATTAAAAGGAATTGATCAATGGACCGCACAAGACACAGGTCTTGAAGCGAAAAATGTTGATACCCTAGGTCTGACTTTCAACTATTATTTAAATGATCATGTTTCTCTTCAATTTATTGGAGGAATTCCACCTAAAGTTGATATTAAAGGTAAGGGGGAAATTGTTGCCAATATGACAGGTGAAGCAATGCCACAAGGTGATATTGCTATGCTATTTCCAGACGGAATTTTGGATCTTGCACAAGACATACCAATTACTAATTTAGGAAATAAGAAAAGGGCATCATCTGTACGTGCTTGGACACCGGCTATGGAAGTCCAGTATCAATTTGGTCAATCTGGCGTGAATAAATTTAGACCATTTGTTGGCGCTGGAATCATGTATGCGTATTTTAATGAAATTAAGCTTGATTCAACGATTAAACAAGATTTAGTTAATGCTGGGCACATGATTCAAAATATTTTGGATGATAAGGCTGGTGCAGCTTTAGATGGTGAAGTGTCAAGTGCTGACCCTAAAGTACGTGTTAAAACAACGGATGCCATTGCACCGCTTGTAACACTTGGGGCAACTTACGACATCAATGAAAATTGGTTTGGAATCGCATCGCTTTCTTATGCAAAACTGAGTAATCGAGCTAACATTGATGTGATTGATAAAAATACTGGTAATAAACTGATACGCTCGTCGACCAAAATTGATATTGATCCTTTAATTACTTATGTCGGTGTTGGTTATAGATTTTAATTTCTGAGGAATTTATTTACATACCTCGTTTTTAAAAACTGTGTAATAGTTTCGCTTTAAAAAAGGCTCAAAGTTTATCTTTGGGCTTTTTTATTTCTGTGTAGAATTTAAAATGTTGTGGGTATATACAAATGAATAATATAGAGCGTTTTTAAACTTTAATTTTTCATACATATTTTCTAGAAGCAAGTATGGCACTTTATTCATACATTAAATTTGAAATAATGATTCAACTGCTTTGGTGAATTATTTATAACCAATTAAAATTCACAATACATTTCTCACTCCTGAGCAAGTTTTAAAGCACGTTACTGCATTAAAATAAAGCGCAAGTGATGAGCTTCTTCAGAATGTGATCTAAGTGCGCAAGGGAGTGGTTATTTTAAGTTTAATACCCTTCATCTTAACCTTCTCCCTGAACTATATATGGGGCGAGAGAAGGGAGTTTAAAAGGTTTGGATTCTGAGTCAATGATCATTGATTGATTTTTGAAAGAACTTTATTGATGTTTCGTATTTGTATAAAAACTTTGATTAGCTTTAAGTATAAACTACGAATAGGATAATAAAAAGCAAAGTCGAGGCGGACTGAAGAGATCGAGGCCTCGACTTTGAAAAGGGAAAACCAATAACAAATTTAAAAATTAGCTACGGTTAAATGGATAATCTTTAAATTCTTTAGAACTCTGTTCAAACTTTAAGAAACAGCAGTTACCATATCTAGTTCATCTGAATCTAAAACCTTTTTATAAGACTCAGTATGAACAAAACTTTTCATTGGATTTGTTCATCACATAGATAAAATAATTGTTGTAATTTTATTCAATTCTCTATCTCCATAAATAACTACTCAATTGATATTTAGGCATTATTATAAACAAAAAACTAACTTTTGTTGGATAAATCGAATGACATTGGTCGGAAAAAAGTGTGTGATAAAACAATCATTTAAATTATTTTGTGTCTATTATTATATTAATATGTTTATTGTGGGAATTTGATAAGTTGTGGAGTTTATAAATATATTTATCAATAATCATAGGAATAATTAAAAAACATTTATATGAACAAACACATTTAAATTACACCAAATATTGATTTTAACAATGCAAAGTCTAAGAACTTAAAGAAAATAAAATTTTCAGATTGTATTTTAGTCTTATCTGATGGAAGTATATATTTTTATAATTTCAATTTTGTTTAACTTTCACAAACATTGATCATTTTCTTTAATAACATTCGAGTTAACTCATAAAAAAGCACTTCAATAGAAGTGCTTTTTTAGACCGAATTCTAGGAAATTATTTTTCTACGATGGCTGTTACACCTTGACCGCCAGCCGCACAAATAGAGACTAAAATGCGACCAGAACCTTTTTCATTTAAAAGCTTAGCTGCAGTCGCTAAAATACGACCACCAGTCGCAGCAAACGGGTGACCAGCTGCAAGTGATGAACCTTTAACGTTTAATTTAGAACGATCAATAGAACCAAGCGGTGCATCCAAACCTAAACGCTCTTTACAGAATTTAGGATCTTCCCATGCTTTAAGTGTCGATAATACTTGTGATGCAAAAGCTTCATGAATTTCGTAATAGTCGAAATCTTGAAGTTTAAGACCAGCACGCTCAAGCATACGAGGGACTGCATAAGCAGGAGCCATGAGTAAGCCTTCTTTTTTACCAATAAAGTCAACGGCCGCAGTTTCAGAGAAGCTCAAGTAAGCTAAAACTTCATGTCCATTTGCTTTTGCCCATTCTTCAGAAGCGAGCAATACAACTGATGCACCATCAGTAAGCGGTGTAGAGTTACCCGCAGTCATCGTACGTGCATCACCTTTACCAAATGCGGGTTTAAGTTTTGCAAGTTTTTCAACTGTAGAGTCAGCACGCAAGTTGTTATCACGCTCTAAACCTAAAAATGGAGTGATCAGGTCATCGAAGAAACCTTCTTCATAAGCTTTCGCCATTTTTTGATGAGAAGATGCAGCAAGTTCATCTTGCGCTTCTCGTGAAATACCCCATTCAAGCGTAGTAATTGCTTGATGATCACCCATAGATAGACCTGTACGTGGTTCACCATTTTTCGGCGCATCAAGCAGATCTTTTACATTGATTTTAGTCAATGCTTTTAAACGGTCTTTTGCCGTTTTAGCGATATTCAGTTCAAGTAATGCTTTACGTAAACCATCACCAAAAGCAATAGGGGCATCAGAAGTGGTATCGACACCACCCGCAATACCTACTTCAATTTGACCCAAAGCAATTTTGTTGGCAACAGCAAAAGCCGCTTGTAAACCTGTACCACACGCTTGTTGAATATCATAAGCTGGCGTTTCAGGAGCAAGTTGCGTGTCGAGGACACATTCACGTGTCATATTGAAGTCACGACTATGTTTTAAAACTGCGCCTGCAACAACTTCGCCTAAGCGTTGACCTTGTAAATTAAAACGTTCAACAAGACCATTTAACGCAGCAGTCAGCATGTCAGAATTGGTTGCTTTAAAGTAGGCACCATTTGAGCGTGCAAATGGAATACGATTACCACCTAAGATTGCAACGCGGCGAACAGTATTTTGACTCATAGTTTTATCCTGTTGAGCAGAAATTGGTGTTGAAGTAGAAGTCTTGCTAGATTCAGACTTAGAAGTACTCGCAGTGTTTTTTTCACGAGGTGTTGTGCTACGAGGACGTGAAGTTTTTGTCGAAGTTGCGACTTGAGTTTTAGAATCTGTGTTCTTACGTGAATTCGTCGTACTCTTTGCAGAGTTCTTTGATGTATTTGACACAGATTCTTTGGCAGTATTTTCTGCTTGTGTGTTTTGTTGGTTTGTTTTGCTCATAAGGCTTTTCCAAGCATGTTGGCAATATTCTTAAGACTAGATTAGCATATTTGAAAAAAGGTCGTATTGACTATAATGACATTTAACCATGCGCTCAGGTCAAGACATACATAGCCTAACTCAAGTATCATCATATACATAATCTTGGATCATGATAAATTTAAGTGTTTGAGACTAAAATGAACTTCAATAAACACCATGGTCCACCCACATTCAATTTGTTGAGAGATCAAACTTATGACCGACCAATATCAAGCATTCGCAAAATCTCCGATTGGTAAATTCGTCATCAAAAATTTAGGTTTGCCATCACCAATCTCCCTTGACCGTTTTGAGTCCGCAGCACCAGTTGTGCAAGGCGCTGTTTTGGTGGGTTCTGCAGCGAAAAGTGTCTTTTCAGGCGAGATTGCTCAAGTCTTAAGTAATATTCATGCCAATGCTTATGCAGGTAATAATACTGAGCTCCAACAAGCTGCTGCAAAAGCTGGACTCAGCTTAAGTGCATTTAATGATGGCGATAAAGAGTCAAAATTTAAAGCAGTGGTTTTTGATGCGTCTGGTATTCAAGATTCTGAACAACTGAAAGCGCTTTATGCTTTCTTCAACCCAGTGGCTCGTCAAATCCAAACTTCAGGGCGTGTGATTGTCGTAGGTTTAACGCCTGAATCTGCACCAACTGTTAAACAAGCCATTGCTCAACGTGCGCTTGAAGGTTTTGTTAAATCTGTAGGTAAAGAGTTTAAAAAGGGTATAGCTGCACAACTGGTGTATGTCGATCAAGATGCAGCGCAAAATATAGAGTCAACATTACGTTTTGTTTTGTCTCCACGTTCTGCTTATGTTTCAGGGCAAGTGATTCGTGTGTCTAAAGGTGCTGTTGTCGATGTAGATTGGGCAAAGCCTTTAGCGGGTAAAACTGCAGTGGTTACAGGTGCGAGCCGTGGTATTGGTGAGGCGATTGCACATGTACTTGCGCGTGATGGTGCTCATGTGATTTGTTTGGATGTCCCACAACAACAAGACGATTTGGATCGTGTGGCAAGTGCCATTGGTGGTTCAACGTTGGCTATTGATATTACAGCTGCTGATGCGGGTGAAAAAATCAAACAAGCAGCGTCAACACGTGGCGGTTTAGACATTATTGTACAAAATGCTGGAATCACACGAGACAAAACTTTGGCGAACATGAAGCCTGAGCTTTGGGATTTGGTCATCAATATTAATTTGTCAGCGATTGAACGAGTAAATGACTATTTGCTGTCAAACAAAGGCTTAAATAAAAATGGTCGTATTGTTTGTGTATCTTCAATCTCAGGTATTGCGGGTAATCTAGGTCAAACCAACTATGCAACGTCTAAAGCTGGTGTAATTGGTTTAGTGAAATTCACTGCACCAATACTCAAAGATGGCATCACTATTAATGCCGTTGCACCTGGTTTTATTGAAACGCAAATGACAGCGGCAATTCCTTTTGCGATTCGTGAAGCGGGTCGCCGTATGAACTCAATGAGTCAGGGTGGTTTGCCTGTCGATGTCGCTGAAACCATTTCACTGTTTGCTGCGACAGCATCGACTGGTTTAAACGGTAACGTGGTTCGTGTATGTGGCCAAAGCCTATTGGGTGCTTAATCTTCATGATTAAGGATTGATTATTTAGCGTTAAAGTTAGATTGATCACCGTGTCATAAAAGGACAAAGAAAATCTTCTCACCTGAGTGGGATTTTCTTTGTTCTGTTTTTAATTAAGAATAATTTGCAAATATTATTGTTTTTAAATTATTGTTTTGTAGATTATTCTTTTGAAAATTATGCTATTAAGTCAAGGTGGAGCTTTATCGTATTCTTAGTAGGTGGAGCTTAATTCCCCATTGAAATTAAAACTATATAAAGGTTTATGATGATTACTCGCCATTTTAAAGAATTGCCAAAAGCCTATATGGCTTATCCAAAAGTGATTCAAGGGTTAATTTTTAAAAAGCAAAAAGGTGAAAAAGTTTTACCGCAAGTTGAATATGTTGTAGATGCTTATCGTGTAGATGTTGATCACTTAAAAGCCTATAACGAAATTTGTGGCTATAAAAATAATGGTTATATTCCTGCGACTTATTTGGCAGTGATTTCTCAGAGCTTGCAAATGCATATGATGACCTCTGAGGCTTTTCCATTTGCATTATTGGGATTGGTTCATATACGCAATCAAGTGAAACAATTACGTAAAATAGGTGTCAATGAAACCCTTACTTTGTCTTGCAAATTTGGTGAATTAAAACCACATGATAAAGGGCTGCAGTTTGATTTTCTGACCACTGCAAAGGTCGGAAATGAAGTGGTGATGGAAGGTTTAACAACTTACCTTGCTCGTCAAAAAACCGATGCTCAAGTTGCGCCAAAAGTGAAAGATGACAAAGTGTTGGATTATGCTGTGCAAGCGACTTGGGATGTTGCTGAAAATACAGGTCGCCGTTATGCAAAATCATCTGGTGATTATAATCTGATTCATATCCATGCATTTACAGCGAAAGCATTTGGCTTTAAGCAAGCCATTGCTCACGGAATGTGGAGTAAGGCACGGGCACTTGCAAGTTTAAATTTGCCTGATGCGTATGAAGCGGATGTTTATTTTAAGCTGCCGATGTATTTACCTTCAGAAGTCGAGTTCTTAACAGCTCAAGATGGCAAAGATCAACATGTTTTGATTCGCAATAAAAAGACCAAAAAACCGCATGTTTCAGGTGTGATTCACACACTTTGATGAAGAAACCCAAATCTCTAGATTTGGGTTTTTATTGTGTTAAAGACTTACAAAAAGTTTCTCAATATTCGCTATGCTGAATAAAGTAAAATAAGCTGTGCATAAGGACAATGGAATGAATGCAATTAAAGAGATCTTGTTTGCTGATCAAGATCACTATCACGGACATGTGGACGTTCGTTTTCAAGATGTGGCAAAAACCTTTAGTCGACTCCAAGATCATCGTGCTGAACAAGGTGGCGCTGCTTTAGTTGTTTATTTTCAAGGTCAAAAAGTCGTTGATATTTTTACAGGAAAAAAATCTTTAGATGAAGATTGGGCTGAAGATACTTTATCAATCTGCTATTCAACTGGAAAAGGTGTTATTGCAACGCTGGCGCATATTTTAGTCAGTGAAGGCATTTTGGATTACGACTCACCAATTTCAAACTATTGGCCTGAGTTTGCTCAAAATGGTAAAGCTGAAATGACTTTACGTCATGTACTGTGTCATCAATCTGGACTTTACGATATCCGAAATAATATTGATGCCGCAGTTGAAATGGCGGATTGGGCTCATATGCTCAAAGTTATGGCTCAAGCCAAACCCCGTTTTAAAATTGGGCAGGATAGTGCATATCAAGCACTGACTTTTGGTTGGTTGGTAGGAGGTATATTAGAAAAAGCTGCGAAACAGCCTCTTGCTTGGCTTATGCAACGTTATTTGGTCGATCCTTTAGAGTTGGATGGTGCTTATTTTGGTGTTCCTCAAGCTCAATTGAGCCGTGTTGCTCGCCCGTTTAAAATTAAAAAAGCACAGCAGGAAAATCAGTCATCCTCCGAACAAAAAACCAAGCAAGTGCAGTCAAAAGCTCAGTCAAAACCGAAATTCTCAATTTCTGAAAAATTCATACAATGGTCGGGTCAAAATCCTCAAGATTTTGTCGATGCCATGATTCCTAAAAAAATGCGTGATTTTAGTTTTTTTAGTGATCAAGGTATTCAGGCGGTTATACCAGCTGCAAACGGTGCGTTTACAGTACAAAGTTTGGCAAAAATATACGCCATGCTTGCCAATAAAGGGCAGTGGCAAGATCAAACTTTAATTCAACCTGAAACATTTAAAGCTTTGAGCAAAGTTCAAAGTACACGCCGTGATCGTGTCATGCCAATCCCAATGAACTGGCGTTTGGGTTATCACAGAGTATTGAGTATGGGTAAACGTGCGCCAGAAGGATTTGGTCATATTGGATATAACGGCTCTGGGGCTTGGTGTGATCCTGCACGTGAATTAAGTTTTGCGTATACGCATAATTTTGCCATTGGTTCGATTACAGGGGATTATCGACTGTGGGGATTAACCCAGGAAACTTTACGTTGTGCGGATGCTGTGTTAAAAGGTCGTAAAGGGTGGTTTTGAATTTTAAGTGAATGATTAAAAAAGAATTATCGATAACTGAATTGTTTGGGGTGTTGAGTATAATAGGAATAAGTATAACGGTCATATCCAATACTTATTTCTATTATCAATTAGATGCAATTTGGATGACATCGCTGTTATCACCAACATTTTATTTATTTGAAGTATTTAAGGTCATGTTGGTTTTCTGTTCAGCGGTCATATTTGTAGATTTTTTTGTTGAGAGATATGATACGTGTGCAAGATATTTATACAGAAAAATTTTGAGAAAAAAATCCTTTAAATTTGATGTACTAGGTCATAATCATTCGTTCATTAAAGCTCAGATGGTTGGATATTTTAATCGATATACATGTTTTAAGACTTTATTCTTAACTTTTTTATTATCAATTCCGATTATTGTTTTGAAATCAATGCATTTAGTTAATAAAGCAAACTTTTTTTGGTTATGTGTTTTACTTGGGTTGATTGCTGGTTTGCAAATTAATCGTCATATTAAGCAAGACAAAATTTTTCACTATTTCATACTCTTTTTAATTATTGTCATCTGCTCATTTATTACAGCGCATATAAAGCTTGATCACCTGAATGATCTTCCAATTGCTGTCCTGAAGAGCTCAAGCGATGATAGAAGTTGGTTGGTACTCGAAAGCAGTAATGATAAAACAATTTTATTAAATGCAATGAACCATCAAGATTTTAAAATTGTAAAATTCGAAGAAATTGATCGAATTATCTCAAAGAAAAAATAACTCTATGCTTCTTCATTCACTAATTGCAAAAAAAACAGTATCCTTAGACCTGTAATCAGGGAGCATTCATGTATCAGGTACTTGCACGTAAATATCGCCCACGTAATTTTATCGAATTGGTTGGTCAAAACCACGTATCACGTGCACTCACCAGCGCCTTAGAACGTGGGCGTTTGCATCATGCCTATCTGTTTACAGGAACTCGAGGTGTAGGTAAAACCACCATTGCCCGCATTTTGGCAAAATGCCTCAACTGCGAAACTGGGGTAACCTCTACACCATGTGAAGTCTGTGCAACATGTACCGCAGTCAATGAAGGTCGCTTTATCGATCTCATCGAGATTGATGCAGCATCACGTACCAAAGTTGAAGATACGCGTGAACTGTTAGATAACGTACCTTATGCGCCAACTCAAGGGCGCTTTAAAGTCTATCTGATTGACGAAGTGCATATGCTGTCAACGCATTCATTTAATGCGCTATTAAAAACGCTTGAAGAACCACCTGAACACGTCAAATTCTTATTTGCAACCACCGATCCACAAAAGTTACCAATTACGGTGATTTCACGTTGTTTGCAATTTACCTTACGTCCTTTGACAGTCGATGAAATTACCTCGCACTTAACCAATATCCTAAGCAAAGAAAGCATTCCTGCTGAATCAGATGCCATTTGGCAAATTGCAGAATCTGCGCAAGGTTCATTGCGTGATTCGTTATCGCTGACAGATCAAGCCATTGCCTATGGTCAGGGCGAAATTCGTCATCAAGATGTCAAAGAAATGCTTGGACTGATTGATCGAACGATTATTTATGATTTAATTTTGGCGATTCACCAAAACCAGCGTCAACGTGTCAGTGAGTTATTGCTACAATTTAGACAACAAGCTTTAGATGTGTCTTTGGTCTTAGATCAATTTATATCTACCTTGCATGAATTGGCATTACTGCAATATCTGCCAGATCTTGCATTGAAATATAGTGCTGAAATTAATCAAAAAATTATGCAACTGTCGGCGTTGCTGTCAGCGCAAGATTTACAGTTGTATTATCAAATTGCATGCAAAGGCCGTGCAGATTTACAAATGGCGGTGACCCAAGAGCAAGGCTTTGAAATGTGTGTGTTGCGCTTATTGGCATTTCGTCCAATGCAGCCCAATGAAGTTGTGGTTCAACAACATACGCAAGTTTCAACATCCCAAGTATCAGCTCAACAGTACTCATCTTCCGCATTAATTTCTCAACATGTCATTGAGCAAAAACAAGATGATTTGTCAGAAACACTAACAAATTTAAATCATGATGATGAAACACAAATCATCAATCAGGAATCAAAAACTGTTGATACACCTTTAGCCTCTGATTTTGATGATTTTCAAGGTTCATATGACGATGATGAATTCAGTCTGAATTCAAACGTAGAGGGGACTGATCAGGCAACTGTTCACGAGCCAAGTAGTGATGATTATTTGGAGGATGAAATCTTAAATGAAGACATCACCCCTCATTTGGACACGCTTGAATCATCGTCATCAAGTGCGATCGCTGCTGAAAATGATGTTGAACCTATACATGTACAACAAGCGATTCAGCATGAACAAACGTCTCAATTGGATGAACCTAGCTTAACTTCATTTGGAGAGCCAATTGTTGCTGAAGCAGTGCTAGCGACTACAGAACAGCAAGATGTATTTTTCTTGGCACCAGAGGCTGATGTTGCAGATGCTGTAGTCGATTCAAATGCTCAAACACCATCTTTGCCTTTAGATTCAATGCAGTTGGATACTGAACAAGTCATTGTGGATGAGGTTGTTGAAGATAACCAATCTACAGAAAATCCTGTACAGCATGCTGCAACATTGAAGCAAAAGATTGAACATTCTTCAGATTCAAAACTGCTTCCTCAAGACATTTTAAAGTTACAACCGCAAGAACTCAGTGGTGAATGGACTTTAGATAAATGGGAATATTGGTTTAGACAGAGTGATTTGTCTCCAGCTGTGCAAGAGCTGGCACAACAAGGCATTATGAGTGGTCAAATTGATGGTGCATCAACCTTTACTATTCCAGCTGAATACGAGCAAATGCTGACACAGCTACAACATGTGTTAGAGGGCGAGTTGAAGAAACAGTGGCCTCATACAGTATTTCATGTTCAGTATAAAGAGATAACAACTACGACGCCTTATACCTTACAAGCTGAACGAAAAGAGCGTGCATTCAATCGTGCTTCAGAGTTGTTACATGCAGAGCCTGTAGTGAAAAGCTTGGTTGAAGCCTTTGAAGGTGAAATTCATCAAATTCAATTAAAGCCTTAATGAAGTTAATATGCAGAGATTCAATGCATGAGTTGATGATTTTCTTTTGCTAGAAATTGATTTAAAGCATCTCGCATTTCTTGTGGAATCGGGGTGCTTTTTCGTGTTTCACGATCGACAAAAACATGCACAAAATGCCCCTGAGCTGAAGCATTGTCATCAGCACTTTTAAAAATAGCCAAGTCATAAATGAGTGAAGAATTGCCAATTTTTTCAATGCTGACACCCACCTCAATGATTTCAGGATATGACAATTCTTGATGGAACTTGCATGAAGACTCTACCACCAAACCAATAATTGGAGATTCACGGATGTCGAAACCACACTTTTCAATGAGCAATGCGTTAGCCGCAGTATCGAAATAGCTGTAATAGGTGACATTATTGACATGACCATACATATCATTGTCAGCCCAGCGAGTTTGGATAGGAAATATAAATTGATAATCATGTCTTTGTTTTATTTTAGGTCGCATATTTCATTCCATTGATTTTTTGATATCGCAAAATCATTTAAAATTTTAAAAAATGGCTTGATAGATGGCGAGGGCATCTTGCTCAGTCATGTCTTTTGGATTGTTTTGAAGCAGTCTGGTTTGTAGCATTGCATCTCGCGCTAGCATTTCTAACTGATGTTCTTTTACACCAAGCTGACTTAATTTGAGTGTTAATCCACTTTGATCTAAATGTCGTTGCATATGATCAATAAATAAATCACAAAGACCATCTGTACTGCCTTGGCTATAGGGGTCAAGCCATTGCATCAATTCAGCGTAATATTGTTTTGCTTCGGGTGCATTAAATTTCAAAACTTCAACCAAGACCAATGCATTGGTATGCCCATGAGATAAATGAAAATGCCCACCTAAGGGATATGCGAGTGCATGCACTGCACCTACAGGGGCGTTGGCAAATGCTTGACCTGCAAGCATAGACCCCAAAAGCATATTCTGTCTGGCTTCTAGATTTTGACCGTCTTGTAAAACGTATTTCAGATTTTTATTCAGTAGTTTTAACGCTTGTTTTGCCAGAACATCGGAATAGAAATTCTTTTTGATTTTTGATGTGTAAGCCTCTATGGCATGGACCATCGCATCAATTCCTGTTGCTGCGGTAATTTGAGCAGGCAAGGATTGGGTAAATGTTGCATCCAATATTGCTGTATCTGCATAGAGCACAGGGGATACAATACCCGTTTTGGTGGTTTCACCTGTGGTGACGATTGATATAGGCGTGACTTCTGAACCAGTGCCAGCGGTAGTTGGAATTAAAATAAGAGGAAGGCGCTGTGCTTTGGTATTGTTGACGCCGTAAATATCCTGAATGCTTTGTGTTTGTTTTGGATCGGCTAAAACAGCAATCACTTTGGCGACATCTAAAGAACTACCACCGCCAAAACCAATGATCGCATCAACTTGATGTTGCTTGGCAAATTCGACAGCATTGAGGACCACATGTTCAGGTGGATCGGCTTGAACATCTGCATATACTGCATAAGCTGTGCAAGTACTTGAAAAAATATCAAGAATTGGTTGATGTAACTGATGGGTGATCATGCCAGCATCGGTCACCAATAATACTTTCGAGTATGAATGTTCAAGCAGTATGGTTTTAAGTTCTTGCACAGTACCTAAACCAGAAATAATGTTTTTTACAGTTTGAAATTGAAATTGACTCATCGCGTATCCTTTTCAGTATAAATTAAACATTATTGTTTTCTTGCTCTATAGGATTCATCCCTTAAATAACTTAACATAAGCATCTGTAAAAGAAATGAACTTTTGAGGTTGTTATGTCGTCCAAAACGCCATATAAGGTGTTATGTGTTTGTTTAGGTAATATTTGTCGTTCTCCTACGGCTGAAGTAGTCCTTCGACACTTTTGTGACGCAGCGCAATTGAATGTTCAAGTTGATTCTGCAGGCACCAGTAATTATCATCCCAATAAAGCCCCTGACTTGCGTAGTCAAAAACATGCTTTAAAACGTGGCTATGATTTATCTGCACTTCGAGCAAGACAACTGACACAACAAGATTTCTTAGATTTCGATTTGATTCTCGCGATGGATTTGGAAAATTTAAGGGATATTCAAGCGCTTTTACAACATGCGATCATTCGTTTTGGTCAGCATCAAATCCGAGCTCAAGTTGCGCTGATGAGTGAGCACGATCCAAAGTATCTCAAACAAGCTTTGCCTGATCCTTACTATGGTGGCGATGACGGTTTCGAACGTGTCTTAGATCAATGTGAATCGGGTAGTCAAGCTTGGGTCAATGTTTTCCAAAATCAGTTCCAGACTTCAGCACAGCACTAAAATGAGTTATGAAATAAAATGATTGATGTTCAAACACAATTTCAATTGAAGTCATTCAATACCTTAAATTTGAATGCTGTGGTCTCTCATTACACACAGGTCCATTCGCAAAACGATCTTTGTGAAGCTTTGGCATATGCAGAGCAGCATGGCTTAAATGTTTTAATTTTATCGGGTGGCAGTAATATGCTGTTGCCTTCACACATCGATGCTTTAGCAGTTCACATGCAGATTCAGGGCATTGAAATTTTAGCCGAAGATAATACGACACATACTGTTCGTGTTGGTTCAGGACAAATATGGCATGACTTTGTGCTGTGGACGACTGAACATCAGATGTATGGGCTTCAGAATCTCGCTCTTATTCCAGGTTTAGTCGGGGCATCACCTGTACAAAATATTGGTGCTTATGGAGTTGAAGTTGGTGAATTTATTGATTATGTTGAAGTTTATGATCGTATAGAAAAGAAATTGACTCGAATCAATGCCCAAGACTGTCATTTTTCGTATCGTCATAGCATTTTTAAAGATGATCCAAATCGTTATGTGATTACCCATGTTGTTTTTAAATTGTTGAAGCAACCGAATTTAAAAATGAATTATGGTGATTTGAAAACCGCCATGGGGGATGACATCACGGCTGAGAATTTACAACGGCAGGTTATCCATATCCGTCAAAGTAAATTGCCCAATCCGAATGAATATCCAAATGCGGGAAGTTTCTTTAAAAATCCGATTATTTCACAAGCACAGTACAATGCATTGAGTGAATCATATCCTCAAGCGCCGCATTATCCGCAGGGCAATGATCAAGTTAAAATTGCAGCAGGCTGGTTGATTGATCAAGCTGGGTGGAAAGGAAAACAGCTTGGCAAAGTGGGGATGTTTCAGAAACAAGCGCTAGTCTTAGTGAATTATTCCGACGCAGATTTATCTGATGTACAAGCGACATATCGCGCTGTGCAACAAGATGTGGTAAAAAAGTTTAATATATTATTGGAACCTGAGCCTGTTTTGTTTAATGAAATTGGTTTAATTCAATCACATACAACATAATTTTGATTAAAGGACACTATGACGAAGCAACATTGGATGATTCGCTCAGTACGAGTAATGACGATATTTTTCGTTTTGCTCGGCTGTTTCATAGTGTTTTGGTATAGCCCATTTTATTCAAATATTGTGGTTAGAGCATTAAATGCTTTGGTTCCAGTTGAAGTTGATCAAGTTGCTGCACAAAGTCAACAAATGGCCGCTTTAAGTGAATCTGAAGGTTTAGAGCCAGGATCAGCAGCATGGATTGCACGTCAAGCTTATTTAAGGGTCATGGAAGAAGCGATTCACTCTGCAAATACCCAAGATTTAACCTTGATTCAAGCACGCTACAAGCTGCTCAAGGCAGAATTAGAAGAGCAACAATTGGAAGAAAGTGACAAAAAAGAGGAAAAGCCTCAAATTCCGTTGTTGCCAAAATATGAAGAGAGTAATAGCCCAGCTTCTGAGCCTAAAACCCAAAAGGTGGCTCTAGACAAAAATGCAGATGATGAAAGTGGTGCAAGTGAAGTACTGCAAGATAGTCCTTTTTTGCTCAATCAATATGATACTGAAGAAAATAAAGCGCTGATGGATAAGTTTTTAGCTTTTTTAAGAACTCATCCGATTAAAGAGGAGAACAAAGAAGCGATTGATAAAGAAATTTATCAAGATATTGCTTTAATCCAAAATCAGAGTAATGAAAAGAAAAAGTCTAATTCTGAACCTTATGCCATTGTGATCTTAGGTGGAGGATTAACCTTGGCTGAGAATAAATCAGATATTGTGGTCAATGACTATACTCGTTTAAGATTAGAAAAGACTTTAGAAATAGAAAAACAAACCCGTTTACCCATTGTGCTTAGTGGCGTTGAAGCAAGCTATATGCAAGCTTGGTTGAAAGAACGAGGGGTTGAAGCCAAATTATTAGAAGATCGAAGCATGAATACCTGTGAAAATACACGTTTCAGCTCATTATTATTACAAAAAAAAGGAGGTGCGCCGACCGTATTACTCATTACTGACCGTTACCATATGCCAAGAACGCGTCGCTTATTCGCTTTGAATGGAATTGAAACCATTCCCGTTGAAGCACCTATGCCGACACAGTTGACGCCATGGCAACCGAGTAAGAGTAATTATGATCACAGTCGTCGTGCCAATTATGAAATGTTAGCAACCATTCGAGATGTATTGTTTGGTTCAAGTGGTTGTCGAGAGGTGCCATAATGGCAGATATTCCATTTTTAAATCCAAATATACTCAAATCATTGGATTTGCCTGTACCAAGTCGTCAGGAAACACCACTTTTACTTGAACCATTGAATCTGAATCGTGCCTATGAACCGAGTAAGGCCCTTCAGGCTTATCGGCATTTATACGCTTTGGATAAACTGGATGCAGACTTTTGGCAGGGCTATATCAAAATGCCATTGTTTAAGCTGCATACGCAAATTTATCGTCCTAAAATTGATAACATCAAAGGTACTGTGTTTTTGCTCCATGGTTATTTGGAACACAGCGGTATTTATCAACCGATTATCCGTGAATTGTTAGAGCAGGGCTTTAGTGTCTTGACCTATGATTTACCGGGTCATGGTTTAAGTGATGGTAATGCTGCCAGTATCCAAAATTTTGATCATTATCAACAAGTACTCCATGCTGTACATCAGTATGTGAAACATGCTGAGCAACTGCCTCAGCCTTGGTTGGGCATTGGCCAAAGTACAGGTGGGGCAATTTGGATGCATCATCTTTTGGACTATGCACAGCAACGAAAAAATCCGATAGTTGAGCGGGTTTTATTGTTATCACCTTTGGTTCGACCTGCAAAAACGTCATGGTGGCACAATCCAGTCGGTTTGGGCATTATTCGCCGTATTAAGAAAGAAGTTCCCCGCCATTTTAAACGCAATAACCACAACCCTGAGTTTCTGCGTTTTGTACGCTTAAAAGATCCATTACAACCTCGTATGATGGGCATGGACTGGATTTTGGCCATGTCAAAATGGATGCAGGAAATGGAAGATCGCCCTGCGTGTCGAATTCCTGTTTGGTTGGCGCAAGGTGCGCAGGATCAAACGGTCGATTGGCGTTATAACATTGAATTTATTCGCCGTAAGTTCCGTTTACAAACCTTATTGATGTTAGAAGAAGGTTCACATCAACTTATCAATGAACGAGCTGATATACGAGCAGCACTGACAGGGCTTATTCCTGCTTTTTTACATGCACAAAGTACAAAGGATTATTATTAACCCTTTGTTTTAAAATACTTTAACTTTAAAAATCTAAACTTTATAACGATAATAATGGTCATTCGGCTGTGAAAGAATATCAGTTAAAAACCCATACCTTTAAACTTAACCATGTCTTAAAAGATAAAAATTCAGTACTGACACGTTTTGGCGCAGACAAAAATTTAAAGTATGAAATTTATATAGACAATGAACAAAAATTCTTGTGTCACAACGATCATGTCCAAGTGATTTATGAAGAACATAATCAGAAAATTTTAGCCGTACTCAATCAAACTCAACAGCTTTTGTATCTTGCACCTGTGTTAAATGCCTCACAATCAAAACCAATGGGTTATTCAATCAGGCGTTTCTCGCTGATTTGTATCATTTGCTTTGTATTTTGTTTTGCTATGGTCATTGTCAGTCAAATGATCCGTTACAGCGATATTTTCTTAGGTGACCTTTATGATGTGTTGCCGTATATTTCTTTGAGTGGTGGTGTAATAGCATTGTTCTGGTTTTGGACAACTGAAGTAAAAGCTAATGAGCATTTAGTCCAAGCCATTTATCAAACATTGGGATGGCCGAATATGAAACCGGAAACATTAATTTGTTTTCAGGCAACCAATTCGTATTTTGAATTACAAGATCATCTTTATGATGTCAGTGCAATTTTAAACGTCATTGAAAGATTCGATGTTGAAAAGGTAGAACATATACAGAAGTCTTGGTGTGAAGAAAAAGATGAGTTCAATTTATGCGAAGCTCAACGAAACCAGTTCAAGTTAGTAGAACAAAGTGGACAACTAAACACATTAAAATTAAAACAAATAGCAGATTCAGAAGAACATACAGATCCATTTACCCAGCTTAAAGCCAAAGTCGATGATATTCCAATTTATGGTTATGTGGATGAATTTTACACTCAAGACAAAAGCCAAGTCAGTGTTATTCGATCGTCATTTCGTGATCATTTAGGATATTATTTTTGGTATATGTATGATGAAAAGCGTTATCTATATATGGATGAGGATGCTGTTACGAGTCTCATTAACGTAACGTCGAATTGGAAAGCCAATTTATATATTTGGAGTTTTCTTATTGGCATGAATGTGATGTTTGCAGTGATTTGGGGCGTGATTGATGAAGGTGAGTTTGTTGATCAATTTGCCTTTGCTTTCTTACATATCCTTGCATTTTATTTGTTCGTAGGAGCATTGGGATGGGTATATCTGTTCTTTTTTAACGCCGAAGACAAATGGACGAGGCAGCGAAATATCAATCAGTATGTATTTCATCAACTTAAAAACATGATAAAACTTCCAAATTCTATGCATGTTGATGCTTTACAAAGTTTAAGAATGAAAAGAAGAAATAAAGATTTATTGAGTCGGACAGGTTTTGATCTGAAATCAAAATTAGGACGCTTTGAATATAAATAGCCTAAGCAAATTAAAGCCTTAATTTGCTTAGAAAGTGCTAAAAACGTTCACAGCTCGACATATTCCACATACGATAGTAGAAATTCTCATCATCTTTATTGTCACAGGTCAGCAGTTCACCATCTTTCAGCCAGAAATGTAATTGAGCATAATTTTTGATTTCACGATCATTGACTCGTTGTGCCAAATGATGCGCTTTAATATCCCTTGGATGGTCAAGGCCTGCAGCAGCAATCATCTCAGAGAGTGCATGTAAGGTATTTTCGTGGAAGTTAAACACACGCTCAGCTTTAGACGGCACATGTATCGCTTTTTGACGATCTGGGTCTTGCGTTGCAACGCCTACAGGGCACTGATTGGTATGACAACTCTGCGCTTGAATACAACCCACGGCAAACATAAAACCACGAGCTGAATTGACCCAGTCTGCGCCAATTGCAAAAGTACTGGCAATATCGAATGCACTGATGATTTTACCACTTGCCCCAATTTTGATTTTATCTCTAAGCCCAACACCCACCAATGTATTGTGCGTAAACAGGAGGGCTTCACGGAGCGGTGTACCAATATTGTCACTAAATTCAATGGGCGCGGCGCCTGTTCCACCTTCAGAGCCATCAACCACAATAAAATCTGGATAAATTCCCGTTTTGAGCATGCCTTTGACAATACTCATAAATTGCCATGGTTGGCCCAAACACAATTTAAAACCGACTGGTTTTCCACCTGATAAATCACGCAATTGTTGAATAAAATGCATCATTTCAATGGGATTATGAAAGGTCGAATGTGATGGTGGCGAAATACAATCACGATCTCGTGGTACGCCTCGAATTTTAGCAATTTCCTCTGTGATTTTGTGTTTCGGTAAAATCCCGCCATGACCTGGTTTAGCGCCCTGCGAAAGCTTCACTTCAATCATTTTAATACTGGGAAGTTTGGCTTGTTGCGCGAATTTTTCAGGATCAAATTTGCCATCTTCAGTACGACAACCAAAATAACCACTGGCAATTTGCCAGACAATATCACCGTTATTTTCAAGATGATAAGGGCTTAAACTGCCTTCGCCGGTATCGTGATAAAAATTCCCCATGTGCGCACCTAGGTTTAATGCACGAATGGCGTTGGCACTTAGACTCCCGAAGCTCATAGCCGAAATATTCATGATTGAAGCGCTATAAGGTTGTGCGCATTGTTCATTGCCAATGGTGATTCGGAACGTTTTAGGATCGGCAGGTAATTTGGGTGATAAAGAATGCGTGATAAAACGATAATCTTGCTGATAAACATCAATTATCGAGCCGAAAGGTTTATCGGCATTTTCATTTTTGGCACGTTGATAAACCAAGCTACGTTGCATACGTGAAAATGGCAGCGCATCTTGATCAGATTCTATAAAATACTGGCGAATTTCAGGACGAAAATCTTCAAAAATAAAACGAAAATGTCCCATAATGGGGTAGTTTTTTAAAATCGAATGTCGGTTTTGTAAAACATCATATAGCCCTACAAGGCTGAGCAGGCTGGTGATGAGCCATAAGATGTTTAGCGTTACATCTGACATGAAATAATAAATATAATGCAGATGATAAAACAACCTAAACCATGTGATGCTTAAGGCTATGATAATACAAAGAAACCAAATTGAGTGGCGAGAAAAAAAGGTATTCAGGAGCTTATGTCTTATTGCTTGCGATGGGCTTGCCATTATTATATTTTCCAAATTCTTTAATGATTAAAATAACGAAATTTAATCAATACTCGCAAGTAGTGATTTGTGAGACCTAAGTTTTTTTAACTTAGATCTCTTTAAAATATTATTCTTGTTCAGCTGGAATGAGCATTACAATTGAATCATTTAAAAGGTCAACCAAGTCTTCAAGCATATCTTGATCATAGAAATCTTCATTCAGCTCAACATATTCACCATTGGCAATCTGTTTGAGTTTTTCAACGAAAACTTCACTGATACATAGACTTTCACCATTCGCCCAGAAGCGAGTTTCACCTTCAATATCGCTATAAAGAAGACGTGAAGCCGGTTCAAGTTTGAGTAAGTAACCTTGATCCAATGCTTCTTCTAAATCACCTGTTCCTACAGGTTCATTTTCAGGAATATTATTTGGATAGCTGGGTTGTGAAAGTGAACGCATAATCGCTTCGTTCAGTACATGTGGATTATTGAGCTGAGCCAAAAGCTGTTCACGTAAATAATCGAGTTCTACAGTGCTGATTTCACCAATCGCTGTTGCTTGTTGGCGTTGAATATCGACGACTGGATTTTTGAGTATTTCATTTTCAGCAAGACAATCACCCACACTATCCATCATGTCTGAAACGTTTGGCATACGGAAACCAAATGAATAGGTTAAGCACTCATCTTCAGCAACACCATAATGTGACAGGCCTGGTGGAACATAGAGTAAATCACCTGGTGCAAGCACTTCATCAAAATGTACATCCATTGCAGGTAGTAGTTTTAGTGGCTGACCTGCTACAAACTCAGTATTTTCATCGCACATTTGACCCAATTGCCAACGACGATGTCCATAACCTTGCACTAAAAATACATCATAAAAATCGAAGTGTTTTCCGACCGAACCGCCTTTAGGGGCATAAGACACCATAATGTCATCACGTCGCCATTGTGGAACAAAGGGGAATTTATTCCACATTTCAGCCAAATCGAAAGAATAATGATCAACAGCTTGAACAAGTAAAGTCCAAAGCTTAGGCATCTTTTGAAAATCGCCTTTAATCAGTGGAGATGACTTAACCGTCCACTGATTGGGATCTTTATCTTTTTGCTTAATCAGACGAGCTGTGACTTCATCTTCAAGTGCCAGTTCCATGACATCATTGGGTTCTAATAGACCTGCAATTTCAGGCAATGCATTACGTACTAAAAGCGGTTTTTTTTGCCAGTATTCTGAGAGAAATTGTTCAGCGGTAATGCCGCCTAATACTTCTAAAGCTTGAGACATGATAAGGACTACAATTAAATTTAGTGTATTGTCCCTTGAACTGTGGAGGCACTGCAAGGGACATCGCTTTAAAAGCTATTATTTTGTTGTGGATGAGTGATATAAAAGGATATATTCAATGATTGAACATGGTAGTTTTTGAGAAATTAGAAATTTCTACTTTGGGGTTACAATTTCATTTCGTAACAGCCATTATTTTAAATAGAAGTCAAAAAACTCCAAGGAAATCGGTATACTATTAATATTTATTGAGTAGATAAGAGAATTAAATTAGTGAAATACTCAAATGAAAAAATAGTAAAAGCTCTCTTATTTGCTCCTTTACCGTTACTTTTTTTCACAGCAGTCCTGTTTATCGTAATGAATCAGGAGTACAGCTTATACTCGATTTTCGTGGTTCTGGTAGGGCACGGTCTTGTCTACTTGGCTTATTGTATTTTGACTGTGCCTTTTAGCTTCATATTCTCAATTCTTTTAAATCGTTATAACAGTCTTAATTTATTAACCATCTGTATTACCTCTATAATTATCGCTGCTCCATTTTTTATTCTTTTTGGATGGAGTCACACAGGACAAATTTCGAAAGAATGGTGGAAAATGTATACCAATACATGGACTATCCTTATGGCTTTATTTCCTGGCTTATGCTATTGGCTATTTCTGATTAGCCTAAAAGATAAGAAATCAAAGGATGTTGGATAAATCATTGCGTAGAGATTCTTAAATTTTCCTAAAATTAATATAATACACGTTATGCGAGATAATTTTAATTTTTAATAAATTTCATTATCTTATATTGATTTTTGGCGCTCGATTATTAATGGTATGGCTTTTTTGTTTAGTAAAATTAATTACGATCAGTTGTATTCATCTGAGCTAAGAGCAGACCGTTTTTTGAACGATTACATTACAATCAAAAAAAACCGAGTGATTCAACTCGGTTTTTTACGAAAAACAGAAAATCAAGGAACCAAAATTTTTAAATCTCTTAAAATTTCGCACAGCTTAATCATCGGCATACCCATCAATGTTGTTTGGTCTTGCCCCATCATTTGTTCAAAAAGACTAATACCAAGACTTTCACACTTAAAACTACCGGCACAATGCAGTGGCTGATCACGCTCAACATAACGCTCAATTTCGGTCAAACACAGTTTGCGAAATTTGACCTTTTAATGTTCAACCAGTGTTTCTTCAAAACCAGTCGATTTCTGTTGCACACTTAAGGCAGTACTAAAATACACAATGCGATCTGAATTGCCCTGCAATTGCTTAATGGCTTTTTCAACGGTTAAAGGTTTCCCTATAAAAATATCAGGAGCACCTTCACGCCAAGCCACTTGATCAGAACCAATCACGATAGCATCGGGATATTGTTCAGCAATCGCTTGGGCTTTTTCAAAAGCCAAACGTTTGGCTAAATCATCGGCATGCAGTTCACCACGAGGTGACTCATCAATATCAGGGGATATGCTGCGGTATTGAATTCCTAAACGATTCATCAAATCTTTACGTGTTTGGCTACTGGATGCCAGAATCAGATCAAGTGAGTCCCCAGCCTGTAGAATTCGATTATGTGTCATAGGTCATCGCCTTTGAAGAGTCGAACATTAAACGGCATATTCCATGAGTAAATCTAAAGGTACATAAGCCAAAACAGCTTGATGGCATGCTTGTAATTTCACATTAGGCGCTTTATCTGCTTGGTATGCTTCAACCCAACGGGTCACACAAAGACACCAAAAATCTCCAGGTTTAAGACCAGGAAAACCAATTTCTGGTAAAGGGGTGGTCAAGTCATTGCCGACACTTTGAGAAAAACTTAAAAACTCTGATGTCATTTCGACACACACCGTATGCTGTCCAAGGTCGGTTGTCGCTGTATGACAAAATCCATTCCTGAAATAACCTGTGATTGGGTCAAAACAACAACTGGCCAAGGGTTCGCCAAGAACATTTAAGCGATTGATATTTGGATCTGGATGAATAGACATAAGCTCACAATTTTAGTTGGTCTGTAACTATGATAATCAAATACACAGCTTTCGACAGCATTTCTGCAAAAGTTGCTAACTTTTTTTACCATAATCATTTAGAATCTACGCGATTTTAATATCTAAAAAGTGAGCGATACATGAACTTTCAGCGTATGACTGATCTGGATTTGGCAGGTAAGCGTGTACTTATTCGTGAAGATTTAAACGTTCCTGTTAAAAACGGTGTGATTACAAGTGATGCGCGTCTTCGTGCTGCATTACCAACAATTAAAGCAGCGATTGAAAAAGGCGCAGCGGTAATGGTTTATTCTCACCTTGGTCGTCCAGTTGAAGGTGAGCCTAAAGAAGAACAATCTTTAGCACCAGTAGCTGCTTACTTAACTGAAGCTTTGGGTCAAGACGTTAAACTCATTACTGAATACTTAGATGGTGTAGACGTTGCACCAGGTCAAGTGGTTCTGCTTGAAAACTGCCGTTTCAACGTGGGGGAAAAGAAAAATAACCTTGAATTGGCAGCAAAATATGCAGCACTTTGTGATGTTTATGTGATGGATGCATTTGGTACTGCACACCGTGCAGAAGCTTCAACTGAAGGTGTTGCGCGTTTAGCGAAAGTGGCTGCTGCTGGTCCTTTACTTGCTGCTGAACTTGATGCTTTAGGTCGTGCTTTACAAACACCTGAAAAACCAATGGTTGCAATTGTTGCAGGTTCTAAAGTTTCAACAAAACTTGATGTATTAACTTCACTTTCAGATATCTGTGATCAATTGATCGTGGGTGGTGGTATTGCTAACACATTCTTGGCTGCTGCAGGTTTCAATGTTGGAAAATCACTTTGCGAAAATGATTTGATCGACACGGCAAAAGCGATTGCTGCAAAAGTATCTGTTCCATTGCCTACAGACGTTGTTGTTGCAGATGCATCTGAAATTGATTTTGCGGATTTCTTAGGTTCGTTGGCTGCTGCAAAAGCTGTAGTGAAGAAAGTAGAAGATGTGTCAGACAACGACATGATCTTGGACGTTGGTCCAGAAACAGCAAAAGCATTTGCTGAAATTTTAAAAACATCGAAAACCATTCTTTGGAATGGCCCAGTCGGTGTGTTTGAAGTTGATCAATTCGGTGAAGGGACAAAAACACTGTCTTTAGCCATTGCTGAATCTGCTGGTTTCTCTATCGCAGGTGGCGGTGATACTTTAGCGGCAATTGATAAATACAATGTTGCGGACAAAATTGGTTATATCTCTACAGGCGGTGGTGCTTTCCTTGAGTTTGTAGAAGGTAAAACACTTCCAGCTGTAGCAGTGCTTCTTGAACGTGCTTAATGTCCATGTGATATTTGATATAAAAGGGGGAGCTTTGGCTAACCCTTTTTTATTAGAGGATATGAATGTTCTTGTGAATTTTAAAGATAAATGATTTTATGATGATATTTGAGTGAATTGGTCGTATATTAATTGGGTATAAACTTAATTTTATTTAGAAAATATACCAATGAAAACATATAGAAAAATTTTGGTTTTATCGATTATTTGTACTTCATTTTCTTGTTTAACAAAATCTGAAGAGACTCTCAATCATGTAAAAGTAAGAACAGAACCCCGAATTGATAAAGTTTTAGGTCAGAAAATTGATTTTTCTAATAGTTCCTTGTTTGAATATGAAGAATTATATGAGATTAATCTAGAATTTGATCATAGAAAAATCATATTAAATAAAAATAAAATGGATGTTACATTTTATACTGACCCTAAAGATAATTTTAATAAAATAAAAGCAAATATAGGTTTTGATTTATATGAAAATAATGTCCAACAACCTGGCCAATATCACTTAAATTTAAATTGTCCCGTAACTAAAGAATGGTTTACGGAGGAAAAAGTTTTACATCAAGAGCAGATCAAAGAGGGAAAGAAAATTTCAACTTATAATCTCATTTTTTATGTATTGAAGAGTGAAGTTGTAGATAAAGGTAGTTATGCTTTTAGTTTTAATCCTCAAGACTTGAAGCCTATAAAAATTGAAGAGACAGATTCTCAAAAAGAGTTACTACGCTTGGAACATACTTCATCTGATCAAGAAATGTTAAGAATGAGTATAATGAATATTTGTCAAACTATTGATACAGATTTGTTTATGGCAGATATCAATAGAAATGTGATTACAGAAATTACCCCACTTAATTAAAGTCAATTGGCGCGGGTAGGGAGAATTTTACGTGAAATTTTTCTGAATGCCTTTTAATTGATTGATTTACAATGCCTATTTAATAACGTAATAAAAATGAAATATATCTGTAATAAACTATTTTTATGCAATCATGTACTTGGGTAAAATAATGAAACTTAAATTTGCACTTGCAGTACTTTTAATCGCTCCTTTGGCTTTAACAGCTTGTGCAAAACCAGACGCACCAGCTTCACATGAAGCGTCATCATCGGAAGCTGCAACTGAAGTGACAACAATTTCAGCAGAGCAACAAGCAGCGATTGATGCCTTGGATCAACCAGTCCAAGATGAAAAAAATACAGATGTTCCCGCATCAGTTGCACAAGCGCCAGCAGATGCAATTACGACTGAATAGTACGAAGAAATGTGTTTGAAATGAGATGTTGTACAGCAGTATTGTTGTAATTTATTTAAATGTCCCTGCAAAAGCAGGGATTTTTTTTGAAATAGTGTCATTTGTTGCTGAATTGAAACACATGACAGGGTAGAATATGAGGCATTACCTGGGAGGAAATTATGGCTCTTATTTCATTGCGCCAGCTCTTGGATCACGCCGGTGAACACAGCTACGGCGTACCAGCATTTAACGTAAACAACTTAGAACAAATGCGCGCAATTATGTTAGCCGCAGATGAAACGAATTCACCTGTTATCGTACAAGCATCAGCTGGTGCACGTAAGTACGCAGGTGCTCCTTTCTTACGTCACCTTATTTTAGCTGCGATTGAAGAATGGCCTCATATTCCAGTGGTTATGCACCAAGACCATGGTACAAGCCCTGACGTATGTCAACGCTCTATTCAATTGGGCTTTTCATCAGTGATGATGGATGGTTCTTTAGGTGCAGATGGTAAAACACCGACATCATACGAATATAATGTTGATGTGACTCGCCGTACAGTTGAAATGGCGCATGCGTGTGGTGTTTCTGTTGAAGGTGAGATTGGTTGCCTAGGTAGCCTTGAAACAGGTATGGCGGGTGAAGAAGATGGTGTAGGCGCAGAAGGCGTTCTAGATCATTCTCAATTACTTACTTCTGTTGAAGAAGCACGTCAATTCGTTGCAGATACGAACGTAGACGCATTAGCGATTGCTGTCGGTACTTCACATGGTGCGTACAAGTTCACTCGTCCACCTACAGGTGATATTTTGGCAATTGATCGCATTAAAGAAATTCATGCGGCTCTTCCAAATACACATCTTGTGATGCACGGTTCAAGCTCTGTGCCACAAGAATGGTTAGCGGTAATCAATGAATTTGGCGGTGACATCAAAGAAACTTATGGTGTTCCTGTTGAGCAGTTGGTTGAAGCAATCAAACACGGTGTACGTAAAATCAACATCGATACTGACTTGCGTTTAGCTTCGACTGGTGCAATGCGTCGTATGATGGCTGAAAAACCAAGTGAATTTGACCCACGTAAATTCTTTGCTTCTACTGTAGATGCAATGAAACAAATCTGTATCGATCGTTATACAGCATTTGGTACAGCGGGCAATGCAGATAAAATTCGTCCAATTTCTTTAGAGAAAATGGTTGATCGTTATAAATAATGGTTAAAATTATTTATACAGATCTGTTGATCTTTCAAAGAAATTTGAAATGTTGATAGACTCACATAAAAAGCCCACTTGATTGTGGGCTTTTTTATAGCATAATGATTTTTTTAAAATTTTTAATAAGAATGAGTCATAAATGGAATTAATATTTTCCGCTGCTTTATGTAGTGTTTTAGTCTCAATACTGCTTAAGGTCTGTAAAACGAAAGGATTCGATGCCTTGCAGATGATTGCTTGGAATTATGCGATCGCCAGCATTTTATGTTTCTTTTGGTTTAAACCTGATTTAGCGCACATCTCAATTGAAAAAACACCTTGGTGGCTCATTGCGACCTTAGGGGTGGTATTACCCACTATTTTTTTATTATTAACAAAATCCTTAGAAACTGCGGGCATCATAAAAACAGAAATGGCGCAGCGTTTATCTGTTGTTCTGTCATTAAGTGCAGCCTATTTTTTATTTCATGAACAGTTTAGCCAACTCAAAATCATCGGAATTGCTTTAGGTATTGTTGCGGTCTTGATGATTATTTTTCCAAAATCAGGATCAGGATCAGGATCAAGCAGTCAATCTGCCAAAGCCATGTTGTATTTACTTTGTGTATGGGCGGGATATGCTTTGGTGGATATTTTGCTTAAATACACCACAAGCTTGGGTTTGCAGTTCGCCGTTTCACTGAATTTAATGTTTATTTTTGCTTTTGTGCTCACCATAGGATATTTGAGTGTCACAAAAACGAAGTGGAATACTGCAAATATATTGGCTGGTTTTAGTCTTGGGGTTTTAAACTTTGCCAATATCGCACTTTATGTTAAGGCGCATATGTTGCTTAAAGATTCACCTGCGATTGTTTTTGCTGGCATGAATATTTTGGTGGTTTTATTTGGTGTTGTGGCGGGTTTAATGATCTTTAAAGAGAAACTCAATATGGCAACAGCATTCGGACTGACGTTAGGCATTGCTGGGGTGATTTGTTTGGCTAAGGCTATCTAAAGTGTTGTAATCAATGCTATATTGGAAAAATAATTAAGGCTCAAATTGGTTGATAAAAAGCAAGAAAAGAAGTAGAGATGTGTTAGTTTTCTTCTCTATATGACGAATAATAATTGTGGATAGATGTATTGTGAGTAACATGCTTGAAATGGTAGCGTCAATTGAGAAGTGACTACTGGTATAAGTAATAGAATATAAAAGCAATAATGATGATCAAAATAAGGGGGAATAATTTGCTCAATTTTAGTATTCAGTCATGGAATGATTTGATTGCACAGCAAGGTGATTTAGAAAATGAATTGTCGGCGCTTAAAAAATCACTTATATCGCACGCAACGTCTAAAACCTTCTTGGCAAAAAAAAGTGATGCAAAAACGTCTCTAGAATCGTTGACGAATAATGTATTTTTAAAAGAAAAATATACCGAATTGCAAGGTCGTATCATTGATCAAGCGCTAGATCATCCTATAGAACAACATGTCAATAATTTGCAGCATGGTGTAAAAATACTTCTAGAAATTCCTCAATTACAAATAGCGTTTTTAAATTTTCAAAATCAACTCAAACACCTTGATGCCAGTGCTTTTGGTCAAACAGCGGTGCAATTGAGAGAAAAAATCTCAGATCAAATCCGCGATCATCAAGTTCAGCTCGATACCATTGATAAATCTAAAATAACATCAATAGTCTTTCACTTATTACTCAGTTTGGTTTACGTCAATTTTCAGAATTTTGATAAAAAGCAAAAAATAGAAGATGTATATTTGAATTATTTAAATAATATTCAAGCCAATGCCATTGCCATATCCAGAACACATTTAAGACTTGAAGCGAATGTTCAAAGTGATTCCTTAGCAATATTAGCGAAAAATTCCACACTCAAGTTGCTTAATGAACCTGCAGAACCACTCTGGGCAAAAGCCATTACGGTGTTGGATGGCCAAGAAATATCGGGATATATTGCAAAAGCTTATTTAAAGGAAATCCATTAATTTTAAAGACGATTCAAGAACAGTATTTAATGTTTTGGATTAGTCATATAGGCGGTAAATACCTTTAAAGCGTTCACAACCTTGTTGTTTTGTATTCACAACCAATACAGCGGTTTGAAAACTAAGTTGATACTTACAGTCATTTTCATTATCTAAAATTTCATTTTTCTTATTAGGCGTTGTATATGCCAGCAAGGGAATGACTTGGGATTTTATGCCATTATTCGGGTTGCGATAGGCGATTCCCTCAACCTTGATACGATCTTTAGTCAATTGATGGATTCGTAAATGAACAGGTTGCTTAGCCAATTGACCAGCTTCATATTTTAGATAATGCTGTGTCAACGTTTGGTTCATAGACGTATAGACGTTCAGATCTTCTTGTCGACGTTCTAACTGTTGCTTCACACAATGTGTACTTCTGCATTGTTGTACATAACTGAGCCAGAGTTGATGTGTGTCATCTAACAATCGTAAGGGCGCATCAGTCACCAATGTCGCAGTCAAAGACATGTCATCAAGCTCAGTCCGTATAGATTTGAACTCATCACGACAAAGTTTGGCATAATTTTTTTTAAAATCAGATTGCTCACATTGCAAAGGCTTTGCATATGACAATGTTGTGCCTATATAGCTTATAAATAAGACAGAAATAACTGTTTTAATCTGATTCGATACGTTTTTCAACAACATGATCGCTTATACTTTTAGAATGTTTGCATACGTACTATAGCGAAATACAAAGTGTGAATACAAGATTTCAATTTTTAAAAACGTTGTTTAGGAGCTTAAAGTGATTCTACCTATTCGTATTGGACAAGGAATGGATGTACATGCATTTGAGGAAGGAGACTTTGTCACTTTGGCTGGCATTCAAATTCCACATACGCACGGTTTAAAAGCGCATTCTGATGGTGATGTGGTGTTGCATGCACTTTGTGATGCATTGTTAGGTGCTTTAGCTTTAGGCGATATTGGACAGCATTTCCCTGATACAGATCCTGATTTTAAAGGCGCGGATAGTCGTGTGCTGTTAAAACATGTGTATCAACTGATTCTAGATCGTGGCTATCTACTTGCCAATGCGGATATTACCGTGGCATGTGAACGTCCTAAATTGGCACAGCATAATTTAGCGATGCGCCAAAGCATTGCTAATGTATTAAATGTCGATGTGATGCAAATTAGTATTAAGGCAACAACAACAGAAAAACTGGGCTTTACAGGGCGTCAGGAAGGCATTTTATCGACTGCTACAGTACTCATTACTCATCAAGCATGATGAGTAATAAGTGAAGATATAGCACGATTTTAATGTCTTTAATATCGTGGATTATTCAGATGATGGTTCAACATTCATCAAAGAGTTTTGTAAGTCTTGTGTCGCTTTACGACCTTGGAGTTGTAATGCGACTGCATGGATCAAGCCAGTCCACGTCTCATTAGGTTCCCAAATTTTGTGCATCAGTTCTTGAGCTGTGGGCATATCGAAATCCATATAATATTGACGATATAGATAGATAAGACTACTTACTCGGTAATTTTTAGCACAGTGAACCCACACCACTTTGTCTTGTACTAAATGTGCAATCAAATCTAGGATAAAGAGGCATTGGTCATCTGCGGGAGTGTCCCACAAAATCGGGACTTGAATGTAATTTAAACCCAATTCTGCTGCGAGTTTATCTTCATTGTCCAAATGCGGTTCTGCATCATTAAAGGCAAGATTGATAACCGTATCAACACCATATTCTTTGATATGTTTAAGTTGTTCAGCAGAAGGTTGACCTGAAGTTAACAGGTGATCATGGACGAATTGAAAGTTTAAAATATGGCTCAATTCTGTTTCTAAGTTATTCATAAATCGTTCTTCTGTACGATGAAAACGCCATCATGAAGATGGCGTTTTAATTGAATTATCGATTTGATAAGACATCTTTGAGCGCGGCATCCATTTCAAGCAATACCTGTTCAGTGGTGTCCCAATCAATACAACCATCCGTTACAGACTTACCATACTCTAAATCACAAAGATTTTCAGGAATATCTTGACGGCCGCCTTTCAAATGACTTTCAACCATGATACCGACAATCGATTTATTACCCTCTAAAATTTGCTCT
Organism: Acinetobacter shaoyimingii; assembly: GCF_011578045.1. Taxonomy (NCBI): domain Bacteria; kingdom Pseudomonadati; phylum Pseudomonadota; class Gammaproteobacteria; order Moraxellales; family Moraxellaceae; genus Acinetobacter; species Acinetobacter shaoyimingii. Next base: position 1,587,295 of record NZ_CP049801.1, read on the forward strand.
GTAATGTTTTTAAGCACTAGAGGCTGTAAGTAAGGGTCTTTATTTGAGTTGGCATGGCTGGCATCAATCATGATTTTGCTGCTTACTTTGGCTTTAGCCAATGCATTTTCAGCTTCTGCCACAGAACCAGCATCGTAGTTTGGTTTGCCGTTACCACCACGGAGCACCACGTGCGCATATGGGTTGCCTTTAGTGCGAATCACAGACACTTGACCTTGATCATTAAGACCTAAGAAACTATGACCATGTTTTACAGATTGCATGGCATTGGTGGCAACAGTTAAGCCACCATCTGTACCGTTTTTGAAGCCTACAGGAGATGATAAACCTGAAGACATTTCACGATGCGTTTGGCTTTCAGTCGTACGTGCACCAATTGCTGACCAAGAAATGAGATCTTGATAATACTGCGGTGAGTTTGGATCTAGTGCTTCAGTTGCACATGGCAAGCCTTTTTCATTCAATTCAAGCAAAAGCTTACGACCTAAACGAAGACCTTTTTCAATATTGAATGAGTCATTCATATCAGGATCGTTAATCAGACCTTTCCATCCTACAGTGGTACGTGGTTTTTCAAAATAAACACGCATCACGATGTACAAAGTATCTTTCACTTTCTCGCTTAAAACTTTCAAACGATCTGCATATTCATGCGCTGCTTCGACGTCATGAATAGAGCAAGGTCCAATCACGACAAAAAGGCGTTTGTCTTGGCCGTCTAAAATTTGACGTACAGTTTCACGACCTTGAAGCACGGTTTGATATGCTTTTTCGTTTAAAGGGAGTTCTGCTTTAAGTTGAGCAGGAGTAACAAGAGGTTGAAAACTCTGTACATTCACATCATTAATTTCTGATTGTGTAATGGAATTAGACTGTTGTGTGTTCATTGCCGTCACTGGTATTAGAAAGATACATTAATATAGTTAGTTGCTTGAATATAACACGATTTAATCAATCTATTGCGAATTAAAAGACCAATTACAACGTGAACAACCGATATTCCTCACAATTTCACTAAACGATTTGATGTGTTTGCGCACTGGTTTGAATCACAATGACTTGCTCTGCTGGTTTCACAGGTTTTGCTTTAACTGGATGTAGAATAAAGTTTAGACCTAAGGCAAACAGTGTTACCCCCAAGATTTTACGAATAATCTTTTCAGGTAAACGAGAACTCAGCAGGGTACCTAAAACAATTGCTGGAATTGAACCGACCAATAACCACATCAAAAGATTAAAATCGACATTACCAGAATTCATATGACCTAGCCCTGCGACTAAAGTCAAAAGTACAGCATGAACCACGTCTGAACCAATAATACGAATCATTGGTAAATTCGGGAACATGATGATAAGCGCCATTATGCCAAATGCACCAGCACCCACAGATGACAATGTTACAAATACACCTAAGATAATACCCATAATCAGGATGTATAAACGCTTGTCTTTAAGACGCTGTCTCTCTTGTTCAATTGTTACTTCATCTAATTTTTTACCAAATTTGTTGAAAAATTTCTCAATATGTCCACGGAACATAATAGAAATACCGGTTAAGGTCAGCATAAAACCTAAAACAGTGGTCAGCACAGCTTTGTATTGGCTTGATTGGCTTAAATAATTGTCTAAAACCCAAGTTGTAGCCAATGATGCTGGAATACTACCAATGGCAAGCCAAATCACAATTGGCCAAACAATATTAAGTTTCTTCGCATGCACCAATGAACCACAAAATTTAGAAACTGCGGCATAAATCAAATCAGTACCAATGGCAATATGAGGTTCAATGCGAAACAGTCCAATAAGTATAGGCGTCATGAGAGATCCGCCACCCACACCTGTTACACCAACACAGAAACCAACCAAAACACCTGCCAAAATAAATTCAAGAGAATCTAACATGCTGAATTCTTACTTATCAAAAAACCCGCATATCTTATGGCTTTTTCATATAAGTGGTTGTCTCGATTGTTGATTTGCTTATTCTAAAAAATGCTAAAGAAGTCTGTAATAGCCTTTATGGATGATGCTTATGCATGCGTGATGATTTGGATTTGTCTTTTGCTTTTAAATCATTGCAATACAAGATGATCATAAATATCAATGGTGTGGCAAAAATAAAGAAGCTCACAATGCCAATACCAGAACCCAAATTGAGACATAAACAAAAAATTGAAATGAAAAACATGGTATAGGCGATATATTTACAAATTTTGCTATTCTTCGCACAGCAACGCCATGCTGACTTCAGAGTTTTTGGCCTTTGCTTTTCACTGACTAAATACAATAAGTAAAACCCCAGATAAATCAGAATGACAGAGAGGATAATATTCATATGTTCTCCTGTAGTCGTTGTTGTTCAAGTTTTGAGTTGATTTTCTGTGTGGCCTTGATTTGGATGGGCTGAATTTTTTGATGGATAAATAAGGCTGCCATGCCAAATACAAGAATCATGAGATCTACACCTAAGAAATTGCTATAGGTACTAAAGTCGTTCAATAGATCGTTTTGACTCAGACAATAAAGGTTCAATATGGGTAAACAGAGCGCCAGCAGTACAAATACTTTTAGAAAGTTTTTCCACAACAAATGTTGTTGAGTGATTAATGCAAAAATGAGACAGCAAAGCCATACGTAGAAAAATGCATGAATTTCATAATTGCCTATTTGTGGTTGAAATAGACCGAGACGATTGGCATAGAAATAAGACAGTATGGCAATAGGTAAGCCAATCAGCGCAGATATGTTTAAGCGATTAACCAAATAATGCCCAAAATGAAAGCGCTGCTGTTTATTTTGAATTTGACGTTTCAAGCTCCATAACAACAGCCCAGAGGCGATCATCAGGGCACCCAAAATGCCTGAAAAAAACAAGGTCAGACGAAGTAATGGTGTTGCAAATGTCCCCATATGTAAGCCGTACATACTGTAGCTGAGAGTCGCAACGGCGCTTTCATTACGGGTGTTTGTAAGGGCTTTTGCATTGGTCGCATTGAAGGTAATCTGCGCTCTATTTTGACTAATGGACTGATCTTTGGATTCCATTAGGCTAATGACCGCATTTGTTGTATTTGGATTTTTGATAGTAATCACTTCAAATTGCGTCGGACCCCATTTTTGTTCTGCTGTATTTAAAAATGTTTGAATAGGCAACATTTTCGCAGGCTGGCTGTTGATATTTTGCACCACATCAACATTGCGAATTTCTTCGAAATATTGGAAAGGTCGATCGGGATAAGTACTTTTCATGCCCCAAGGTAGATAAATATAGAAAAATATCGCAATGCCTGTGAAGGTTATGGTTAAAAAGAAGGGGATGGCAATTACCGAGGTGATATTATGAAAATCTAAATAAGAGCGTTGTCCCTTAAAAGCGCGCAAGGTAAAGAAATCAACAAAAATCTTTTTATGGGTAATGATGCCTGAAATCAATGCAATGAGCATGATGAATGCTGCGAAAGTTGTAATCATTCGCCCAATCATGGCAGGCAAACCAAACAACTGATAATGAAACTGATAGAAAAATTCACCGCCTTGGGTTTTAGGCTTTTTCAGGATTTCACCTGTGACAGGATCTTGACGCATTCGTTCAAAACCACCGTCTGATTTTTCCCAAATCAGTAAATTAACAGGTTCTTGAGCACTTGCGACATCAATATACCAACGCTTGGCATCAGGTGCATTTTTCTCAAGATATTGATAAGCATTTTGAATGGATTGCTGCTGATTTAATTGAATACTGGCCAGTTCTGGCTGCATCCATAGATTAATTTCATGACGATAATACGATACTGCGCCCATGAGAAAAATCGCAAATAACAGCCAGCCAAATAATAAACCTGTCCAAGAGTGTAACCATGCCATGGATTGACGGATAGACTTTTGCATGACCTACAACACCCATTTCGAGAGCAAAAACAGACACAAGAGAAAACTTAAACACACCACACTTAATTTTTTTAAGGTGTGAATGGAAAAGCTCATCAAAACAAAGAACACAAAAAAGAAAATGGCAATGAATGCAGCCAAAAAAACAGATTCAGCTTTGGGCAATACCCATTTCAGCATTGCGGTCGCATTTAGGGTGAAGAAATAAGTACATAGGTAGCCCATGAGAAATGCAATCAGTACACGATACAAAATCGCAAGTGGATATCGAATGGTGTGTAAATGCATTTTTTTCGGTGTCCTTTGCTGCTTCATTCTTGGTCGTTCTATAGTGATATTTGGTTAGACATAAGCGTTTAATACTTAAATTTCACAGCTGCAGAGTATTGTGTCGGTGCGCCGTAAAAGGCTTGTTCATCTGGAAAACTGAACAGATATTTTTCATTGGTGATGTTGTTGACATTGAGCTGTAGTGAAACTTGAGGATTAAACTCATAATTCGCCATCAGATTGACCAATGCATAGGCATCTTGACGAATGGTGGCATTTAGCCTAGGTACATAAAGTGAAGTGTTGTCTTGCCATTGCACAGATGTGCCCAATTTGAGCTGAGGTATTGCAGGAACGGTATAGGTTGCAAGTAAGTTAAACGTTTTATTGGGATTATAAGTTCTTGCATCACCACCATTGATTTTGTCTTTAATACTAAATTGCGCATAACCCATGGACAGGTTGAAATGATCGGTGATTTGACCAGCTAAACTGATTTCTGCACCTTGAGAACTCAAATCTGATACTTCAACTTTTCGATTCAGTGGATTGCCATCGGCATTTCTTAAGGGGTAATTGCTTTGTTCGGTTTTGAAAACAGCAATATTTCCAGTTAAGCGTTCATCGAACCATGAAGATTTAACGCCCATTTCATAACTTTCACCGTCAATCGGCTTAAGTGCTTGACCCGTCACATTGACGCCTGTCTGCGGTCTAAAAATAGAGCTATAACTTAAATAGCCTGTATATTCGGGAGAAAAGTTATAAGTTAATCCAACATAAGGAGAGAGCTGACTTTCATCAAATGTCACCGATGATCCATAACTTAAACCATCATTTTTAGCACTGACAAAGTTTGCACCAAGTAGTAACTTGAGATCATCATTGAAATGAAAACGCGTAGCAGCGTAGACAGAATTAATTTTAAGTGTGTAATCTGCAGCTGGATTCAAGGTAGACCAGTTCACTTGTTGTGGTGTCCAACCTAACCAGTTGGTTGTGACTGCATTGTCTACAAATGGGTCATTAACAGTACCTATGCGCTGTAAATCTTTTTGGTGATTTTGAATGTAGTTATAACCAAAGATGGCTTCATGCTCACGATTGAAAAGCGAGTATTTGCCTTCAGCTTGCAGATCAAAAACATGGGAGTCTAAATGTTCACGACCTCCCCAGGCGGTTAAACTTACACCAGAGCCATCAACTTGTGGATTCCCATAGTAGTAAAGCAACTTACTTTTATGTGCTGTATCTAAGTAGTTGTAACTGAGTTTCAGATTCCATCGTTCAGATAAACCTTGTTTGAGTTCAATAAATGCATTCTGTTTGGTGTAGTCCCAATATGCCCAATTTGGATTGGGGTTAAATGAACGCTTATATTGAATTTGCTTTCCATCAGCATCCAATAAAGGTAATGCCCCCCAATTATTGGCATTGGGCTTATTACGTTCTTGGTTATATCCAAGTGTTACTAAGGTTGAATCCGTTAAATCGGCTTCAATGACACCAGCAAAACCATTTTTTTCTAATTCATAACGATTAAGATATGAATCTCCCGTTTGTTCAAAACCTAAAATTCGAGCTCTGATTTTTCCATCTTGGGTGAGTGGACCTGAAATATCGGCTTCGTAGCGTAATGTATCCCATGATCCGTATTGAATTGCTGCATTGCCTTGCAAATCAGCTGTAGGGCGTTTACGAATTTGATCAATGGTTGCACTCGGGTCACCAAAGGTATTGGTGAGAGCATCTGCACCTTTAACAATAACCACTCGATCCAAGAAATAACTATCTGGATTGATATTGTTATAGTTAAAACCTGATGCTGGAGAGCCTACGCCATCGGTGAGTATATTTGAGATTTCAAAACCACGAGCAGTATAAACGGCACGTTCAGTCTCTAGATTATTGACTGTAACACCTGGCGTATTTCTTAAAACATCACGAGTATTGGAGAGATTAAAGTCTTCGATTTGTTGGCGAGTGATTGTATTGACGGTTTGCGGTGTTTCTTTGACACTCAAATTTAACTTTGCTGCACTATTATTATTTTTAACAATGTAGGACTGGGTCTGCTCTGAACTTTTGTCTTTTGTATCATCATTTGCATGCAGTTCAATGGCGGGAAGATTTTGCACAGTGTTAGCCCATGAGGAGCTACTGCTGATAAAAGCCAAAAATAAAGGGCTAAGTTTAAAACATTGGATAGGTCTTGTAATTGTCATATTTTTATGCAAATGAAAATAATTATCATTTATATTATTATTTATAAAATAAATATGCTATAGACCATCGTATTTTTAAATAAATCTAAAAAGATAAAAAGGTAATTTAGATGTTCTTTACTTAGGATCTCGTATTTTTGAATCCTAACTGGATTCGTTCAATATGAAACATAGATACAAGGCAATTTATCCTATAGATATTCAATTTCAGATGAGCACTCATCTCAAAAATAACATCCACTGTGTTAGTATGTTGGAGTTGAATTTGAGGATAGAAACCTTGCTAAATCGGAAGCTTAAAATTGGTATTGTTGTTGGTGAAGTCTCTGGAGACACATTAGGCGCTAAACTTATTCGCAGTTTTCGAGAACAAGGCATTGATGCAGAATTTGAAGGTATTGGTGGTCCACAAATGATTGCTGAAGGCTTTAACAGTTATTATCCAATGGACATTTTATCGGTCATGGGGATTGTTGAAGTATTAAAGGACATCAAAAAATTATTTGCAGTCCGTGATGGTTTAGTTGAAACATGGACGGAAAATCCAGTCGATATTTTTATCGGGATTGATGCGCCAGATTTTAATTTGCGTCTGTCTAAAAGCTTAAAGCAAAAAAAACTACCCATTAAAACTGTGCAATATGTGAGTCCTTCAGTTTGGGCTTGGCGTCAAGGTCGAGTGCATGGTATTAAAGCCACCATTGATTTGGTGCTGTGTTTATTTCCATTTGAGAAGAATTTCTATAATGAATATGCGGTGAATGCTGCCTTTGTGGGGCATCCTTTAGCCAGTCAAATTCCAATTCAAAATCCAATTCTTGAAGCCAAAAATGCTTTAGGGCTTTCGAATGATGTGAAGCACATTGCCTTATTGCCTGGAAGTCGCCGTGGTGAAATTGAAAAACTCGGACCTTTGGTGCTTGATGCAGCAAAAATCATTCACCAAAAATATCCAGATTATGAGTTTTTGATTCCTGCGATTAATGATGCTCGTAAACAGCAAATCGAAGAAATTTTGGCTAAATATCCTGAAGAATTAAAAGCTAAAATTAAACTTTTAGAGAATATAGATGCTGAGTCTAAGATTGGTCGTATGGTCATGGATGCTAGTGATATCGTGGCATTAGCTTCAGGTACTGCCACATTAGAAGCCATGTTATTGCATCGTCCAATGGTGACTTTCTATAAGTTGAATACGTTGACGTATTGGATTGCTAAACTTTTGGTTAAAATTCCGTATTACTCTTTACCCAATATTATTGCAGGTAAAAAAGTCATTCAGGAGTTAATTCAACATGACGCAACACCAGAAAAATTGGCTAAAGAAATCGAAAAATTAATGAGTATTGAAACCTCTAAAATTCAATCGATGCAGTTACTGACCATGCATAAGCAATTATTGGCTGATAATAGCGAAGATCCTGTTGCTGCAATTTTGAATCTGATCAAATAACATTTGGATTTGGTAAATCAGTAAAAAAAAGCGACTAGTAAGTCGCTTTTTTTGTACAAGTCAGATGTTATTCGCTACGAACTTTGATTTCATAACCAGTATATTTACGAATATTGATCACACCTGTATCCATAATCAAGTATTGACCTTTGATGCCTTGAAGCTTGCCACGGATGACGGGCGTTTTATCTAGATTGTGAGATTTAATCTTTTCAGGATAAATTTCGACTGGATAAATAAACTCACGCGGTAATTCATGTTCTAAAATTTCAACATTCTCGTTGAAGTCTAAACTCATACTAAATTCATCACGAATGAGCTCAATCTGTGGTTCAAATTCATTCAACAATTCATCACGAATTTGGATCAAATCTAAAGGCTCAGCTTCGCCTTTTAATAATTTACGCCAATCGGTTTTGTCTGCCACTTGTTCGCCAAACATCACTTCTAGCTGACCCGATAAACGACGTGAACCGACTTTCATGACAGGAATCGCTTGTGTAGCACCTTGATCAAGCCATCGTGTTGGCATTTGACCTAAGCGTGTAATCCCGACTTTTAATGCACTTGAATTGGCAAGGTAGACAATATGCGGTTGGAAACATACTTCACGTGCAAAACTTTCTTCTCGACAAGTTCCTAAGTGATAATGGCAAGTTTCAGGTTTCATGATACACATATCACAAGCAGCTTTGGTTTTCATGCATTTAAAGCAATGACCTTGTGAATATGACTTCGGCGTTTTTGCCCCACAAGAAACACAATAAATATTTCCAGTCGCTTCAATCTCAATTTCTTGACCTAGACTGAACGGTAGTTCAATTTCTGCACGATCTAAGATAAATTTGTATTGAACATTTGCCTTGTGTGTTTGTTGTTCAGTTACACTTAGGTTGGTTAGACCTGCATGCATTTTATGACAAATGCCTTGTAGTTCCATTTCAATACTCTCACAATATTTAAGGTGCAGTTATGGCTGAGAAAAATGTCATCACGTCAATGCTAGACGATTTATCTAAAGAACAGCCAATTCAAACTGCAGTGTGCATTGGGCAGAACCTATCCAAAGATCATGCCCAGGACCATCATCGAGATCATATTCAACAGGGTGTCGAAAACAATCTTCAGAATCATGATGATTCAATTCAATGGGATCATTTTAACGTAACTACGTTTTTAAATCTGCCTTTTACCAAACGTTATGACTTGGGTTTCGTGATATTAAATGGGGTTGAATTGGATGAAATTCAAGCATCTCATAAAACACAGTTGTTGGTGAAATTACGTGATTTAATGGCAAAACGCATTGTAGTCGTGAGCCGTTTAGATGATGAACAGTTGCTTAGAAGTTTAGGCTTTACCCAACTCATTGACAAAACTACTCATGATCAAGACTTTGCATTGTGGCAATTTAATATTTTAACCTACAAGCATGTGCCAGATTGGTTCAATTCTAAATTTTGGGCAAATCCTGAAAATTGGAATAAATTCCGTTGGTAATGCTTCTAGTAATGTCACCGATAGTTGTTTAAGATCATTCATTGACCATAACGTTCTTTCATTCTTTTTCTGTTTTACGGGGATACAAAGAACGTTGCAAAATGACAATGAAAATAAGATCAAATTAGGAATATAAAATGACAAATTTAAGCAATATAGTAGAAATTTTAGCGAAGCAAGCTTTAGGTGGTAATCAACAACAGTCACAACAAGGTGGTTTAGGCGGAATTTTAGGTTCTGTACTCAGTGGCTTAGGTGGTCAACAAAATCAATCACAGCAAGGCGGTTTGGGAGGAATTTTAGGGGCAGTACTGGGGGGATTGACTGGGGGACAACAAAATCAAGCACCACAACAAAGTGGTTTTAACGCACAATCATTGTTAATTGCAGTTGTTCCACTGATTTTATCTTGGATTCAAAAAAATGGTGGTTTACAAGGGGCTTTAGATCAGCTCAAAGGGCAAGGCTTAACCAGTCAAGTCAATGATTGGGTGTCTACTGCTCCTGGTGAAAATGCCAATGTTAGCCCTCAAGTTGTTCAGAATTTATTTAATCAGACTGAAGTTGCTCAGGTCGCTCAGCAAGCTCAAGTTCCCGCACAAGATGTCTATGGCGCTATTTCACAAGTTTTGCCTGAAATTATTGATTCACTTACGCCGCAAGCAGATGGAACGGACCATCAAGAAGCCAATAATGATATTCAAAATGTACTCAATTTGGTTTCGGGCTTTATCAATAAATAAGGTCAATTGACACTTAACTGATGGTTTCGTCCCGAAGGATAATGGCTAAAATAGCAACAAAGACGAATCCAAACTAAATATCAATCATATAAAAACCAACTGTGAATAGTTGGTTTTTTACGTTAAGACATGTACTAAATTAAGATTAAAAGCAATATTGTTAACTTAGATTAAGCGTGAAATATACTATTTTAATTCGTGTTTAGGTTGATATGTGAACAATGAATGTTTGCTAATGATTGGAAATTTAGATTCATTTAATCAATTATTTTGCTTGAAATCATCTAAAAAAGTGATAATGTTAACATTTGACAATAGAAATAGTGGAATTTTAATATTTTTTATTACTTAAAAACAAATAATTAGAGTATTAAGCTTAATTTAATAAATTGTAAGTGTTATGTAATTTTTTGTATAGTTATTATAAATCATGACTTAACATTGAATCATTTATGAAATTTAAATCTCTCACAATGGCCGCTGCAGTTGCAGCTTTATCAACCGTTGCAATGGCTGATGATGTTGCTCCAAAAATCTTAACTTCTAATGCAACTATCAATTTTACAGGCTCAGTTACACGACCAACTTGTGTGATTTCTTTGAATGAAGAATCAATTGCATTGCCTAAAGTCGCGACGACTGCATTTAAACAAAAAGGTGATACCGCAGGTGATGCAGTGACATTTACCGTGAATTTACAACAAAATGCAGATAATGGCGGTCAAGCAGGAGCTGCATGTCCATCAGTATCTGTAAGTGGAGCGACTGAAACGCCAAATATTAAATTTAGCCTTACAGATGCTGGTTTAACTTCAGATAAAAAAGCACTTGCAAACACTGCTGATAACTCTAAAACCATTGGTGTAGAAATCTTAAATGATGCAGATACTGTTATTGATTTCTCAACTGAAGAAACTGCTGCTGCAACGCCAAGTACATATAATGTTGATAGCGGTGCATTAACCTATAAAGCTCGTTATGTTGCATTGGCAGATACTGTTGCTGAACAAGACATCAAAGCTTCTTTAAGCTTTAGCGTGATCTATAAGTAATTTAAACTAAGCACTTGTAGGTTGGATATTTGATGATAAGAACTTTTCTAGCAGTCGTACTCACAGCATTCGCAGCTTGCTCATCTATGGCAGGTATTGCTGTTGGAAATACTCGCATTATTTATCCAGCCGACGCCCAAAGTGTGAATGTGAGTTTAAATAACTTGGTCAAAAAACCTGCGCTGGCGCAGGTTTGGATTGACAATGGCGATGCCAGTAAAATTCCTTCTGCCCATGAAATACCATTTTTGGTGACGCCACCAGTCAGTCGTTTGGCACCAGAAGCTGAACAAATTGTTCGTGTGATTATGAAGCCGAATTTTAAATTGGCACAGGATCGTGAAAGTTTGTATTGGTTCAATATGTTAGATATTCCACCTATTGCAAAAGAAAACCAAGATAAAAACCAGCTTCAACTGTCTGTTCGTAGTCGCTTAAAATTATTTTACCGTCCATCAACTTTAAATATGTCTCAGAAGCAAGCGTTTACTGCTTTAGCTTTTCATAAGGTTTTAAATACAAAAAAGATCGAGATTGACAATCCAACACCATATTACATCACCTTAAATAAGCTTGAATTTAAAGGATCAAGTCTCTCTGTATACTACGCAGTGGATACAATGCTTGCACCTTATAGCAAACAAAATATTGAACTTGATAAAGCCAACAGTGCTTTAAATAAAGTGAAATATGAAGTGATCAATGATTTGGGTGGCTATGTAGAATTTGATACTGTTGTCAATTGAATTTGAATGCTGCTGAAACAATTCAATCCCTATTTTTTATTGATCAATGCAGTTGTTGGTATAAACAGTACAACACATGCAATGTCCGAACAAAATAAAACTGATGACTACGTCTTTGAAGGCGTTTCTTTATTTGGTGAGGAAAATAAAGACATCGATCTCGGTCAGTTTCAACATGACTTCGTGCATGGTGAATATTTGTTGCAAACTCAAGTTAATCAGAAATCAATTGGAAAAATTCTATTTAAAATAGATCTCGATCCCAAAACAGGACAGTCCGATCTGTGCATAGACCATAATCAACTCAATAAACTCTCTATAAAAAAACAAGTCTATTCGGAATTTGATGGTTCGCGATGTATTTTTATCAAACAACTTGATCCTTATGTATCCTACGATTTAGATACGGCTCAGCAAAAGCTCAACTTGTCTATACCCGATCTTATATTAGATCTTCAAAATGAAAATGACGTGACTCAAAATGACTTTGATTCAGGGGTAAGCGCTTTATTTAGCAATTACCAATATAGCTATAATTTTTCAAATAATGCGGATACACATACCCAAAATGACAGTCACTTTTTAAACTTAAATGCAGGTTTAAATTTTGCAGGCTGGTATTTTAGACATCAGGGCAATCTGACTTCGGATAATCAAACCAAACTGAAATATAGCAGTAATAACACCGTTCTATATCATGACTTTGTGGAAAATTCGGCGAGAATGAGCCTCGGGCAAATTCAGACCCAAAGTCTCTATTTGGATGCGGTGAGTTTGCTTGGGGTTCAGTATGCCACAGACAATATGATGCGATTAAAATCGCAACGTTATTTTTCACCTGTGATTGAAAATATTGCCAATAGCCAAGCACAAGTCATGGTGTATCAAAATGGTCACAAGCTTTATGAAAAAACGGTCCCGGCCGGGCCATTTAAAATTGATGATATTCGTGGTGTCAGTGATTCAGGTGATCTGAGTGTCGATATTATTGAAAGTGATGGATCAAAACGTACTTTTATTGTTCCACTGAATATGCAATTTAATCTGCTTCGAGCAGGTCAAAAAAACATTAACTTCGCAACGGGATATTACCAAACCCAGGAATCTGTGACCGATTTACAGGTCGTTCAGGCCAGTTTTGATTATGGTTTGAATCATGCAACAAGTCTTTTTTTAGGCGGTCAGTATAGTCCATCCTATTCCAATATTGTTTTGGGAGCTTTGTGGAACACGCCTTTCGGTGGAATTCAAACTTCATATGATCAGGCGATTTTTCAACGTTCAGAGCATACAAAAACGGGGGAGAAATTTAAGCTTGATTATCGGACGGGTTTTTTTGCTCATCAAAAAAGTAATATCAGTGCAAGTTTTGTCTATCAAAGTCCATTGTATCAGTCATTAAGCAATTCACTTTCAAGTGCGTATCAAAATGTACTGACTTCTGCAGAGCAGGAATGGTTACAACGAACAAATTTGATGAAGCAAGAATTACGATTTTCAATGTCGCAGCGGTTTGGGAAAACGCATGGCGGGACTTTATCCGCCAATATTATTCAAAGTCAATATTGGAATGATCCTAAGTCCTATATGCAATATCAAATGAGTTATAGCAATAACTTTAAACAGTTTGCTTATGCATTTTCATTGTCTCAGAGTGAAAGTCAAAAACAAGAGGTGGATCGTAATTTTGCATTCACTTTAATGATGCCTTTAAAGTGGAAAAACCGTCATTACACCACCAATACTCAAATTCAGCATCAATCCTCGCCATCAGATTCTACTTTAGTGAATATGAATGTCAGTTCAAATGGTGGAGCACAGTCAAAATTCGGTTATGGACTCACGGCATCATCTATGAAAACTGAGGAGAAACACCAACAACAATTGGGAGCAACAGTGTCTTATAAACATCCAAAAGTTGCATTGAATTCAACCTTGGCTTGGAATGATCAGCAACAACAGTTTGGGATTTCTGCAAGTGGTGGGCTTGTTGCACATCGTTATGGTTTGACCTTTGCGCGAACTCTGGGAGATACATTTACGATTGCTCATATTCAAGATGTAAATTCCAAGTATGGATCGAAAAAGTGGAGTGAAAACTATGATCGTTGGGGTAATGCCATCTATCCAAATCTGACAGCATATGAAGCCAACTATGTACAGTTTAAACCGACACAATTGCCATTAAATGTCACACTTGATCGTTTTGAAAATCGGGTGGTACCTAAACGCTTTAGTTCAACTATGGCAGTATTTGAAGCGAGTCGTAGTGAAAATATTATTCTCATCTTAAGTTTAAAGGACAACAGTCAAATCCCTTTAGGTTCAACTCTTTATAATGATGAAGGCGCAAAAGTAGGTACGGTCGGTCAATCCAATCAAGTGTTTATCGATGAATTGCAAAAGTTAAAGCCAAATAGCGCTATACGATGGGGCGAGGGTGATCAACAGCATTGTCTCTTAGGAGATGTCGATCTGCAAAATATTGACCTCAATTCTACCCAATATCAAATGATAGAAGCTGTATGCCAAATTTAAGACACATCATGCCCATAATTTTGCCATGTATGTTGGGATTATATAGTCAATTGAGCTATGCAGATTCGAGCTGCTTGTTACAGCAAAATGCAAATTATGCACTGGTTGCAGAACAGATTATGCCTTCTAGTGCAACTGCCATGAGTGGCTTAGGCAGTGGATCTGGTCAAAATATTTTATCTGGATGTACACAAAATTCAGCAATGAAACTGCGTTTCCAAGTCGATTCATTGTCCGATCTTGATCCTACAAATATTCTGCAAAATGGCCAATATACATTTTTTAAAATTCGTTCTTTAAGCGGACAAATAACAGGGAATGCTGCACTCAATTATTTAGTGGCACATGCTTACATCGCTTTGACACTGTCAAATTCTTTAACTGGAAAGCACGTTGGCTTAAATACAGAGGCTTCACAAGTTGAAGGGGTTAATCTGTTCGAAGGATCGGATCAATATCAATTGTTGAATCCAATGCAAAATCAGTTTGATGTTGGTGTAGATGTGCCTCAAGCACGATTGTATCTTGATGCCATGCCTCAAAATGATGACATTATTGATCAACTCAACCATCTGAATATAGCACTGAATATTGGGCATTTTATTGCGAATCTGATCGCTGTAGATGAGGATCAATCTTTGGATGATGCAATTTATGCAAATACAGTAACAACATATACTCAATCACGTTTACAGCTCAGCGTTTCGGGCATCAATATTTTAAAGCCCACTTGTATTGTACAAGATCAAGAAGTTATTCTTTCACCAGTGAGTAGTAGTGCTTTTGATCATGCTGCATTTACGGCACAAGTACAGCCATTTCAATTGCGTATTGATTGTAATGGTTATTTAAATCAGCGAAATTTCACACTCAAAATAACTGATAATAATCAAATCAATAACATAAATTCAGTGGGTTTTCTGAGCAATGTGATCGGGGATTATTATAGTAATGTTGGAGTTCAAATTCTTAATGAGCAGCATCTTCCTGTACTGATTGGTACTGAACAAGATTCCCTTAGTCAACAATCAGGGTCTCATTTTGTGCAGCAAATGTATGCCCGCTATTATTTGAATGAGGCTAAAGCCACAGTTGGAAAAGTCTATGCTCAGGCTACTATTTTATTGAATTATAAATAAATATTTTTAAAATTTTGTTAAGTCTATGTAATTTAAATTGTTTTATTTATAAACAAAACTGTGCATAATCTAAGCAATAATAAAACTCGAATAACAGTTTATTTTTTAATGGAATTAGAATCAAATTTGATGCTATGGAGGGTGTCAGGTCATGATCGATAAGCAGATTAATACTGTTGAAGATCTTCAACAGGCGTCATTAGCCGAAATTAGAAAAACATTTCTACAATTATCCTCACCTGATGAAGCATTTCGTGTTGGGTTTTTTCGTGCCAGTTTTATCGGTCCATTTTGGTTGCGAAAAACGGCTCATCCATCTTTGGCATTGACGGGGTTACCCAATTGGTTAGGTAAACAATTTAAAGATCCACAACATGCAACCAATATTGTAAATACGGCTAAAGGACGCACAGAAAAATATGTCATGTCCTGTCGGCAAGGTCCATCAAAGCTTGATGGACAAATGACGGTGTATTTGGATTATGGCATGAGTGCTCCCATGCCGTGGCGATGGGTTCGAGATGAATTACGGGTTTTAAATGGCCATACACTCTTGTGTATGACGATTATTGATTTACCCATTCTCAGACATTTTCCTATGCCATTTTTACTCAGTCGTGAGTCATGAATATGCCAGAGCAATATGATGTTGTAATTGTTGGTTCTGGTTTTGGTGGCAGTGTTTCAGCGTTAAGACTGGCCGAACAGGGTTATCAGGTGGCAGTTCTGGAACAAGGACGTCGTCTAAGTGCTGATGATCTCAAACAAGCAGGACAAAATTCACGTGATTTAGCTTGGGCACCTGCATTGGGCATGCACGGTATTCTGGCGCAAGATGTGTTTCAACATTTGGGTGTGGTGCGTGGTATTGGGGTAGGTGGTGGTAGCTTGGTTTACGCAGCAGTGTTGCTTGAACCTGGTCAACGCTTTTATAACGATCCAACGTGGACAGATTTAAGTTTAAATTGGGAAACAGAACTTGCACCGCATTATCAAACAACGAAATATATGCTTGGGGTTACAGACAATCCTTATCACAATATTCAAGATCAATGGCTTGAACAAACCGCCAAACAGATGGGCGCTCATCAGACGTTTTCAACTGTGCCTCAAGGTATTTATTTTGGCGATCCAGATCAAGAGATAGAAGATCCATTTTTTAATGGTAAAGGACCTAAACGTCGAGGGTGTAGTCGATGTGGCAGCTGTATTACAGGGTGTTCCTTTGGGGCAAAGAATAGTCTGGACAAAAATTACCTATATCAAGCCGAACAGTTAGGTGTGAAGATTTATGCCGAAACAAAAGTTTCACATCTTGAATGCTTAAATGATGGTGAAGGCTATTTGATTCATACCCAGCATCCTTGGAAAAAAATCCCGAAACAAATCATTCAGGCGAAAAAAGTGATTTTAGCTGCGGGCGTTGTTGGAACATTGGAGATTTTATTTGCTTCACGTGATCGCTATAAAACCTTAGCTATGATTTCCAAACAACTCGGGGAACATGTCAGAACCAATAGTGAGGCGATTGTGAGCATTTTGTCGAATGACAAAGATGTCGATGTCACACAAGGCACCACTATTTCTAGTCATTTCCATGCAGATGAAGGTACGCATATCACGCAAAACCGTTTTCCAGCCAGTTATGAATTTATGAAATTCTATATGGGGCCTTTGGTGAGTCACACATCTCCTATCAAACGGTTATTTAAGGTGCTTGGAAAATTATTATTTCAACCGATACAGTCAACGGTGTCATGGCGCGTGAAAGCATGGCATAAACGTATATCGGTGTTAACAGTCATGCAACAAGCAGACAATGAGCTCAGGTTTGTTTATGGCCGGACTTTATTACGAGGTGGTAGGCGTTTTTTAAAATCTCAAATGTCTGTGGGTGAGAGGTCGCCATCATTTATCCCCTTGGCCAATAAAGCTGCAAAGCATTTTGCAGAAGCCAGTCACGGCATTGCACAGAATAATCTTTTAGAAAGTGTGGGAAATCTGTCTGTGACAGCGCATTTGCTTGGTGGTGCTGTGATGGCAGCAGATCCGTCTAAAGGTGTGATTGATACTAATCATCAAGTTTTTGGATACCCAAACTTATACGTTGTTGATGGTAGTGCAATACCGGTGAATGTGGGCGTTAATCCAAGTTTAACCATTACTGCATTAGCAGAGCGATTTGCAGAAAGATTTAAGCTGAATCATCAAGATTAACTTTAATCAATGATCATCAGGATCTTTAAATAGATCCTGATGATGCGGTGACTTTGAAATGATTAGATCAAGAAATTTTCTATTTTATATGGTCGTAGCTTAACTCTATTGTCGACTAGCCCTATTATTGTTGTAAATCTGAGCTTGATTTGAGGGGGGGATCTAACTGAATTAGGTCAAAATACGGTTTAATCATTCTAATAATCGAGCCAACCAGTAAGGCTGTAATAATCGTACCTTCACGGACGCCAACGACTTCATGCAAAACGAGATATGAACTCAGAATAGAAATACTGACCAAAATACAGTCACCAACAGTTTTACAATTACCTAGATTAAATCCGAATCTTTTTACAAATGCGATATACAAGCCATCACCGGCCAATAAAATTAAATTCGCTTTCACCATTAAGCACACACCAATAGCAGTCAGCACACAGCTCATCAAACTTATAAATAATCGTGTAGCATAGAATTCGAATGACCAAGATGCAGTCAGATTTAAAATGCCATCAATCAAGAAACCAAAAATAATGCCCATAAATAGTTGTGACCACTGGAACCATTGGAAATTCCTACCCAACAACAGCATTTGTATGACAATAAATAGGGCATGCATCAGTATAGTTAAAGTACCGACACTTAATGGCACCAAATAGCTAAATGTATAAGGTACAGATGAAATAGGCGCTGTACCTAAATGCGAATGAATGGAAAGGACAACACCAAAAGCCAGTATGGAAATGCCCAGTAACAATAAGAGGCTACGATAGAAGATTAAGTGTGGCATTTTATAAACAATAATGAGAGAGTGGAATTATTCTATGGAGCGAATGTTTATTTGCCTAGTTAGACCAAAGTGAAGTCGTGACATGGTGTGGCATTTTGATTAGTGCTATCTAAATATCATTTAAATTGGTTGTTATGGTGTTTTTATACGCATTACAAGTGCTAAAAATGATCATTGATTTAAAAATTGAATAAAAAATAATCACACGGTTAAATAAATTGAAAATAGGGGTTGCGCTCCATTTAAATCTGTATAGAATACGCAGCATCCCGACGCGATACAGCAAAACGAACTTAGCTGAACAGGTT
Organism: Acinetobacter shaoyimingii; assembly: GCF_011578045.1. Taxonomy (NCBI): domain Bacteria; kingdom Pseudomonadati; phylum Pseudomonadota; class Gammaproteobacteria; order Moraxellales; family Moraxellaceae; genus Acinetobacter; species Acinetobacter shaoyimingii. The sequence goes on from NZ_CP049801.1 coordinate 1,606,164, forward strand.
AAGTTGTTAGTTTTTTTGCGTCGAACTTGTCTCTGACGAAGAGCAAGAAGATCATTAAGAGATTATGAAGAACAACTTGTGTGGATTTTTACTGGTTGATTGATCGAAATTATTTTCATTGATTGATGGTAGAAATTACTCGAAGTTTATTTGAGAAATTAATGTCAGAAAATTGATGAGCCAAGATTGGCGCCCTTTAAGGCGCTACGAAGTATTAAACTGAAGAGTTTGATCATGGCTCAGATTGAACGCTGGCGGCAGGCTTAACACATGCAAGTCGAGCGGGGGAAGGTAGCTTGCTACCTAACCTAGCGGCGGACGGGTGAGTAATACTTAGGAATCTGCCTATTAGTGGGGGACAACATCTCGAAAGGGATGCTAATACCGCATACGCCCTACGGGGGAAAGCAGGGGATCTTCGGACCTTGCGCTAATAGATGAGCCTAAGTCGGATTAGCTAGTTGGTGGGGTAAAGGCCTACCAAGGCGACGATCTGTAGCGGGTCTGAGAGGATGATCCGCCACACTGGGACTGAGACACGGCCCAGACTCCTACGGGAGGCAGCAGTGGGGAATATTGGACAATGGGGGGAACCCTGATCCAGCCATGCCGCGTGTGTGAAGAAGGCCTTTTGGTTGTAAAGCACTTTAAGCGAGGAGGAGGCTACTTGGATTAATACTCTGAGATAGTGGACGTTACTCGCAGAATAAGCACCGGCTAACTCTGTGCCAGCAGCCGCGGTAATACAGAGGGTGCGAGCGTTAATCGGATTTACTGGGCGTAAAGCGTGCGTAGGTGGCCAATTAAGTCAAATGTGAAATCCCCGAGCTTAACTTGGGAATTGCATTCGATACTGGTTGGCTAGAGTATGGGAGAGGATGGTAGAATTCCAGGTGTAGCGGTGAAATGCGTAGAGATCTGGAGGAATACCGATGGCGAAGGCAGCCATCTGGCCTAATACTGACACTGAGGTACGAAAGCATGGGGAGCAAACAGGATTAGATACCCTGGTAGTCCATGCCGTAAACGATGTCTACTAGCCGTTGGGGCCTTTGAGGCTTTAGTGGCGCAGCTAACGCGATAAGTAGACCGCCTGGGGAGTACGGTCGCAAGACTAAAACTCAAATGAATTGACGGGGGCCCGCACAAGCGGTGGAGCATGTGGTTTAATTCGATGCAACGCGAAGAACCTTACCTGGTCTTGACATAGTAAGAACTTTCCAGAGATGGATTGGTGCCTTCGGGAGCTTACATACAGGTGCTGCATGGCTGTCGTCAGCTCGTGTCGTGAGATGTTGGGTTAAGTCCCGCAACGAGCGCAACCCTTTTCCTTATTTGCCAGCGGGTTAAGCCGGGAACTTTAAGGATACTGCCAGTGACAAACTGGAGGAAGGCGGGGACGACGTCAAGTCATCATGGCCCTTACGACCAGGGCTACACACGTGCTACAATGGTCGGTACAAAGGGTTGCTACCTAGCGATAGGATGCTAATCTCAAAAAGCCGATCGTAGTCCGGATTGGAGTCTGCAACTCGACTCCATGAAGTCGGAATCGCTAGTAATCGCGGATCAGAATGCCGCGGTGAATACGTTCCCGGGCCTTGTACACACCGCCCGTCACACCATGGGAGTTTGTTGCACCAGAAGTAGGTAGTCTAACCGTAAGGAGGACGCTTACCACGGTGTGGCCGATGACTGGGGTGAAGTCGTAACAAGGTAGCCGTAGGGGAACCTGCGGCTGGATCACCTCCTTAACGAAAGATTGACGATTGGTAAGAATCCACAACAAGTTGTTCTTCATGAAGATGTATCTGAGGGTCTGTAGCTCAGTTGGTTAGAGCACACGCTTGATAAGCGTGGGGTCACAAGTTTCAAGTCTTGTCAGACCCACCATTCTGACTAACGCAGTATGAAAGTACTGAGGCGAACAGAGCGTAAAGATATATCGAATCTATAGATGATAAGCTGGGGACTTAGCTTAGTTGGTAGAGCGCCTGCTTTGCACGCAGGAGGTCAGGAGTTCGACTCTCCTAGTCTCCACCAGAGTTTCGAAATAACAAAGCAACGCTTTGTCGAAACGCAAGACAAGCAGCTACGCTGCGCGTAGTGTTTGATCATATAAGTACTGCTTTGCGCAGGCTTTAATCGAACGAAGTCGTAGATTATAGAATTTAATAAGAAGTTAGCGTAATATGCGCGTCTTGTTAACTTCTGTGATTTATCACAGTTGACCACGATCTGACGAAGACGTGGTGAATCATTAACAGAATATATTTGAGTTGAAATAATTTGTTCAAACTCATACAAAAGCGGAAACGAAGTAACGCAAGTTATGGAGTTGAAGTGATTGAATGAGAACTAGCGAAATTAACTGAATCAAGCGTTTTGGTATATGAATCTAATTGAAGCTGTATAGTGCTTAAGTGCACAGACGCCAACTGTATGATTGACTAAGAAATTGGTTGATCTGTTGCTTATCCTGCTTGTAGGGATGAACGACTGTTTGGGGTTGTATAGTCAAGTAATTAAGTGCATGTGGTGGATGCCTTGGCAGTCAGAGGCGATGAAAGACGTAATAGCCTGCGATAAGCTTCGGGGAGGCGGCAAATATCCTGTGATCCGAAGATTTCTGAATGGGGAAACCCACCGATCATAAGGTCGGTATCGTATGATGAATACATAGTCATACGAGGCGAACGAGGGGAAGTGAAACATCTCAGTACCCTTAGGAAAAGAAATCAATTGAGATTCCCTCAGTAGCGGCGAGCGAAAGGGGAAAAGCCCATTAAGTCATATCAGCTTTAGTGGAACGCTCTGGGAAGTGCGACCATAGTAGGTGATAGTCCTGTACACGAAAGGGCTGATATGATGATGTCGAGTAGGGCGAGGCACGTGAAACCTTGTCTGAATATGGGGGGACCATCCTCCAAGGCTAAATACTACTCCTGACTGACCGATAGTGAACCAGTACCGTGAGGGAAAGGCGAAAAGAACCCCTGTGAGGGGAGTGAAATAGATCCTGAAACCGCATGCATACAAGCAGTGGGAGCCGACTTGTTCGGTGACTGCGTACCTTTTGTATAATGGGTCAGCGACTTACATTCAGTAGCAAGGTTAACCGCATAGGGGAGCCGTAGAGAAATCGAGTCTTAATAGGGCGTTTAGTTGCTGGGTGTAGACCCGAAACCAGGCGATCTATCCATGAGCAGGTTGAAGGTTGGGTAACACTAACTGGAGGACCGAACCCACTGTCGTTGAAAAGCCAGGGGATGACTTGTGGATAGGGGTGAAAGGCTAATCAAGCCTGGTGATAGCTGGTTCTCCCCGAAAGCTATTTAGGTAGCGCCTCGGACGAATACCATTGGGGGTAGAGCACTGTTTCGGCTAGGGGGTCATCCCGACTTACCAAACCGATGCAAACTCCGAATACCAATGAGTACTATCCGGGAGACAGACTGCGGGTGCTAACGTCCGTAGTCAAGAGGAAAACAATCCAGACCGCCAGCTAAGGCCCCAAAATCATAGTTAAGTGGGAAACGATGTGGGAAGGCATAGACAGCTAGGAGGTTGGCTTAGAAGCAGCCACCCTTTAAAGAAAGCGTAATAGCTCACTAGTCGAGTCGGCCTGCGCGGAAGATGTAACGGGGCTAAAACTATGTGCCGAAGCTGCGGATTTGCAATTTATTGCAAGTGGTAGGGGAGCGTTCTGTAAGCCGATGAAGGTGGATTGAGAAGTCTGCTGGAGGTATCAGAAGTGCGAATGCTGACGTGAGTAACGACAAAACGAGTGAAAAACTCGTTCGCTGAAAGACCAAGGGTTCCAGTCCAACGTTAATCGGGGCTGGGTGAGTCGACCCCTAAGGCGAGGCCGAAAGGCGTAGTCGATGGGAAATTGGTTAATATTCCAATACTTCTGTGTAATGCGATGAGAGGACGGAGAAGGTTAAGTCAGCCTGGCGATGGTTGTCCAGGTGAAAGGTTGTAGGCATGTATCTTAGGCAAATCCGGGGTACTCTATGCTGAGAACTGATAGCAAGCTAATTTATTAGCGAAGTGGCTGATACCATACTTCCAGGAAAAGTCTCTAAGCTTCAGTTACACAGGAATCGTACCCGAAACCGACACAGGTGGTCAGGTCGAGTAGACCAAAGCGCTTGAGAGAACTCTGCTGAAGGAACTAGGCAAAATGGTACCGTAACTTCGGGAGAAGGTACGCTGTCGACGGTGATTCCCCTTGCGGGATGAGCTATTGACAGCCACAGAAACCAGGCCCCTGCAACTGTTTATTAAAAACATAGCACTCTGCAAACACGAAAGTGGACGTATAGGGTGTGATGCCTGCCCGGTGCTGGAAGGTTAATTGATGGGGTTAGCGTAAGCGAAGCTCTTGATCGAAGCCCCAGTAAACGGCGGCCGTAACTATAACGGTCCTAAGGTAGCGAAATTCCTTGTCGGGTAAGTTCCGACCTGCACGAATGGCATAATGATGGGGGCGCTGTCTCCAGCAGAGACTCAGTGAAATCGAATTCGCCGTGAAGATGCGGTGTACCCGCGGCTAGACGGAAAGACCCCGTGAACCTTTACTGCAGCTTGACATTGAACTTTGATCTTACTTGTGTAGGATAGGTGGGAGGCTTTGAAGTCGCGACGCTAGTTGCGATGGAGCCAATCTTGAAATACCACCCTGGTAATATTGAGGTTCTAACTCTGCTCCATAATCTGGAGCGAGGACCATGTCTGGTGGGTAGTTTGACTGGGGCGGTCTCCTCCTAAAGAGTAACGGAGGAGTACGAAGGTGCGCTCAGCGTGGTCGGAAATCACGCGTAGAGTATAAAGGCAAAAGCGCGCTTAACTGCGAGACCCACAAGTCGAGCAGGTACGAAAGTAGGTCTTAGTGATCCGGTGGTTCTGTATGGAAGGGCCATCGCTCAACGGATAAAAGGTACTCTGGGGATAACAGGCTGATACCGCCCAAGAGTTCATATCGACGGCGGTGTTTGGCACCTCGATGTCGGCTCATCTCATCCTGGGGCTGAAGCAGGTCCCAAGGGTATGGCTGTTCGCCATTTAAAGAGGTACGCGAGCTGGGTTTAGAACGTCGTGAGACAGTTCGGTCCCTATCTACCGTGGGCGTTGGAAATTTGAGAGGATCTGCTCCTAGTACGAGAGGACCAGAGTGGACGAACCTCTGGTGTACCGGTTGTGACGCCAGTCGCATCGCCGGGTAGCTATGTTCGGAAGGGATAACCGCTGAAAGCATCTAAGCGGGAAGCCTACCTCAAGATAAGATTTCCCAAGGACTATATGTCCTCTAAAGAGCCGTTGAAGACTACAACGTTGATAGGTTGGATGTGGAAGCATAGTGATATGTGAAGCTGACCAATACTAATTACTCGTGAGGCTTGACTATACAACACCCAAACAGTTGTTGTATAAAGCTCGATTGATTCGAAATCAAACGATCAAACTTGATTTAGTTAAATAAACCGCTAAACTGAACGAATTAAAGAAACTCAAGTATTTCTGTTAATAACTTCTTTGACCAAGCAAAGGCAATGAGAAACATCGTTTCGCAAGAGAGATGATTTCGATATAAGACCCAAGCAAAGTCACAACAGTTGTGCTGGCGACAATAGCAAGAGTGAACCACCTGATCCCTTCCCGAACTCAGAAGTGAAACCTCTTCGCGCTGATGGTAGTGTGGCGTTTGCCATGTGAGAGTAAGTCATCGCCAGCTCATTATTCGAAATCCCTCTCTACGAAAATGTAGAGGGGGATTTTTTTATGTGTGGGGTTCAACAAAGAAAAGGAAATAAAATACGATCAGTCCTTAAAAGATTCCTTTATGACTATTTATACTTATACAGGTTATACAGGCTGTATTTATTCGGAACTGAACAATATGATGAATTGACTCAGCTCAAATGAACAATGAACATAGATTTGGCTATTCTTAGATTATTTGAAGCTTAAAGGATTCAATGTAAAAATAGATTAATAAGTCATTTGCTAAAACAATATGATTTACTTAATACCTAATCGTTTATGAATATGGCATAAGATGATCAGATATAAAATTAAGTGTAAATATCATTTAATAATTCTTCATTATTGAGGCATGATCAATATTATAATCGATTAAATTTAATACAAATAAATGTATTTAATAAAATAATTTATCTGATTTTAATCTTCTATTAATCGTTATTAGGTCTTAATAAGTAAGTATTTACATAATTTTGATGATTTATAAAACGATAATACATTTAAAAAATTACCATTAATACTCACTATATAATAATTAAGCACCAATAAATTTGTATTTTTATTAAGAAAGATAGATGAATTATTGAAATATTAATATACAAAAAACAATCTATTTTATGTGATTTGTTTTGTAAAAATTAGTAACAAACAAAAACTTATAAATCATTTTAGCTCAAATCTTTAGTCTTATAGCGAGTAGGTATGACATTCAATTAATCTGAAGAAATACAAATCGAACTATAAAAATAGTGTGATTTTAAGACATGCTTATATGGAGACAAGCATTGATGAATGCAGAAACAATGAATGTAAATAAGATTATTGATCATGCAAAATTTACTCCTTTCCATTTTAAGGTAGTTGCATGGTGTTTATTGATTATTCTTTTTGACGGTTATGATTTAGCGATTAATGGCGTAGTTTTACCACTATTGATGCAAGAGTGGGGACTTTCCGCAGTTCAGGCAGGTATGCTTGCAAGTACAGCTTTAGCAGGCATGATGTTTGGTGCGATGATTTTTGGTTCTTTAGCCGATAAAATTGGTCGTAAGAAAGTCATTATGATTTGTATTGTGCTCTTTAGTGGCCTGACTTTTGCTGGTGGTTTTGCATCCAATCCGACTGAATTTGGTATTTTACGTTTCTTAGCTGGTTTAGGCATTGGTGGTGTGATGCCGAATTTGGTGGCATTAACTTCTGAGTATGCACCTGCAACTAAACGCAGTACTTTAGTGACCACAATGTTCAGTGGTTATGCGGTGGGTGGTGTGATGGCAGCGTTATTGGGCGCGCAATTTACACCGAACTTTGGCTGGGAAATTATGTTTTTTATTGCGGGCATTCCATTATTTTTATTGCCAGTCATTTGGAAATTCTTGCCTGAATCTTTGACGTTTATTGTTCATCAGGGCAAGCAAACTGAAGCACGACAAATTATTCGAGACTTGGCCCCTGAACTTAAAATATCTGAACATACAACATTTGAATTAAATAAAGTTGAAGTACCTGAATCTGCGAGCGTTGTGAGTTTATTTAAACGTGGACGTATGGCAAATACATTATTGTTTTGGCTTGCATTCTTTACTTGTCTGTTAACCATGTATGCATTAAGCAGCTGGTTACCGAAATTAATGATGGCGGCAGGGTATTCAATGAATAATAGTTTGATGTTCATGCTTGCAATGAATATGGGCGCTGTCGTTGGAATTATTGGTGGTGGTGTACTGGCAGATCGATTCCATTTAAAACCTGTGTTGATGTGTTTAGGTCTCATGGGTGCCATTGTCATGAGTTTAATGGGCTTTAATCCACCACAAGTTGTGTTGTACGTGTTGGTATTCTTGGCGGGTGCTGCTTCAATTGGTTCGCAAATGTTGTTGTATAGCTATGTGGCGCAATATTATCCTTTGGCTGTTCGCTCAACGGGTATTGGTTGGTCGTCTGCAATTGGTCGTATGGGTGCGATTGTGGGTCCAATCTTGATTGGTGCGTTATTGGGCATGAGCCTACCTGCTTACATTAACTTTATGGTTGTTGGTTTACCTGTGTTGATTACGGCAATTGCTGTGGCGTTAATTGTGCATGAAAATGAAGCTGAACAAATTGGTGATGTAAAACCTGCAATTGCTAAAGCGTAAATTTAGATTGTTTTAAAGAGCCTCCGTAAGGGGGCTTTTTGATTTAATAATGTATATTAATGACTGTAAATATTAGATATTAATAAAATTATGATCGAAGATTATTTCAAACCGTTAGCTTTGCAGATAGATTTAGGGTTTGGGGCGACAGCGGACTCGTTCTATTGTGCTGCACAGGCACTAGATGATAATAAACATAGTAAATATGGCTTTGGTATTGGTGGGGGTAAATTACCAATATTATATCTTTATAGGCATTCTATTGAACTGTATTTAAAGTCAGCAATTACTTTAATACATAAAGTAAGTATCAAAAAAGCAAAAACTGGAAATGGGGAAGATTTCCCAAAGTTAATTGAAAATGGTAAAGATAAAAAAATATTTAATGTTCATTCAATTAAAATTTTATTTGAAAATTTTTAATTATTCTGCAAAAGAACCGTGATTTTATAAATAGTAGAAGTGGATATAACTGGTTTGATATTCCTGTAGAAATACCTATATTGATTGATAAATTAGAAGAGTTTGATAGTAATTCAACAATGTTTAGATACCCTATTAGTACGAATGAAAATTTAGATCATCAAAAATCTACATTTAAAAAATGTAATTTTGTTAAAGGAAATTTTCCAATAGTATCGAAAAGTGAATCAAAATCTAATATATTTTTGCTTGTTCATAATAGTAATGGTGAAATCATCGAATCATACGCTAGTAATAATGACGTGTTAAGTGAGATTCATGAAGTTTTGAAAGAGCTATCTGAGCAGTTATCAGGATTACATTTTGGTTTGAAATCTGATTTAATTAGGTAATATATATTATGAAACTCAACTCATTCTCCCCAATCCCTGAAGATGATGATGAACTCCATCTTCCTGAACTGGTTTATCACGCATCATTAGGAAACCTTCCCGAAGTTGAAGCACTTCTAGAAAGTGGTACTGATGCCAATCAGACTGATGAGGAAGGTTATAGTGCATTGCAAGCAGCTGCTGAAAATGACAATTTAGATGTCGTGAAACTGCTCGTGTCAAAAGGTGCAAATGTCGCTTATAAGGGGCAATATACCGCATTAGAACTTGCTGAAATGGCAGGAAATACTCAAGTGGTTGAATATCTTAAAAGCCATTAAATACAACAAAAAAATCTAAAAAAAGCCTCTTTATAGAGGCTTTTTTATTGGTTTGGTTGAATTACAAAGCACCTTTTAAATTTTGTTTATGAACTTTCACTTGTTTAGCGTAGCGTTTACCTTGCTTACGCATTTTACGGTTTGTTTCATACCCTGTAGGACCGACATTATAATAAGCCAAAGCCTTTTTCCAGCTTCCTGCTGATTGGTTATAACGGGACAAAATATAGGTACCACAATTTACATTGGTAAATTCATCGTACAAATTGCCAGGACAAGTTTGTTGCCAATAACGTGGAATAACTTGAGTAAGACCCACAGCACCAGCTGGAGAAATCGCATTACTTCGATAACTTGATTCTTGACGAATCATTGCCGCCATTAATAATGGATCAACTTGATATTTTTCAGCACTTTGTACGATCATTGGCGCAACACGATTTGCTGTATACGGATCAACCGCATAAGCCTTTTGAATACCATTCGAAAGTTTTGCTGAACGCTTGGCAACTGAGCCCATACCTAAGGGTGAACATGCTGAAATAAGAAATGCACTCATTGAAATACAAGCGAACTTAACAAATACTGATTTTAAAAATTGATTTTGGCGAGAAGATTGTATGATCGACAAAGCAGATACCGTAGTTTCAATGATTGTGTAAGCATGTTAGTCAGCACATACATGAGCGTCAAGCTCAGATCAAACGTGTTCGGTAGAATTGTGTTAATAGCTGAAGCACAAGAATCGCTTTAAGTACATTGAGTTGAATGAGGTAGGTATTTTTGCAATATTTAGAATCTGAAGATAAAGTCGATTTGGAAAAGACGATGTAAAGAAAAACTGTTTAAAAAGAAAAAGTAAAATTTTAAACGATTCAATTTGCAAAAATTTGAAGATGACAAGGACAAGAAAAAAGCTCAATCATCCAGATTGAGCTTTTTTTCATTGAGTCGTCTATTTTAGATAGAAATCCCGTTCGATCCCACATCCTATGCTGAAACCTATCATTGTTGTTTTTCGTTTCGGAAACATCCTATTTCCTGTTGAATAAAATTTAACCCGAATGCAAAAATAATGATACTGGTCAAAAACATCTTATGATGTGAGATATAACTTACAATAAACATTCATTTATTGCGTGGTTATACAAAATAATATTGAGAATCATCATGTTGTCGATATCACTAAAAAAATAAATGCATTAATCAAAATTATTCCTGATCAGCATGTGTTTGATCAGGCAGATTTGAGTTTGAAGATTGCAAAATCCACATGGCTTGCATGATGTGAATTGGATTTTTAGCAGTATATTGAACTTGATATTCATTAGTGTTTTTCTGATGTTGAATGGCATAAATGACTGGAATATTCAACTGATCATGATCGATAATATCAACATAATGTTCACCTAGTGTTTGCTTTAATGTCTCTATTTTTTGAGCATTAATTTTATGATGAATCGTGCCTTCGCAAATCAATTCAGCATCTTGGAAGCGCTCTATTGCAGCATTTACAAGTTCATCTGCATCACTTTTGGCTTCAGATTTTGTAATATGTTGAATATCGAGATCTTGAATATATTCGAGTTCAATGTTTTTTGAAGATTGATGTGCAACAGTGTTCTGCTCATTAGATGCTTTGAGAGAAGATGTTGCTTTAAAATTTACTTGGGTCATATATAATTTTTCCACAGATGATTTGACCTGTGGAAGATTGCAATGCGATGAGGATTCGAACCAGCTACATCCATGTAGCATGAGACAAGGCGCAATCAACATTAAACGAATTTGATGTTTCATTTGTTACCTTCTAGGGTCATGTATTATTTTAAATAGAAATTTTTATATTCTATTGAAGTTTATCGTAATTTAGGCGCTCCACCAATACCTTAAAATGTGAAAGAAGATAGGTGCAGAAAAACAAATTGAGTCAATGCGATCTAACATACCACCATGTCCTTGAATCAGTTGTCCCCAATCCTTAACACCGCGATCACGTTTAATGGCTGACATGACCAGTCCACCAAAGAATCCAAAAATACAGACAATGATGCCCATATAAGCGGCTTCCCAATAGCTAAATGGCGTAAGCCACGACATTGCAACACCAAGTGCAGTCGCTAAGATAACACCACCGACTAAACCTTCAACTGTTTTGGAAGGTGAAAGTACGGGTGCAACTTTATGTTTGCCCCATAATTTTCCACACACATACTGTAAAATATCAGAAGCTTGTACCACCATGATCAGCCAGATGGCTAACCAAATGGGTTGTCCGTCAAAATCCCGCAGTTTCAAATTGAGCAAAGCAGGTACATGTGAAATACAGAAAACACTGACCATGAGTCCCCACTGGATTTTTGCACTGCGTTCTAGAAAATGCGTGGTGTCTTCTTGCTTTAAACTGGCAATAGGAATAAATAAAAACACATAAAGTGGAATAAAAATTGAATAGAGACCATACCAATCGATATAAACCAAATAATATTGATAAGGAATGACAAAATAAAAAGCCACTAACAGGGGCAGATAATCACCACGTCGCGTAGGCAATAAACTAATAAATTCTCTTAATGCAAAAAGTGAAATGAGTGCGAATAGAATAATAAAGGCAGTATTTCCAATCAAAATAGCCGTACCAATCACCAACAGCATAACCCACCATGCATTGATTCGAGCATTTAGATTATCAATAACAGGTGAAGGTGTATGACCCGCTTTACGTTTTAAAATGTACCCCACAGTAGATGCAAATATTAAAATACAGGTGAAAATACCAAATAAAAAATAGGTCTGTTGTAGATTATTGAGTGTCATTGATGTTCGACCTCTTTGAGTTTTAATAATTCTTGCTGAGCGTATTCCAGAAATTCTTTTTTATCAGGATATTTTGCTTTATCGAGTGGTGCTCCAAAAATCACCGTCGATAATAGTGGCAAAGGTATGATTGCACCCTTAGGCATTACCCGTTTTAAATTTGAGATCCAAACAGGGACAACTTCAACCTCTGGAAATTGTTGTGATAAATAATACAAACCACTTTTAAAATTTAGTAATTGAACATCATCTTCTAGATTACGTGTACCTTCTGGGAAAAAAATGATCGAATAGCCTTGTGCTAACACTTCTTTCACGGGTTGTAATGGGTCTTCTGGAACAGGATTTTCACGATTATTTGGCTGTTCCTTTTTACGTTTGATGGTCACACCATTAAACGTGTCTTGAATAAGAAATCGGCGAAAACCATCTTTTAACCAATAATCTGAAGCAGCGATGGGTCTAGTACGGCGACGTATTTCAGTTGGCAGGGAGGACCACAGCAAAATGAAATCGATATGACTATTGTGGTTGGCAAAATAGATTCTTTGATGATTAAGGGGTTGACCATAAAGCCAAAGACTTCGTGCACCAGTCAGCAGTCGAGCGCTACGTCTGGTCAAAAACGCCAAGAAACGTGCCAATGACTGGGTAATGATATTGCCTTTTCGGGGAATGATTTCTTGCTGTTGAGTTAAATCTATATCATTGCTCATTGTTCAGTTCACTTTTGCTTATTTTTGATTTTGAAGTAATCGATATCAGTTTCGATGTGTTATGTTTATTGGCTTAGAACATGGGTACTAATACGATGATTAAATACACAAACTGTAGAACCAGTAAAGAGATTTGCCATTTAAATAATTTTTGACATCCCTTCAATCTTAAATCCCAAGACCGACCTGTCCGTTGCTCAGGCATCAGTTTTAATGTCACTAAGCTCTGATCAAGTTCTTGCGTAAGTTGTTCAAGCTGTTGGGCATCTTCAGTCTTGGACAAGTATTCGAGTAGCTCAGCATCCAGTTTAACTCTAAGCGCGACATAGTGATGAATGGCAACGAGAAGCATGGCTATGATGATCAAGCTGTATTGCCAGAATGTATGGAATTTAAAGAGGATAATGAGTATTGAAAGACTAAAGACTATATAGCCTGAAAATAATTGATAGGAACCGCTGTGTAACAGTTTAGACAGAATTAAAAACTTCATTTTCATGGAGAAAGTCCTTTTAATTTAAGGACAAATAAATTTAATTGTTGAATCTGTTCAGGGTTTAATACGATCCATGGTCTTGCATGTTTGATCAGATTAATGGCTGATTCAACATTCGAGGCATGTTCTTTTTCAATGAGCCATGCACATAATATGGCCGTACTTCTCGAATAGCCTAAGGCACAAAAAATCAGTAATCGCTGTGGCTCAATTTGCATTGAAATAGAATCCCAAAGTTGATCAAACTGTTTTACAGCTTCATACAGTTGGTTGGCTTGTAAGGGAATCAAATCCAAACTTAAATAATATTGATAGAACTGTTCATGTGAGACGGTCAATTCAGCGCAACAGTCAAACAAGGCATCATATTGTTTGGCTTCTTCTGCAGTTGGTATCCGACCTAAACAGATGGTTTTATCGGCGATCTGTATGATTGTAGAATCTTCAGGATGCTTTTTAGTCCAGAGACGACTATTGATCCATGCAAACAACATATAAGGTGCAAATAAAATCCGACTCGCAGAGGTAAGTCTTCCATCAGCCTGTTTTTGAAAAAAATGTGGTCGAACCAAAACATAAGCAAATCCGACTAAACATAAGCTAATCGCAGGATAAAGCAACCATAGCCATACACCTTTAAATAAAATTGCAATAACGGCACATAGCAATGCGCCAATCCAATAATAACCTGCAAGTTTGATATGCTTTGGTGTCAAACTTTGCAATTCATCTTTTTTAAATGGTGATTTCACTGAAACTGGAAACAGCCATAAACACAGTCCACCCACTAAAATACCTGTAGGTATATCAATGAAATGATGCTGCCAAGTGGTGAGCACTGAAATCCCAATTAAGAATGACCAGATGTCAACCACGTATTTCCAATGACCAGATACATGCCGACGATAGAAATCCCATAAAATCACTAAAAGAACAATATGAAGTGAAGGGGCTTGATTAAAGGGTTTATCAAAACCCATCAGAACATCGAACCACACGCCAAAAAAGCCCGTCAGTTCAGGGCGTTCAAAAGCGAACTTTAAAGGAAATAAAATAAAACAAGCAATGCAAATCAGTTGTGCGGTGAACAATTTGAAGGCATGCTGTTTTAGTTCAAATGTGTTCCAACATAAAAGCAGCGATAATCCATAAAATAAATCAATCGACCAATAGGGCACAATGGTCCAAGGCCAAAGTGGAATAAGTTTTTCCCATTCAAAATAAAGACTAGGAACATGCTTTAGATTATGGGCATATTGATTGGCAAAACCATATGTCAAAAAGAAAAATGGGGCTAGAAATAATAAGCATAAAATTCCCCATTTCCATGTTCCAGCATGTTGATCGAGTTTCATTTTACTTCCCCATTCACCATTAAAAGCATGATTTAAATAATGTTCATTGCTTAAGATGTATTTTCGTTTTTGTTTTTGGATGTACGTTGATTATCGTTTTTGCGCAACAGATACCGTGAAAATTCCAAATTCATCGATACATTGATCAACTTTTTGAAATCCAGCTTCTTCAACCAGAGCATCCATTTCTGCTTGAGAGCGTAATCGCATGACCCATGCATCACCTTCACGATGCGAAGTTAATGCTCGAGCAATAAACTCTTGCTGAGGATGCCAAATTTGTCCTGTATAAATCAGATAGCCATCTTTAGCGACCGCTATACTGAGTCCGGTTAATGATTGACGTAACAGGTCGTTATCACTAAAGAGTTCGTATAGTCCAGAGACGACAGCAAGTGTTGGTTTCGGTTTGATAGAAGCCAAAGATGCTGTATCAAAAGCATCAGCTTGGACAAATTGTGCAATGTCAGCTAAACCGCGTTCTGCAATCATTTCCTGACCCGCCTGAACATTAATGGCGCTGTAATCTCGCAGCAAGATTGAATCAGGTTGCTTTTTGAGTTGGCTCACAGCATCCAAAATATAACGACCATGACCAGAGGCAATATCTAAAATACGAATCGGTTTACGTTTTTGCGCCAAAATATCGGCGTATTTTTGCAATAAAAATTCAATGTTTTGTTTGCGAACGCGAATACCTTTCCAACCAATTGCATTGAGATATTGTCGATCGATGATTTTACCAATTGGATTTTGACTCTCAGTTTGATTGCGATAGACGAAATCTAAAGTACTGCCTGAGTCATAACCGGTTTTTTCACCTATTTTTAGACCTTCAGAAAAGATACTGCCAATTTTCAAATTCTTTTTGGTCAATTCCCAAAAAGCATTTTTGAATGATTTTTTAGGTAGTGCCGAACTGAGTTGTTCAGCTATTGCACAGCTTGTTCCAATTTTATCGGCATTTAGTACATCTGGCGCTTGATACTGCTGAGCAAAGCATTGAGTGATAAAACGTCGTATTTTCTCTAGTGCAATTTCACGGTTTAACTCACCCAAGGTATCGTGAAAAAACCCATCCAAGATATGGAATTCTTTTTGAGGATGAGGAAGTTTTTGATAAAACTCCACTTGTGGTTTTTGATGGACGACAAAATCTGAACCTGAGCAGAGCACTTGTGTCGGTACAAAAATATTTTGAGCATCATCCACGATACGGGCTGAAGCGTCGTATAAACCTAAAAGCATACGGACAGAGATTGCACGTGCAATTTTAGGATCCGTGTCATAGCTTTTGGCACGCTCAGTGTCATGCGTCAGCATATTGGATTTGACATAACTTTGGATAAAGAAATTGCCTTTGAGTTGGCTTAAAACACGTAAACCAGGTTCGGCAAAAGGAACATATAATTTAATATCAAAAGCAGGCGATGCAAGGCATAAAGCACGAATTTTTGGGGCATAATCATGCACCCATGTCGCAGAAAGTACTGCACCAACACTTTGACCAATCACAGCGATATCTTGTTCTTGAATGCCATATTGCGCTTCAATATGCTTTACAAAATATTGAATATCTTTGACACAAGCAGAAAAACTCGGAGCATCTCCACGTTCGCCTGGAGATTCCCCATGGCCACGTGCATCCCATGCAAAAAAATCGAATTCAGGTAAATTAAGCTCATCGACCAGATGTGCTACACGATCAGAATGCTCATGTCCACGATGAAATAACAGAATCGCTTTTTTGTTTTCTGTTGCGCTACTGCTTTGCCAATGCTGGTAAAACAATTCAGTTTGATCATGGCTTATAAATGTATGTGTGGAATTTTTGTACATGATTCTTCTCATCTTTTTATATACTTGAAGCTTGAATACTATTTTTTATACGGTTATATATGGTCATCATCAGTAAGATGAGCATGATTGCAAGCACGCCATTGATAATATAACTCAGAATATCACTTCGATTTGAAATGAGACTGAACACAAAAATGAACGTGGCTAAAAAACCAAAAGCAAATGCACGGTCACTTTTCCCCATTGGACCATCGTAACGACGTTCTGCACCCACCAAAGGTGCCATAACACCTGTATATTCAGACAATATGGCAAAGAAAGTTACCAATAGCAGTAATTTTGCATCGATAAAACTAAAAGTCATTAGGCATGAATATAAAGCAGTATCCGCAATCACATCACTCAATTCATTATAAAAAGCCCCAAGTTTAGATTGGTGATGAAACTCTCGCGCCAACATGCCATCGATTGCATTGAATGCCATACGGACGAGCATCCAAATTGGAAAGAGCAACAACAGATATGATGGTGGATGAGTTAAATAATATTGATATAAAAATAATGCCAACGCGATCGATATAAACATGGCAACTAAAGTCACTTGATTGGCTGTCACCCCTAGATGATCCAGTTTTTTTACCCAAGGTCTTAATAAATTTTGAAAGGCTGGTTTTAATTGATATATAGATGGCATTCTTATCATTTATAAAATATTTGATTGTATTTTAAGCATTTTATTTGAATAAAAACAACTCAAAAAAATAGCCTAAGTAATGTGACCATATCTGATAAAACTTTTATAATAAGTTAACTT